>NZ_CALDMP010000055.1 GCF_937915125.1 uncultured Ruminococcus sp. | reverse complement strand
AATATGCAAGCATATGACGTGCAAAGCCGACAGGCGCTCTTTGTGCGGTGTTGCCTTAAGGAAACAAGTTCTCTTGATTATACCAAATCTGTCGTGTAATGTCAAGAATTTCAAAGGAATCTTCCGGTAACTGAATATATTTTTGTGATTTGTCGAATTTTGTCGAACGATTATGAAATTTCTCAAAAAAATAAAAAGGAACATCTTGCAAAAGGTGTCGAAACGTGATATAATTGTTTAGATAAAATTGATCGTTTTGATCGATTCTCAGAATTCTATAAATGGACAATAGGAGAGATTCATTCATTTCAGGCAATACCGTACAGAGATTGTGTCAGATGTACTCTACGAGCGTAGACTTCGTCAGATTTTTCGCCATAAAAACAAAGAACGGAGTGTGTATTTTTGTATGCACCAGTACTTTTCGACATGTGGAAAAAATCAGCAGACAGATGATGCGCAGAGCCGTCAGGCGTTCTTTGTACGGTGTTGCCTTAAGAACAACATTGGGGCGGTATTGTTGTAAAAATTGTAGGAGATGGTTTTTATGAGAATAGCAATTGCAGATGATGATGCGTCAATGTGTCAGAGGATACGGGAATATCTTTTGATTTACAGCACACAGAAAGACGTGGATATGGATCCGCCGGACATTTATACGGATTGTGAATCCTTATATCAAGCCTGTCTGAATGGTGTGCACTATGATTTTCTGTTTCTGGACATTGACTTTTCCGGCTGCGGAAAAATGCCTGATTTTTTTCAGAATCGTTTTCAGGACGGCGATGAACAGATGAATGGGATTACATTGGGGATCCGTTTGCGGAGAATAGTGGGCTTAAAGGATGTGGATATCATCTTTGTCACATCTTATGATCATTGTGCAGCTGCTACGATTTCAAATATCCGCCCAGCCGGTTTCATCAAAAAGCCTGCTTCTCTGGAGGAAATTTCAGATACGATGCAAAAGGCGATCCAATACCGCAACATGACGCACCGTCTATTTGAATTCACCTGCCGAAAAACACTGATGCGTGTTCCGGTGTCCCGGATTCAGTATCTGAACAGCTGCGGCAGGCAGATCGTTGTAAAAATGGTTGACGGGCGTGCTTCGTTTTATGGGAAACTCTCTGATGTCAGACAGCAAAAATGTTTCGAATCCTTTCTGAACATTCATAAATCGTATTTGGTGAATCCGGATTATATCGAGAGATATACAACAAATTCCGTTTATCTGTGCGGTCCAGAACATGAAGTTCTGCCGATCAGCCGCACGCAGCAGTCTGTAGTAGATGACTGGCTTATGAGGAATTAAATCAAATGGAACTTTTCTTTTATCTTTTTTCAAATTTATTTCATATTTATGCGGTATATCAATGCGCCAGTATGTTTTTTCATAAAGAACGCCGTCTCATGTGGGCTGAATTATTCTGTTATCTGGGATATTATCTGCTGAACAGCGGCATCTATCTTTTGTTTCATAATGGCATTCTGAATATTCTCAGCAATCTGATCCCATTTTTCTGCATCACACTGCTTTATCGTACTACATGGATGCAACGGGTTCTTGGGACAGTGTCCATCTATATCTTAAGTATGATTGCTGACATTGTCTGCACCACAGCCACAGTGTGGATGGACACGCCGCCAATTTTCTTTACCAGTGGTTTTGTATCTTCCTTGCTCTTGCTGGTATTTGCCCGGATCATCCTGCACTTTCAGCTGTTCCATAGTGTCACCACACCAAAACTGAAGATGTTCTATATTCTGACAACTGTTTTCGTACCTCTCGGCTGTATTGTTGTTGCACACTTTGTGGCACGTACACTGTCTTGGCAGTCTCTGCTTTCCGCCATCATTCTCCTGCTGATCAATGTCAGCGTTTTTTCTCTGTACGATCTGCTGATGCGTATGATGGAGGAGCATCACACAGCTGAACTAATCCAGAAGCAAAATCAGGCTTATCAGGCGCAGTTGGAAGTGGTTCAGCAGTCACAAATGCGGCTGCGATGTCTGCGCCATGATATGAAGAATCACCTGTTCCAGATGCAGCGTCTCCTGGAAACAGGTGATTTAGAGCAACTCCAGGAATATCTGCAAACTTCAGAATCGTTTTTAGAAAATGCAGATTGGGTCTCCTACACGGAAAATGAAGCAGTAAACAGTATTTTGAATTACAAGCTGACGCCCCTTCGGCAGTCTGGCGCAAAACTGGAAATTCAGGTGGAACTGCCGGGGACATTTTCATTCCCGGTTTTTGATTTGAACGTTATTCTTGGAAATCTGCTGGATAACGCTGTGGAGGCATCCAATCGGCTCCTGCCCGAGGATCGGCTGATCCAGTTGAAAATGAAAGCGGAAAAAGGAATCATTCGCATTAGTGTGGGAAACCGGTTTGACGGCGTGCTTCCAAAGCATCACGCAACAAGAAAAACAGATACTGAAAACCATGGTATCGGCTTAAAGAGCGTAAGCGAAATCGTGGGGAAATATCATGGAAAACTTTGTACAGAATCAGAAGAGAATTGGTACACAGTACTTGTTCTTCTGTACGAAGAATGCTATGTGAAATGATGCAGAAACATGGGCTTTACAAACCACCGAAATCATGATATAATAGAAGAGAACATTTTGATTCTATGCAGCTGTCGTGATAACTTGCGCTGAGACTGGATTACAGATGCACAGGACTGACTGGAGGTTATTATGGTTACGAACGACGGAACGATTATTCAAATCAAGCACGATATTTTATGCGAGGTAGCAAAACTGGTATTTGCCGGAAAATTTGAGGAAGAAAAAGATGCGCTGCCGTATCGGATGATGCCCGGACCAAAAGCAAAATATCGCTGCTGCGTATATAAAGAACGTGAAATTGTACGCCAGCGGATCCGCCTTGCAGAAGGAAAGGCACCCCAGGGCGCCCATAATGAATTGGTGGTACAGGTTGTGCAGGCGGCATGTGAAGATTGTCCGATCTCCCGATATGTAGTCACGGATAACTGCCAGAAATGTATGGGAAAGGCTTGTCAGCAGTCTTGTAATTTCGATGCAATCGATATCGGACGTTCCCGTGCACATATTGATCCCCAGAAATGTCGGGAGTGCGGAAAGTGCGCGGCGGCATGCCCATATAATGCAATTGCCGATCTGATCCGTCCCTGCCGCCGCAGTTGTCCCGTCGGCGCAATTTCTACTGATGAAAATGGCATCTGTTATATTGATGAGAAAAAATGTATTCAATGCGGCAAGTGCATCCACAGTTGTCCCTTTGGCGCGATCAGCTCAAAATCTTGTGTGGTAGATGTTTGCCAGGCAATTGTCGACAAGAAGCACGTCTATGCAATGATTGCACCGTCTGCCGAAGGACAGTTCGGGGAAGGCATCACTTTTGAAAGCTGGCGAAATGCGCTGAAAGAAGTCGGCTTTATGGATATGATTGAAGTGGGACTGGGCGGCGATATGACAGCCTATGCAGAAGCTGCTGAGTGGGCAGAGGCATATAAGGAAGGGAAAAAGTGTACTACATCCTGCTGCCCTGGATTTGTCAATCTGATTCGTCTGCATTATCCGGATCTGGAAGAGAATATTTCAACAACAGTTTCGCCTATGTGTGGTGTGTCCCGCTGGATCAAATCACGGGATCCCGAAGCAATAACTGTGTTCATCGGACCATGCATCGCAAAAAAAAGCGAGGTTATGGATCAGAAAGTGCCGGGCAACGCCGACTATGCCATGACATTCGGTGAGATCCGTGCCATCATCCGTGCGCGTGGCGTCACCATCAAGGAAAGTGCAGAAACGCGCCAGGAAGCAAGTACTTTTGGAAAATGGTTTGGCAACAGCGGCGGCGTAACTGCAGCTGTGCTGGAAGGTATGAAAGAACAAGGCGTTACAAACGAAGTACAAGTGGAACGCTGCAATGGCACAGATGCCTGCAAGCGTGCTTTGCTGATGTTGAAAATGGGACGGTTTTCCGCAGACTTTATTGAAGGAATGGCGTGCGATGGCGGCTGTGTTGGCGGTCCGAGCCGTCATGTGGATGTCGCAAAGTTCAAAAAATCACGAGAGGCTCTGATTGGAAAAGCCGATCAGCGCAGTATCCAGGAAAATCTGATCCAACTTGGCGCTGACAAGACTCCGATGCACCGGGATGACTGGAATCTATAATAACAATTCTCGAAATAGATAATCCTATATATAAAAAGCTGCTGCAAATACAGCAAAATCCAAAGAACGAGTCGGAACAGAGACGGTTCTGTGTTTGGATTTTGACTGTCTGCAACAGCTTTTTCTTTTTGGATATGGCGGCGAAACTGCCGGGGAATGATATAATCACAAAAGTGGAATGATCTGGCGCAGGATCGGCAGCATATGAGAATCCGTTAAACCGAAATCCATTTTTTTATACGTCCAGACAGCACGCCCGATATGATGCCGCTCAAATACAGAGGATATGACCTGGAACCAGCGCAGCGTGCTTTCAATATCTGCCTGATGAATGACGCCATATTCACCGCAATATAGAGGTACATTGTATTTTTCTGCACAACTGATAGCTGCGGCAAAATTCGCTTCAAAGAGTGAAGCCTCAACGTCTGTCACGCCTTCTTTTACAAGGGGATCGGTATATTCTTTGTTAAAAGCAGCTGAACACTTACGATAAGTATCTAAGGAATCCGGATAGGCAATATGAAAATCCTGCCGCATTCCCTTTGCCCAGAATGCAGTCTGGTGCGTAAAGACGATCGGCTCAAAGCAATGAAAATTATACACAATATGATCATCTGCCGGGGGATCCAGAAGGGGGACACCATCAGCACCATTATGGTGAATTCCTCCGATCAAAATCGGAATTTCGGGTGCAATGGAACGAATGGCAGCCACTGTATTTGCTGCGATCTTGTTCCATTGTTCTGCAATGCTGCTGTCTACCACTTCATTCAGCAATTCAAATGCAAGAATTTTATGATACTTTCCAAATCGGCGTGCAAATTCCTGCCAAAGGGACATAAAACGTGCCTGCAATGCCAGATTTTTGAAAAATTCCCCTGCATTTGATTGATCATCAAATGAGTATCCCGGCGTTTTGTGCAGATCCAGTATCATATGAAGATGATACTTCTCGCACCATTTCAGACAGCGTTCGATCCAGGAAAATCCCTCTTCTTTTCGTATGCCGCCTTCCGATTCTACTAGTTCGAAATCGACCGGGATTCGTACATGATCTAATCCCCAGCTTGCCACTGTGGCAAAATCCGATTCTGAAATAAAAATCTGATAGTGACGGTCGCTGTGTTCCTGCTGTGAAAACCATCCGCCGAAATTGATACCGTGCTGGTATCCTTCCCAAATACGCATGTATAAAACCTCCTGCGAATCATTTAGTGCCTTTTCAAAGGTTTGTTTGATTCAGAATAGGGAATATAATCAGTTCTATTTTACGTGGAAAACAAAAAAAATGATATCAAAAAACTTGCTTTTATATCAAAAATATGATATAATATCTGTTGACAAAAATTCGTCTTTTTGTGATGAACTGTGAAAAATATGCGGATCCGTTTTTGCAAGGGTATCAGCATACCTTTTCGAAAAAATCTAAGGCAACACCGCACAAAGAGCGCCTGACGGCTTTGCACGTCATATGCTTGCATATTTTGCGTCATATTTCACAAAAATGCTCGTGAATACACAAAGTATTCACTGCGCTTTTTGTTTCATCTGACGAAAAATCTGACGGCGCACCTGACGCGCAATCTTTGTGCGGTATTGTCCTAACGAAAGAAGGGAGAATAGCAAATGACACTGGAACTGGAATGGTTAAAAGAAGAACAGGAACGGCAGGAGCATGTGCAGCAGCACGAACCACCGGAAACAGAATTCGTTTTTTACAATATGGTACAGCAGGGGGATATGGATGGTGTAACTCGGAATTTAAAAAGCAGACAATATTGGCGTATTGCAAAGGAAACCGTTCTTTCTTTCGATATGGTACAGAACTTTCGATACCATTGTATCATTATGTTGGCAATGGTTACACGATTTTGTATTGAAGGCGGCATGCCGGGGGAACAGGCATACCGTATCAGTGACTTTTATATTCACAAAATTGATGAGGCAGTCACGGAAGATATGATAGAAGAACTGCATGATACAGCATGTCTGGATTTTACGAAACGAATGCGCCATATCCGCAGCGGAACAGCCTATTCAAAGCCGATCACCATTTGCCTGAACTATATTTACAGTCACCTGCATGAAAAAGTCACAGTCGAAACGCTTGCTAAGGTAGTTCGTCTACACCCGAGTTATCTGAGCCGCCTGTTCCGAGAACAAATGGGGTGCACGCTGCATAGTTATATTTTGGATCAGAAAATACTAGCAGCAAAACAATTGTTGCAATTTTCTGACCGTAGCTTTGCAGAAATTGCAAATTTGTTTTCTTTTTCTTCTCAGAGCCATTTCATACAGGTGTTTTCCAAAAAAGTTGGTATTACGCCAAAACAATTTCGGGACTTGAAATTCCGAACAGAATTGATGCAGCCATTTTAAAGTCAGGGTGAGCTCAATTACAATCGGCATATTTTTTCTTAGAATTGCATATTTTTTATGGAAACACCGGATAATGTCGTCGGGCGCTCTTTGTGCGGTGTTGTCTTACAATCAGAATGTGCTGACAGGAGAAATTTCATCAGTACGCCTTGAACAACTGAGTAGTAGGTGATCATATGTTTTCGATTCCAAAACGTCTTCTGCTCCGCGATCCTTGTTGTACTGCAATACTGCATGGATCTGATCTCTATCCAGAAATCTGCGGAACAGTCCTTTTTTTCGATGTATGCCAAGGTACGGTCATTTTTTCAGAGATCAATGGACTTCCTGCGAAAAACGGCTTTTTCGCCATGCACATCCATATGGGACGTATATGCAGCGGAAATACAAAAGATCCTTTTGCCAATGCAGGAACGCATCTGGATCTGCATGACATGCCCCACCCGTTTCATACAGGCGATTTGCCTGCACTGCTGAGCAATAATGGTTATGCATGGAGTGCGGTATATACGGATCGGTTTCGTCCGTCACAGGTATGCGGTCATACTGTGATCCTGCATGCACATTCCGATGATTATCACACCCAGCCATCTGGAAATTCTGGTGAAAAAATTGCGTGTGGCATTATTGCATCTTAGGACAATACCGCGCAAAGCCGACAGGCACTCTTTGTGCGGTGTTGCCTTAGTTGAAAAATGTGATAAAATCGAATAAAAAAGGGCTGCTGCACTTACATAGAAGTACAGCAGCCTTGTTATTGGTGCCGCCGACCGGACTTGAACCGGTACAATCGCAATGATTGGTGGATTTTAAGTCCACTGCGTCTGCCTATTCCGCCACGGCGGCTTTTCATAGCACATGCGTTTAGTATACCACATCTTCAAAAAAAAGTCAAGCGATTTTCAGAATTTTTCTCATATCAATGTAAAATATAAAATGATATTTATTATCGATATATATTTAAGGCAACACCGCACAAAGAGCGCCTGACGGCTTTGCACGTCATATGCTTGCATATTTTGCGTCATATTTCACAAAAATGCTCGTGAATACACAAAGTATTCACTGCGCTTTTTGTTTCATCTGACGAAAAATCTGACGGCGCATCTGACGCACAATCTTTGTGCGGTATTGCCTTAAAAGGACTTGTCTCAGCAGCAATATTCGATAAGCCCCTCAGAATTCATTTTACAAATCAGCATAGAAACAGCACAAAAAATCTATTGACACAGGGAAGTGAAATTATTATAATAGTCTTATCATCCATATGTTCATGCATATACGATGTAGATATTCAAACTGAAAGGACTTGACAGCCATGAAAAAGCAGGTTTACAATCCATTTCTTCCGATTTATGAATGTATCCCCGACGGTGAACCTCATGTATTTGGTGACCGGGTATATCTCTACGGCTCTCATGATAAAGAGGGCGGCGAAACGTTCTGCATGCAGGATTATACCGTTTATTCGGCACCCATCGATGATCTTTCCGATTGGCGATGTGAGGGAACCATTTACCGTGCAGACCAGGATCCGGCATACCCCACTGCGCGGAAATATATGTATGCGCCAGATGTTGTCAGAGGAAATGACGGCAGATACTACCTTTATTATTGCATGTCCGGCAGAGACGGCGTCGGCGGCTATTATGGTCCTATCAGCGTAGCAGTCAGCGATACACCGGCAGGCGCATATCGGTATCTTGGATTTGTCCGCTGGCCTGACGGCAGTCCTATGCTGAAATATATCTGCTTTGATCCCGGTGTCATCAACGATAACGGTACGATCCGCATCTACTACGGTACACAGTTTCCTCACGAGGAAACTCCGGATTTCCGCACCAACGAAGCGCTGATCCAGGACGAGGTAAAGCAGTTTCACAAAACCCGGGAAGAGATCCTGAATACGCCGGAAAGCGTCATGGGACCATGCATGGTAGTTGTGGAAGACGACATGCTCACCGTCCGGGAAGCACCGAAGCATATTATTCCGTATCAAACCAAGGGAACAAGCTTTGAAGAACATCCGTTCTTTGAGGCAAGCTCCATCCGCAAGGTAGGGGATATCTATTATTTCATCTATTCTTCCTGGAAAAATCATGAACTGTGCTATGCCACTAGTAAATATCCTGACCGTGATTTCACTTTCGGCGGTACCATTGTCTCTAACGGTGATGTAGGATATGAGGGAAGAGCAGAAAAAGATCGCCTGAATATGACAGGAACAACCCATGGCAGCATTGAAAATATCAATGGGCAATGGTATGTATTCTACCACCGCCTGACCCATAAATCCGACTATAGTCGGCAGGCATGTGCCGAAAAGATCACCATCCAGTCGGACGGCTCTATTGTACAGGTAGAGATCACCTCTTGCGGCTTAAATGATGGACCACTCAAGGCAGAGGGAATCTATCCCGCAGTCATTGCCTGCAATATCACCAATGGTCACATGCCCCACGGCGCAAACAAAATCTATACGGACAGTTTCCCGAATGTCACTCACTGCGGCGAGGATCGGTTTATTGCAGAGATTCAGTCGGGTACTATGCTGGGATATAAGTATTTCAGCTTTATGGGCGCAAAAAGCCTTGGCGTACAACTGAAAGGCACCGGTACTGGCACACTGACTGCCTATGATGCCGTGGGTGGCAATGTTGTTGCTGAGATTCCGGTAACACCCTCAGAAACATGGACGACAAGCACAGCACCGCTGAATATAAGCGATGGTGTACACCCGCTTTATCTGATCTATTCCGGCACCGGTGAGATCGCTGTGAAAGAAATTCAGTTTGCATAATGAAAAAACTGGGGAATCCTTGATGAAATCTGGTGCACAAGATGCGTATCTGTAAGGTGGGATTTCATCAGCGGTTCCTTGGAATCGGGGAGGAATGCACATGATTTGTAAAACAATACAGGAACTGATCGAATATGGCATCCAAAAGGAACTTCTGACTCCGGATGACAGTATCTATATGCGCAATCAGCTCATGGATCTGCTTCAACTTTCCGCATGGGAAGAAGCGCCCGAAACTGTGGTCAGCCGTTCATTGGATGAGATCCTGGACGAACTGGTTGCTTTTGCCTGTGAGCAGGGCATTATCGCTGAAACCAATGCTGCAAAGGATTTGTTTGATACCAGAATCATGGGACTTTTTACAGCGATGCCTCACGAAGTCATCCGTCGGTTTTCCTCGGCTTATCAGAATAGTCCCGAAGCTGCCACAGACTGGTATTACAAGTACAGCCAGGACACAAACTATGTCCGTGCCGGCAGAATCTCCAGAGATATCCGCTGGACATATGCAAGTGAATATGGTACACTGGATATCACCATCAACCGTTCCAAGCCGGAAAAAGATCCGCGGGATATTGCCGCTGCAAGAAACCAGCCGAAAACAGCATACCCGGCGTGTCAGCTATGCCTGGAAAACACAGGTTTTGCCGGCACACAGACCCATCCGGCAAGACAAAATCTCCGCCCGATTCCCATTCAGGTGAACGGTGAAGCCTGGGCGCTGCAATATTCTCCTTACGGCTATTATAATGAGCACTGCATCGTATTCAATCAGAAACACATTCCCATGAAAATCGATGCAGCAGTGTTTGAAAAACTTTTTGATGTTCTGGATTTTCTGCCCCATTATTTTATCGGTTCCAATGCGGATCTCCCCATTGTGGGTGGTTCTATCCTCAGCCATGAGCACTTCCAGGGCGGACATTACACCTTTCCCATGGAGAAGGCACCAGTGGAAACGTCTTTTCTGCTGCCAATTTTTCCGGAAGTACAAGCCGGCATCGTAAAATGGCCTATGTCTGTCATCCGTCTGCAAAGTGAAAACCGCACTGCATTGGCTGGGGCGTGCGACCATATCCTGACGGCTTGGCGGCAATACAGTGATCCCGAAGCAGGAATCTTCGCTGAAACCGATGGCACGCCCCATAATACTATCACGCCCATTGCCAGAATGCGCGGCAGATTATATGAATGCGACCTTGTGCTGCGGAATAATTTGACTACAGCAGATAGACCACTGGGTGTATTCCATCCGAATCCCTCCCTGCACCATATCAAAAAGGAGAACATCGGACTGATCGAAGTCATGGGACTTGCAGTTCTTCCGGCACGGCTTGCCGCAGAGCTGCCCCTTTTGGAAAAGGCACTTTATACGGATATGCAGTTTCAGAAAGACGATCCTATCGCCTGTCATGCAGAATGGATCGCAGCGCTGAAAGAACGCTATCCAGATGCAAATAAACAGACTGCCGGTGTAATTGTTCGGCAAGAAATTGGTGTCGTTTTTGAAGAAGTCCTTCTGGATGCCGGTGTTTTCAAACGGGATAAAAATGGAAAACTGCATTTTTCGCAATTTGTGGATACCCTCAAACAAAAGGCAAGATAAAACTGTAATTGTTTTCGGAACCTTAAAGGAAAACCACTTCTTTCGTGATTTTGCATAATTTTTTCTACTGTTATATATGGAAAATAGAAATATTTGAGAAAAGTATTGAAAAATGAGGCGATATATGTTAAAATAAGAAAAAGTATATTTTCGGGGAGTGTGACAGCATGAAGAAAAAGCATTCTATAAAATGGAATATTATTACAGTTTTAGTGATTGCTCTGATTCTTGCGATTTGTTTTGTTGCTGCCACGCTTCAAGTCAACCAAATTGCCACAAAGTCCTGTTACCGCACCCTAAATGACACGGCGAATCAGCTTTCGTCTGACATCCGAAGTGAGATTCGCAATAACGAGGAAGAATTGGAGATTTTGTCGAGCATTCTGGTAACCCATGACAATATCACTGGAACAGTAGCTATGGAACACTTAGAGGCTTTTCAGTGTCAGAGTAGTTTTGCAGCCCTGGCGATTCTTTTGCCAGATCAGTCCGTACGGTGTACCGACCAGAAAGATATGGGTTTGGATCTTGACTTCCGGAAAGAATCGATAAAGACGCCTTATGTTTCTGGGATATGTACCCGTTCCAGTGAGCCAGACGAAAAATATCTCTATATGACAGTTCCTGTTGTCCAGGACGGCATTCTCAGTGGGATTCTCTATGGTTTTGTAGATCTGGATACCTTTGCAAACCAGTTTACTATCAACGCTTTTGAAGGGCAATGTGATCTTTATATTATTGATGGAGAAACCGGGGACTTCCTTCTGGATACACTGCATGATTCTCTTGGAAATATCAACGATCCTGAAATGAACATCCAGGAAGTCAGACAGGGATATGATTTTGAGGACATGAAAAATCATATTACCCAGGGAAAAGCAGGATATTTTGCATTTCGCTCAAATACATACGATGAATACCTCTACACTCGTTATAGTCCTGCTGGCATCAATCGGTGGATGGTACAGGTAACCGTACCAGAAAGCGTAGTATTTTCCAACGCCAGAAAGATTCGTTACGTCATTTATATTCTGGCAGCTATTTATATTGTAGCGTTTCTGCTGTATTTCATCTGGACGCTTCTCCGGAATCGCAAGGAAGCGATGCAAAAAGAACGTCAGCTGTCACAGTCTCTGTACATGTATAATGTTCAGCAGGCACTGTACGATGCGCCAAAAAAACCGGAATTGATACCGAATGCACTTCATATTGTCGGGAGTATGCTCACTGCAGAAGCAGTCATTCTGACGGTTATCCGGAACGAGGGAGAAACAGCGCTTTATTCCTGGCACGGTGAAAATGGCGCTATGTCGGAGGAGGATCTCAAAGGTTTGCTGCTGCGCGATGCACCGCCGAGAATGTGGAAATCTCTTCGTGACGGTAAAACACTCATGTTCTATCCAAAGGATTTGTCCCGGCTGGCAAAAGATGAACAAGAGGCACTGGCACTCCATCACATCTACAATATGATCCTTGTTCCTGTGCGTGATACAGAAAATCGGCTCATTGCTCTGCTGGCAAGTCTCAACATGCAGGAGGTATGGTCTGACGGCGTTTTGCTGGAATGTGTTGCAGGAAACTTTCTGCTGACACTGCAAAATATGAATTCCTATCAGCTGATCCAGAGAATGGGCACCATAGATGCAGTAACAGGTTTGAAAAACCGCAATAGCTACCAGCTTGCTTTGAACTCGTATGCCAATATCAAAGATGAGTCTCTCTGCTGTATTTATGCAGATGCAAACGGTCTGCATGAACTGAACAATCATCTGGGACATGCTGCCGGAGATGCCATGCTGCGATACATTGGTGATTCATTAAAAGAAATCTTTGGGAGCAATGATGCATATCGAATTGGCGGCGATGAATTTGTGGTGTTCTGCCACCACTGCTCCGAAAAGGATGTAGAAAGAAAACTTTCGTTGCTCCATGAAAAAATGCAGGAAAAGGACTATCATATTTCTGTAGGAACATCGTGGCTGCACACAGCAGTGCACCTGGATCATCTGGTTGCCGATGCAGAATGCAAAATGTATGAGGCAAAACGGCTGTACTATCAGAAAAAAGGCAATATCTCCAAGGCACGGGAAATGAACCGGAAGCTGGAGAAGATCCTGCTGGAGAAAAAAGATGCAGACAATTTCATACGCATCATTTCCTCCTATTTCATGGGCGTATATGTGGTTAATCTGAATACAGATTCCACCAGGAGTATCTATTGCCCCCAGCACTTTACGGAAAAACTGGAGAAAACTGCAAATCATTTTCTGCCAGCAATGGAGATTTACATTGTGAAGCATGTGCATCCTGATGACAAAGAAGGATTGCAGGAATTTCTCAATTATCAGAACATCGATCAGATGCTGCGTGCGGGAAAGAATCCGGAACATACGTATCATAAGCCAAATGGAATGAAGGTACGTATTCGTATCTACCCGGCAGATCAGTATTCGGAAAATGAAAAGGAAACATTCTGGCTATTTGAAGAATACACAAAATAACTATTACCGCACACTTCCATTTCCAAATGATCAAATAACTTTATCCACTGTTGAAAAGATGCCGTTCGATGCGGCATCTTTTCTGTTTTCACTGCACTTTTAACAAAAAACAATAATCTCATAAGGAAAAAACTGTTGACAATTCCGCAAAAATGACTTATAATGATTATAATCGAATTTCAAAATCTACTCGATCAAGAAAGGAAATGTGATATGAAACAAAACCATCACGGTAAAAAGCGTCTGATCTCGCTTCTCGTCAGCAGTGCGATGCTTGTGGGGATTTGCGGCAGTCTTGCACCATCAGCTGTCAGTGCAGCTGATGAAGAGGCGAATTTTGCACGCGCGCTGCAATATTCCATCTATTTCTATGACGGCAACATGTGCGGTACTGGTGTCAGCGAAAATGACCGCTACAACTGGAGAGGCGACTGCCATACTTACGATGCACAAGTGGAAATGAACAGTACTGCCACCAATCTGAGCGAGAGCTTTCTGACGCAGTACAAGGATATTCTCGATCCGGACGGAGACGGTTATATTGACGTTTCCGGCGGCTTCCACGATGCTGGTGACCATGTAAAATTCGGTATGCCGGAAAACTATTCCGCTGCAACACTGGGCTGGGGATATTACGAATTTCGGGATTCCTATGTCAAGACCGGACAGGACGACCACATTGAAACGATTCTGCGTTATTTTAACGACTATCTGATGAAGTGTACATTCCTGGATGAAAGTGGCAATGTGATCGCACACTGCTACCAGGTGGGTGACGGCGATATTGACCATGCTTACTGGAATGCACCTGAGATCGATGATATGGATCGACCGGCATTTTTCCTGACAGAAGAAAAGCCTCAGACCGATTATGTGGCTTCTGCGGCAGCTTCACTTGCTATCAACTATCTGAATTTCAAGGACACTGATCCGGAATATGCAGAAAAGTCTCTGGATTATGCACTTGCGCTGTTCAATTTCGCTGAAACACACGAAAAACAGCTCAGTGATAATGCGGATGGTCCGAAACAGTATTATCAATCCTCAAAGTGGGAGGATGACTACTGCTGGGCAGCTGCCTGGATGTATAAGATCACCGGAGATCACCATTACCTGGAGGAAATCTTCCCCTATTACGACTACTATGCAGCACCGTGTTATGTATACTGCTGGAACGACATGTGGGGCGGTGTACAGTGCATTCTGGGCGAGATCGTCAGCGAACAGTATCCGAATTTCATTGATGAATACAAGGAAGCAGCAGGGAAGAGCCCTTATGAGGAAATGGATTGCTGGAGTTCTGTTGCCGAAGCCATCGACAAATATATGACCGGCGGCGTGGGTACCATTACACCGGCTGGTTATTTCTGGCTGAATACCTGGGGATCTGCAAGATACAACACTGCTGCACAGCTCATGGCATTGGTGTATGATAAATATAACAACAACGGTCAGCCTTCTAAATTCAGCGATTGGGCAAAGGGTCAGATGGAGTACATTCTGGGTGACAATCCGCTGAACCGTCCTTATGTGGTTGGCTATAATGAAAACGCAGCAAAATTCCCGCACCATCGTGCCGCATCTGGTCTGACAAAGTGCGAGGATACCGATGAACAGCGCTATGTACTGTATGGTGCCCTGGTAGGTGGTCCGGATGCACAGGATCAGCACAACGATATCACTGCGGATTGGATCTATAATGAGGTAACCATCGACTATAATGCTGCATTTGTCGGTGCCTGTGCCGGTCTGTATGCGTACTATGGAACTGATAGTATGGAGATCACACCGGATTTTCCGCCCAAATCGGACACTGGAAATGATTCCGGCGGAAACGATTTCTGGGTAGATGCTTATGCCGTAGATGATATCCAGACCAGCGGCGCCGGCGTGACAAAACTGGCAATTCAGATGCGCACTGATTCTACAACGCCAAAGACAGATCTCTCCATGCGGTACTATTTCAGCATTGAGGAACTCAGCGACAAGTCCAATATCAGTCTGGTGACTGGTTCAGAGCTTTACGACCAGGCGAGTGTAGAAGCAGCACCGGCTGATGGCATTATCTCCGGACCGTATCAATTTGATGCAAGTTTTGATCCGAATATTTATTATGTCGAAGTCAAGTGGGACGGCTATAAAATCGCAAACTCCAACAAAAAATATCAGTTTACCGTTGGTTTCTACTATGGCGACACCTGGGATCCCACCAATGACTGGAGCTATCAGGGCATTACCAAATGTATTGATACCTATCAGGACGGCTCGGAGACACGGACGGATTATATCTGTGTTTACTCTGACGGCGTACTGGTTGGCGGTATTGAACCGGACGGCACAAAGCCAGAGAATACAACGCCTTCTGAAACAACGACAGCTACCCAAACAACAACTACTACAACTACAACTACAACAACTACCACCACAGCTACGACAACGAGCTCTTCTGAAAAGACAACAGAATCCCAGACAGAGACCTTTGTTTCTCAGCAAACAGAAACCACCACTGTTTCTTCTGCAAATTCTACAGAGACTACTGTAAAACCCGTAGAAAGCAGTACGGCTGAACCTGTACCTGATGGTACACTGTACGGTGATGTCAACCTGGATGGCAGAGTGGATATTACAGATGCGGTTCTTCTGAACAAAGCAGCTGCCGGTGCGGTACAGCTGAGTGAAAAAGCATCGAAAAATGCAGATTGTAATGCCAATGGTGAACTGGGATCAGATGATTCCATTGCATTGCTGAAGTTCCTGGTACATCTGATCAGTTCACTGCCGACAGAATCATAAGGCAAAGGATCTTCTATGAAACAAAAGAATACATCACAAACCGGCAATTTTCAGGAACTGCTTGATATTCTGCGAAAGCGGCAATTCGGGCGGTTGTTTGCCGGAGATACTGAAAATACACTGATACAGTTTTTCCGCTATTGCTTTGTGGGCGGCGGGGCGACCATTATAGACTGGGGATTGTCAACACTGCTGTTTTTCCTGGTGTTTGATCAGCGGTTTGCTGTTCTGGCAAACGGACTCTCTTTCGTTGCTGGTCTGCTGGCGAACTACTTCCTCAGTACCTTCTGGATCTTCCATACGTCGAAAATGCAGTCCCGGCTGACAGAATTTCTGGCATTTGCTGCCATTGGCGTGGTGGGATTGCTTCTGACGCTAGGCATCACAAAGCTGTTTGAATGCACCCTGGCTGACATCACCAGCGCATATCAGATCATGGGCAAGGTGGTCTCTGCCGTTGTGGCATTCCTCTGGAATTTCTTTGCACGGAAATATCTGCTCTTCAGTAAAAAATGATTCCCCATGGAAAGGAGTGATCCCTATGAAAATGACTTTTATTGGCGCAACCCATGAAGTCACTGGCAGCTGTACCTACCTGGAAGTCTGCGGCAGACGTATTCTGGTGGACTTCGGCATGGAACAGGGGAGAGATACCTATGAAAATGTCAAGATCCCCTGTGCACCGGGAAATATTGACTATGTTCTGCTGACCCATGCCCACATTGACCACTCCGGTCTTTTGCCTCTGCTCTATGCCGGAGGGTTTTCCGGCGAGGTCCATGCGACTGCTGCCACAGTGTCCCTCTGTGAGATCATGCTTCGGGATAGTGCACATATCCAGGAATTCGAGGCGGAGTGGCGCAACCGCAAGGCAATGCGCAAGGGTGGTGAACCCTATGTTCCGCTGTATACCATGAAAGAGGCATTGGGTGCGCTGGAATTATTCGTTTCCCATCGGTATGACGAACGGTTCACGCTGTTTCCGGGGATGGAGGTTCGGTTTGTGGATGCAGGGCATCTTCTGGGTTCCTCCAGCATTGAAATTTGGCTTACGGAAAACGGCGTAACCAAGAAACTGGTTTTTTCCGGTGATATCGGTAATCTCAATCAGCCGCTGATCCGCGATCCCCAGGTACCCCAGGAAGCGGATTATGTGATCATGGAATCCACCTATGGAAACCGGCTTCACGAAAAGCCCAAGGGATATCTGCCTGGGCTGGTGCAGGTGCTGCGGGATACCTTTTCCAGAGGCGGCAGCGTCATTATCCCTTCCTTTGCCGTAGGTCGTACGCAGGAAATGCTCTATTATTTCAAGCAGATCAAAGATGAAAATCTGCTGCCGGAATACGGAGATTTCCCCATTTATATGGACAGTCCTCTGGCAATTGAAGCAACAGAGATCTTTATGCGCAACAAGGAAAGCTGCTTCGACGAAGAAGCGCTAGCTTATGTACAGCGTGGAGAAAATCCTATCGGTGTTTCCGGGCTGATTCCGGCAGTGACGAGCGATGCTTCCAAGGCAATCAATGCGGATAAACGTCCTAAGGTCATTCTCTCTGCCAGTGGCATGTGCGAAGCCGGACGCATCAAGCATCATCTCAAGCACAATCTCTGGAAGCCGGAAAATACGATCTTATTTGTTGGCTATCAGGCAGAAGGCTCTCTGGGCAGACGTATTGTGGAAGGCGCAAAAACTGTGACATTGTTCGGCGAGACCGTGCAAGTGAGCGCACAGATCGTCCAACTCCAGGGCATGAGCGGGCATGCAGACCAGAAGGGACTGCTTTCCTGGGTCAATGCCATTCACGGTGTGCAAAAGGTATTCGTTATCCATGGCGCAGCAGAATCTGCGGATGCGCTCCGGGATAAGCTCTGGCTGGATTATGGGCTGGATGCCTATGCACCTTACAGCGGTGCGGAATTTGATATCGCATCGGGCAAGATCATTCTGGATGCCCAGCCTGTTCCCATTGCGCAAAAGCCTCGGCGCAGCGCAATGACCTATGACCGTCTGACACAGACACTCAACCGGCTGACTGCATTGGTGCAAAACAGCCGGGGGCTTTCCAATAAGGAACTGGCAAAAATGGCAGATCAGCTGGGCGAACTTTGCTCCAAATGGGAAAGAAGGTAATGAAACATGTACGAAAAAAATGCAGTGCTGCACGCACTCTGCACCCGGCGGAGTGTTCGCAGCTATGACAGTACCAAACCAGTGGAACGGGAAAAGCTGGGGAGGATTCTCACAGCAGGACAATATGCCCCCACTGGACGGAACCGCATGTCAACAAAATTTGTGGTCGTACAAGAACCGGAACTGCTGCACAAGCTTTCTAAAATGAACGCAGCGATTCTGGGGACGGAAAGCGATCCATTTTATGGTGCACCTGTGGCTGTGGCAGTGCTGGCGGATTCCACTGCATCGACATGGGTGGAGGACGGTAGTCTTGCCATTGGTGCCATGATGAATGCGGCATATGCATTGGGATTGGGCAGCTGCTGGATTCACCGGGCGCGGCAGATCTTCGACAGCGAAGAAGGAAAAGCACTTTTGCAGCAGTGGCATATTTCAGATGAATACCGGGGTGTGGGATTCTGCATTCTGGGCTATGGAATCGGCACACTGCCTGAGCCTGCCCCTAGAAAAAATGACCAGATATACTGGAATTGACCGGAATGGCGGAAGAGTTGTTTGGAAAACAACAGAAATTGATTTCCGCTGCTCCTGAGCTTGACATTTTATTCTTATTGTTGTATACTCTAAAAGGCATATCAGAGCGAAAACCTGATATGCCTTTGTTGCATGATAAAATATATACCGATACGGTGTAAGCGTTTCGATAAAGGAGCATCCCATGATACTACTCACAGCGCAGAATATCTCTAAAACCTATATGGAACGTAAGGTTCTGGATCATGTTTCATTCTTTCTGAATGAAGGGGATAAGGTCGGAATCATCGGTACAAATGGAACAGGAAAATCCACTTTTCTGAAAATTCTTGCCGGAGCAGAAACATCCGACAGCGGAGAAATCATCCGCACAAACGGTGTGAGGATCTCCTATCTGCCTCAGATACCGGAATTTGAAGACCACGGCAGCGTGCTGGAACAAGTTATGCTGCATCTGCCGGATGATTTGAAAGAAGCTAAGGAATTTGAGGCAAAATCCATTCTCGGTAAGCTCGGCATCACGGACTACACCAGAGAGATCTGCACCTTGTCCGGTGGTGAGAAGAGACGTGCCGGTATTGCCGCTGCACTCATCCAGCCCAGCGATATACTGCTGCTGGACGAACCCACCAACCACATTGACAACGAAACGGTACAGCTGCTGGAAGAACAGCTGAAAAAATACCGCGGTGCTATCGTTATGGTTACGCACGACCGCTATTTTCTGAACAGCATCACTCGTAAGAGCGTGGAAGTTGACAATGGAAAGATCTACGAATATGAAGGTAATTATAGTCTCTATCTGGAGCAAAAAGCCCAGCGGGAAGCAGATGCAGAAGCGAAAGAACGCAAAAACCGTACGCTATATCGTCAGGAACTGGAATGGATTCGGCGAGGCGTTCGTGCTCGGGGCACAAAATCCAAAGACAGGATCGAACGGTTTCATGCGCTGGAAAACCGGGAAAAACTGGTGGAAAAAGAACAGCTGCAATTGCAGTCTGTTTCCTCCAGACTCGGAAAAAAGACCATCGAACTCGAAATGCTTTCCAAATCCATTGACGGAAAAACCCTGCTCCGGGACTTTTCCTATATCCTTCCAAGAGATGCCAGGATCGGTATTGTGGGACAGAACGGTGCAGGGAAGTCTACGCTGATCCGCATGATTGCAGGAGAACTCCAGCCCGACAACGGAACCATTACAATGGGAGATACCGTAAAAATCGGCTATTTCTCACAGGAATGCGAAAGCATGGATCCGACCCAGCGGGTCATTGATTATATCCGGGAAACCGCCGACCGCATACGGACACCAGACGGTACTGTGACGGCAGCACAAATGCTGGAACGTTTCCTTTTTACGCCCGAACTGCAGTGGAATCGGATTGAAAAACTGTCCGGCGGAGAGCGAAAAAGATTGTATCTCTTAAAAGTACTGATGACGGAGCCTAACATTCTTCTACTTGATGAGCCGACAAACGACCTGGACATTACCACGCTGACCATTCTGGAAGATTATCTCAGCCATTTCAGCGGTGCTGTGATTGCGATTTCCCACGACAGATACTTTCTGGATAAAATGGCGTCGGAGATCTGGGAATTGCAAGGCAACGGCACAGTCAATCGATACAACGGCAATTATAGTGACTATGTGGAGAAAGCCCTGCAAAACGTAGATACGGAAGATAAACCAAAGAAACAGACCGAAAAGAAGGAACGTGTTTTTACCGGTAAGAAGAAATTGAAATTTTCTTTCAAAGAGCAGCGAGAATATGAAACCATCGACGATGACATTGCCCGGCTTGAACAACAGTTGGCAGATACTGAAGCCGAAATTTCCAATTGTTCTTCGGATTATGTAAAGCTTCAGGAACTCTCAGAACAGAAAGATCGTCTGGAACAGCAGCTTGCCGAAAAGATGGACAGATGGGTATACCTCAATGACCTTGCAGAACGGATCGCAAATGGGGAGTTAGTTTGATATGCAATATAGAATTCTAAAAATTGACGAGGACGACTACGGCTGCGAAGGCGTGCCGGAAGGGCAGGGACCCATGTGCAGTGTTCTGATACAGGATGCAGATGGGACGGAACACTGGATAAAGCTCTCGGATGCCTATCTCACAGAGAATCATCTGGATGAAGGTGACACAACAGAACTTTCTCTTTTGGAATAAGGACACTAAGGCAACACCGTACAAAGAGCATCTAGCGGCTTTGCACGTCATATGCTTGCATCTTTTTCGTCATATTTCATAAAAATGCTCGTGAATACACAAAGTATTCACTGCGCTTTTTGTTTCATCTGACTACGCATCTAACGTGCAATCTTTGTGCAGTATTGCCCTAAAAAAATTCACAGTGGAAATCATGTCCCACTGTGAATTTTTTTGTCAATCGGGCATAGTTTTACAAAATTCCCACCCATGCAAGAAGCAGAAGCAGCGCAAGCATTCCGAAGTTGACCGTGGAAAAGGTGAGTAAGTATCTTTTGGCATTTGCATGTGGTGAAACCCTGTAAAACTGGAAGGAGATCAGGCTTGCAAGAGAGGCGATGACGGTTCCTAGTCCACCCAGATTGATGCCGAGAAGCAGTTCTGTTCCATGTTCCGTAAAGCCAGATAGCATTACAGCGGCAGGAACGTTGCTGATTCCCTGGGACAGAAGAGCAGAGACCAGTATTTCTCTGCCTGCCAGAATTCGCGAAAGAAAATCCCTTACCACGTCGATTCTTGCGATATTTCCCACAAAGACAAAGAAACACACAAAGGTTCCCAGAAGTGCATAGTCTGCTTTGCGGAAAAGTCCTCTGTCCAGCGCCAAAGGAAGCGCTATTGCTGTGATCAGACAGCACCAGTCCGGTATAATGCGGAAAACAGTCAGCAGACACAGAAGAAACAAAGCGCCATATGCGGTGCAGTGCAATTTTGCAATGGGTTTTCTCTCTGCTGGGGGTGCAGTACACGGTGTCTTTGGCAGAAGCAGACCCAGCAATACAAGACAAATCAAACTGATGACCCCGGCAGGAAGCATGGTGCGGAAAAAATCCGTTACAGTCAGGTGATACATATCGTATAAATAAAGATTCTGAGGATTTCCGAAAGGCGTTACCATACTGCCGAGATTGGCAGCCGCGGTTTCCAGTACGATGGTCAGGATCCGGCTTTTTTCATCTGCGATCTGGTTGTATAAAAGTAGCGTCAGCGGTATAAAAGTCAGCAACGCTACATCGTTTGTCACAAACATGGATGAAAAAAAGCAAATCAACGTCAGGATCCATCCCAGTTTTCGAATTGTTCCTGCACGTTTCAGCAGCATGTCTGTCACGGTTTCAAATACACCAATACTGCGAAAGCCTGCCACTGCTATCATCAGACAAAACAATTGGATCAATACGGTGTAATTACAGTAGGACAAGTAACTGCGATCCGGCGGTACAAACAGCATTGTGAGAATTGCCGCCAGAAAAGAAATCAGCAGTACAGGCTGTGCCTTGCAGAATGTTTGGATTTTTGCAGTCAAAGTGCCGATCATCTCCTTTGTATACAATACATTTCGAACGTATTCACAAAATAATTGCCGAAACAATGTTTGTTCGGATTTATGTGAACATGCTATAGTATAGCACAAATCAATCGAAAATGAAAGAGGGCATTTGTGAATCTCATACTAATCTCTGACCAAACCCATGAAAATCTTCACCGCCATCCACTCGCTGCTCGTCGTCAAACGCCCTTGCCAGGCGACAGCCTGCCTGCGGACGTTTTCCTTGATCAGCGAATGCCTGTCGGCGAATCTTTTCATGGAACTGATCAGAGATTAGTATCAAAAATTATTTTGGATTGCGATGCAGTCCCTGAGATACAGTTGATTTTTCTGATATCGTATGATATAATTAAGGCAACACCGCACAAAGAGCACCTGACGGCTTTGCACGGTATCACCTACATATGGCACTTTCAGATGCACCTCATTCTTTTTACAGGAGGTATTGTATGAAATATAAAATGACAGCAATGATGGTTTCTGCTGCTCTTTCCTTAAATCTTCTGGGCTTTTTTCCTGCCCATGCAGAAGAAGCGACCCAACTTGTAGATTCTGGAATCAATTATACAGAAACTGTTGAAACGATTTCCAACCCTGGAGCCGGGTATACCAGTACCATTTGGTATACCTGTAAACCTGGAGATACGCCCGTCTATAACCCTACGGGGAATCTTGTTTTAATGTTTGTAGATATCGGCGCATTTTCCAGTGGATCAAACGGTGTAACAGCAGATGATGGAACCTATACGGAGGGAACGGACATTCCGCTGGATGATGCGTTTTTTACAAATATCAGAAAAACGCTGGACAATTGCAGAAAAAACGGATGCACAGCTGCCCTGCGGTTCCGATACGATGATACGGGAAAACAAAATCCCGAGCCGTCAACTTTTGAATTTATGATGTCCCATATACAACAGATAAAAGAGAATGGCTTTCTTTCGGAGTATCAGGATATCATTGCATTTGTAGAGTCGGGATTTGTCGGTGCATGGGGTGAACAATGGGGCGGAAAATATACAACTGTAGAAGACAAGGCGAAGGTTCTGGATGCCATGCTGGACTGTGTTCCTTCGCCCATTCCGGTTACTGTCCGGACACCGGATATCTTTGCAAAATGGGCGGGAATTGAGAGAAGTGAACTTGTCAATTATACACCGGAGCCAGGCAGTGAGGCATCTCGTGTTGGAATGTATGATGATGGTTATATGGGATCGGATATTGACCTGGGAACATATTCCGACAGAGAAGCGGAAACCACCTGGCTCAGCCGCCAGACACTGACTTCCTACTTCGGCGGTGAGTTTTCGGGCAACATAGAATTTGCGAAAAAGTATGATACGTATCTGCCGAAAAACGCCATACCGGAAATGTATAAAACCCATCTGAGTTACATCAATTCCAATATTTTTACGCTGTATCAGGATTATATCTTCGGTACAGAATATGATGTCCCCGGTGCAGACAACAGTGCATATTATGGTCAGACCGTTTTTCAGTTCATTCGGGATCATCTGGGATATCGGTTTGTTCTTCGTGATTCAGATCTGAGCGCTGAAGTCAAACAAGGTGAAAGTCTGGAATTGAACTTTGCTGTAGAAAATACTGGATTTGCGAACCCCATCATGCCGGAAAAGGCAGAGATCTTGTTGGAAAAAGACGGGAACTATATCAAAACGGAAGCGGAGATTGATACCTCAAAATGGTATTCTTGTACAACGTCAGAAAACGATTTACAGTTGAAACTGCCGGGAGGACTTGAAACGGGAAACTGGAACGTTTATCTGAAACTTTCTGTGGGGAATAATACCCTGGATCAGATGGGGATGCGTTCTGTACACTTTGCAAATCAGAATGTCTGGAACGCCTCTCTTGGCGCCAATTATCTCGGTACATTTTGTGTTACAGAAAATGAGGATACTGCGGAACTGACTAATGGTACTTTTTATCAAAGCAATACCGATGCACCGATCTCTGTATCCAACGGTGAAATGCACACGGTAAATGGGCTGGTTTCTTCGGAAAGCATTTCGGATGCGTATCTGGTGAAAGAAGCAGAGGACAAGAAACTCTATCTGTCCAATGATGAAAACTATTTTTATATCACTGCCATAATTCCGCAAAATGCATCTTCTCCCGTATACAACCTGCAAATCAAACCGAAAACATCTGATAAAACGTATTGGCTTTATTATCAAAGCAATGGCTTTGTCTATTTTAACAATGGGACGCCGGTGGGATGTACATATATACATGATGGGGATATGGTACAATTCCGGGTTCCGCTGGGTGAACTTATGGAAGTTTACCCCAAGACAACGCTTTCTTCTGTACGTGTTTCCATTCAGGATGAAGCAGATTCATGGAAAAATGTGGGCGAAATAAAGTCAGATGAATATACAGTAACAGAATATTTCAGCGTATATTCCGGAAAACAGAAAGTATACCTGAATTCCGGCGATACTGTGACACTGCAGCCGCTGACATATGCAGAAAATTTAAAATACCAATGGCTGTTTAACAATGAACCTATTGACGGTGCAGTCCATGGGAATTATACAGTTACGGCGAAATCTCCCGGAACCTATAGTGTGCAGATGACAACTGAAATGGGAACGATCCGGGCAGTAGATATTTTTGAAGTTGTGGATGTATTCGAGTCGGTGATCCGGGGAGATATCAATCTGGATGGGACATTTTCCATTGCAGATATTGTTCTGATGCAGGGCTATTTGCTGTGTCTTGCAGAAATCGATCAGCAGCAGTTCCAGCGTGCAGATGTGAATGCAGATGCCCAGTTGAACGCATTTGATTTTGTTTTGATGAGACAAATGCTGATTGGAAAAGTCTTTTAACGAAGCGAACAAGGGTATAATTGCGGAAAATGCAATTGTACCCTTTTGTTGTTATATTTCATACGAATCTCTGATCAGTTCCATGAAAAGATTCGCCGACAGGCATTCGCTGATCAAGGAAAACGTCCGCAGGCAGGCTGTCGCCTGGCAAGGGCGTTTGACGACGAGCAGCGAGTGGATGGCGGTGAAGATTTTCATGGGTTTGGTCAGAGATTAGTATCACATGATACAGTTCAGAGATTCCGCATCGCTGACCTCAGTTTAGATAGATCCATTCCGTTTACTAGCTTATCTTGCTTTACATCTGCTGCATTCGCTTGCCTTTTTGTCAATGCGGTCTCTCCAAGCAGATACTTTTGCAGCAGCACAACATCAGCCAGTGTGACAGTGCCATCCAGATTTACATCGCCGGGAATGGTATCCTCAGGATTTTCCGGCGTTTCGTTTGCCATAGGATATTCCTTCAGATTCGGCAATTCATCCAGGGTGATGCAGTACTCACTGTTGTAGATCTCTTTCAGATTATCCGCTGGATTGTTCTGTTCGCTGGTCAGATAGTTCATATACCACGGGCAGAAATAAAGCCAGGATGCCTTGTCTTTCAGCAAATTCTCCAGGGACGGAATGGTGTCATTCTCTGTCATAGCCACCATCTTTTCACCGTCTGTGCTCTGCACCAGGCTGTAGAATGTGGATGAGATAGAACTCAGATTGGGCAGACCATCCACGGCATTGTACTTGTCGTAGCCCACAATGTCCACTACATCGTCACCGGGATACCAATCCGGAGAAGTGGCATAGGTATAGCTGTTCCATACCCAGATCAGGTTATCCAGACCATAGACATTTGTCAGCTGGTCATAGAGCAGGCGATAGAGCTGCTTGCATGGTTCAGCACCTTCTGCACCCCACCAGAACCAGCCGCCTTCTGCTTCGTGCAACGGTCTCCAGAGGATCGGCACATCTGCCTCTTTCAGCTTGGTGAGTTGCTTTGCGATTTCAGCAATATCCGCCATGAGCACCTCATGCTCCCATGTACCTTCCTCCAACGCTCTGGAAATGCTGAACGTCGTATAATTTGCACTTGCAGACTCCACATAGAAATTGCAATCCGTGCTGCCTTCTTCAGAGGGAACGCTCCAGTGCCAAACGACAGTTGCGATACCGCCGTATTCGTTGACCCACTGAATGGTACGCTCTGCCGCATTGTCATCCCATGTGGCATTGGAACGATAATTCAGAAAGTCAATGCCCCGGATGGCACACATTTTTCCTGTGGTCTCCATCAGGTAGTCGAATTCCTGTTCATTGTCCTTGATATAGTTGTCAGGATCAGCATAAAGGTTGTAGTTATGGGAGCCGCAGTATTCCTGTTGTCCGGAAATGATGTGATTGCCGTACTGGTCACAGAGATAGTTGTACAGACGCTTTGTGGAATCCGAGGCATTGGGATTGGAAAGCTGCCGGGTAGGGGAAAGGGTGGTCAGACTTTCATCTGCCGGCTGGATGGTGAGATAGTCAAACATGGTATAGCCCCAGTATGCCTTCAGTTCAATGGTATTCACACCCTCGTCCAGCATTACAACACCGCCGGAAGTCTCCTCAAAAGTCAGATTGTGGGCAAAGCTCACTTCACCTTGATTGACGCCGTTGATATTCAGATATTGCACCTTTTTGTTGGGGTCATATGGTTCACAGTAACAGATCGTCAGTTCATACAGTCCGGCTTCTTCTACTGTAACATCCACGCTGACTGTCGTCCCTTTCTGATCCAGATAGGAAAAACCACCGCCGGAGGCGTTTGTCAGATCATAATCCTCACCGCTGCCGTCTTCTTCAGTATTCCCGGTCCATGTCTCATGATAGATCGTTCCGCCGCTGGTCTTTCCATCCTCAAACTCATATTTGACTGCTTCTGTACTGGATTCAGCCATAACAACAGGAACAGAAGTACACGTTCCGGATATCATCAGCGCTGTTGCCAGCAATACACTGACGGATTTACAATATATTCTCCGCTTCAAAAGAATCCCTCCATTTGTCAAATTATTTTTCAGAGCACAGCCGCTAGGCGCTCTTTGTGCGGTGCCACCTTTATAATATACTATCATTATAACACATCCATATGCTCATTTCAAATGACAATATCAACAATAGATGCCGCTGAATTTTGTAACTTTTTCATTGATACAGCGATTCGTCCGGTGCAGATATATCCCAGCCAAAAGATAAATTGTGCATATTGCACATTATCCACCAGGGATTATACCTGATTTTATCAGCTTGACAAAATTCCGCCAAGCCTATTGACAAAGTAGGTTTTTTGGTGTATTATAACATCACACAAAGCACATCAAAATAGTATGAATTGCGGAAGAGAAGGAGGTCTGTGATAATGCAATTGTTGTATGTCGCAGCCGGAGGAATCAGGCGATGTTATACTTTATCTCATTCAGAATCATGGCATAAACAATAAAATCCATATTGAAAGAAAGAGGTAAAGGCTATGAAAATCAATAAATTTTTTGGAGTTGCATTGGCAGCAGTTTTGACGGTATCGGCTTTCACAGGCTGCGGAAATCAGGCAGAAAGCGGTGACAAGGTCACCATTACAAATGTATCTTACGACCCGACGAGAGAGTTATACAGTGCATACAACGAGATCTTTGCAGAGCACTGGAAAGAAAAGACCGGTCAGGATGTGGAAGTCACACAATCTCACGGCGGTTCCGGAAAGCAGGCACTGGAGGTTGCAAACGGACTGGAAGCTGATGTCGTGACTCTGGCACTGGAGTATGATGTCAAGGCGATACAGGACGCAGGTCTGATCGAAGATGGCTGGGTCGATGAGTTTGACAAGGACAGTTCGCCCTACACTTCCACCATTGTATTTCTGGTCAGAAAGGGCAATCCGAAGAACATTCAGGACTGGGATGATCTGGTACAGGACGGCGTAGGCGTAATTACACCGAACCCGAAAACTTCCGGCGGTGCAAGATGGAACTACCTGGCTGCCTGGGCATATGCAGATGAGCTGTACAACGGCGATGAAGCACAGATCAAGGATTTCATCAAGAAGCTCTATCAGAATGTTCTGGTACTGGATTCCGGCGCAAGAGGTGCTACTACCACATTTGTGGAAAACGGTCAGGGCGATGTACTGATCGCATGGGAAAACGAAGCTTATCTGTCTGTTCAGGACGCACCGGATGACTATGAGATCATCACACCGAGTATCAGCATTCTGGCACAGCCTTCCGTTGCTGTCGTAGATTCCGTGGTAGACGAAAGAGGTACCAGAGAAGTTGCTACAGAATATCTGCAATATCTCTATTCTGACGAGGCGCAGAGAATTGCCGGCGACAACTATTATCGTCCGTCCAATGAGACAATTCTTCAGGAATATGCCGATGTATTCAATCTGGATATCAATCTTGTTACCATTGATGACTTTGGCGGATGGGATGAAGCTCAGTCCAAACACTTTGCGGACGGCGGCGTATTTGATGAAATTTACGAGGAATAAGGAGTACATATGAAAAAGGCAAAGAAAAGGGTAATTCCTGGTTTTGGCATATCCATGGGCGTAACCATTTCCATTCTGAGTGTCGTGGTGCTGATTCCACTGGCGTCCCTGGTGGTATTTACTGCACAAATGGATTTCAAAGAGATCATTCAGACCATCACACGTGATCGTGTCCTGGCAAGCTTTCGTGTCAGCTTTCTGACTGCATTTATTGCCTCTGTCATCAATGCAGTGATGGGTGTGATCTTGGCGTGGGTACTGGTACGCTATCAGTTTCCCTTGAAGCGTCTGCTGGATGGCATGATCGAGCTGCCCTTTGCTTTGCCGACAGCTGTAGCAGGTATTGCGCTGACTTCACTGACAACCAACAACGGACTGATCGGCAGCGTTTTTGCAAAGTTCGGCATTCAGATCGCCTACACCCGGATTGGTATTACAGTGGCACTTGTGTTCATTGGCATTCCCTTTGTGGTGCGTTCTGTCCAGCCTGTTCTGGAAAAACTGGATTCCACCTATGAAGAAGCAGCCGGTGTTCTTGGGGCAAGCCGTACCAAGATATTCTGGAAAGTAATTTTTCCGGAGATTCTGCCGGCAGTCCTGACGGGTTTCGGTCTCGCTTTCGGACGATGCATCGGCGAATATGGCAGTGTTGTATTCATCGCCGGAAATCAGCCCTATGAAACAGAGATCACACCGCTGATCATTATGTCGGAATTGCAGGAATATGACTACGCCAGCGCAACTGCCATTGCTCTTGTTATGCTGATCGCTGCTTTTCTGATCCTGTTTCTCACCAACCTGATCCAATCCAGAAGTGCGAAAATACTCAAAGGAGGTGCCTGAAATGCATGAGGAAACAATTGGTTCCAAAATTGTAAAATGGAGTCTGATCGGCGTCAGTATCCTATTTATCGTTCTGATGCTGCTGCTCCCGTTGATCACCGTCATTTCAGAGGCACTGCGGAGCGGCTGGAACACCTACATCACTGCTGTCACAGACGAATACACCATCAAGGCATTGCTGCTGACCATTGAAGCCACTGTATGCGCTGTGCTGATCAATACGATTTTCGGCGTTTTTGCTGCCTGGACAGTAACGAAATTCCGCTTCAAGGGGAAAAAACTTCTGACTACCCTAATTGATGTCCCGGTCACAGTTTCGCCGATCATTGCCGGTCTGATCTTCGTACTGACTTTCGGCAGACAGAGTTTTCTCTATCCCTACTTGGAGGCACTGGATATCAAGATCGTGTTTGCCGTGCCCGGCATTGTCCTTGCGACCATCTTTGTTACATTCCCGTTTATTTCCCGGGAATTGATCCCGGTTCTGGAAGCGCAGGGAACAGACGAAGAAGAAGCTGCCGCTCTGATGGGCGCAAAGGGACTGACGATTTTCCGGAAAGTCACATTTCCCCATATCAAATGGGCATTTCTCTATGGCGTTGTGCTCTGCGCAGCGAGAGCCATGGGCGAATTCGGCGCAGTATCCGTTCTGTCAGGACACCTGAGAGGAAAAACCAATACACTTCCGCTGCATGTGGAGATCTTGTTTAACGAATTTAAGTATGTTCCTGCCTTTGCAGTTTCTTCGATTCTGGTAATGATGGCAATTCTCATACTGATTATTCGAAGCATTGTAGAATACAGAGGAAAGAAGGATACTTAAATGTATGTGGAATTAAAGAATATCAACAAGCACTTTGGTGATTACAAGGCATCGGACAATGTGAGCTTTGGCATCGAAAAGGGAAAGCTCATCGGTCTGCTGGGGCCCAGCGGAAGCGGTAAAACCACCATCCTGCGTATGATCGCCGGACTGGAACATCCGGACAGCGGAGAGATCATCATTGACGGCAAGGTCGTGAATGATATTCCTGCCAGCAAGAGAGGCATCGGATTTGTCTTTCAGAATTATGCGCTGTTCCGCTATATGACCGTGTATGACAATATTGCATTCGGCTTAAAAGTACAGAAAGCGGAGAAAAAGGCTATCGACAAGCGTGTAAAGGAACTGATCGAGCTGATCGGACTGAAAGGGCTGGAAAAACGATATCCCAGCCAGCTTTCCGGCGGACAGCGGCAGAGAGTCGCCTTTGCCCGTGCGTTGGCACCCAATCCCCAACTGCTGCTTTTGGATGAACCCTTTGCGGCAATTGATGCAAAAGTACGTCAGGAACTGCGCAGCTGGCTGAAAGATATGATCGAAAAACTCGGTGTCACCAGTATTTTCGTTACCCATGACCAGGATGAAGCCATTGAAGTGGCAGATGAAATCATCATCACCAACAAGGGACGTATCGAACAGATGGGAACACCTCTTGCGGTTTATCAGAATCCTCAGACAGCTTTCACAGCCGGATTTTTCGGGCAGACTTCTGTGGTAAAGGACTATCAGAAATTCCACACATTTGAGGCAGTGGAAAATGTGGATAAGGCGATCGTCCGTCCCGAATTTGTGAAGATCACAAAGAAGAATGAAGTGCAGAAGTACAGAAGCTCTGCATCAGATGGCGTTGTGGAACGTGTTTCATTCCGGGGCGATAAAATTGAACTCAGCGTACGTGTCAATGATACGCTTCTGATTGCAAAGCGTGATCTGGAAGAGCCGAGTATTGCAGTAGGGGAGAAGGTCGATGTTTTTCTCTACAGACTCTTTGTCACAGTGGGAGAAAAATCCTATCTGCTGGAGAATCAGTCCTTGCAGGAAGATTTCGTGGTTATTTAAACCGTTTGCAATATCTGTTTTTATATAGGAGGATATCACCATGGCAAATATCTATAAGGGCACCATTGAACTGATTGGTAACACCCCGCTGGTCGAAGTGATCAATATTGAGAAGAATCAGGGCTTGGAGGCAACAGTTCTCGTCAAGCTGGAATATCTGAACCCGGCTGGAAGCGTCAAGGATCGGATCGCAAAATCCATGCTGGAGGATGCAGAACAGAAAGGTCTGCTCCATGCCGGCTCTGTCATCATCGAACCGACTTCTGGAAATACCGGAATCGGGCTTGCTGCAATTGCAGCAGCAAAGGGCTATCGTGTCATTCTCACCATGCCGGAAACCATGAGCGTAGAACGGAGAAATATCCTGAAAGCTTATGGTGCAGAAATCGTGCTGACAGATGGCGTAAAGGGTATGACTGGTGCCATTGCAAAGGCTCATGAGCTTGCAGAGGAGATCCCGGACAGTTTCATTCCGGGACAGTTCGAAAATCCGGCAAATCCAGAAACCCACCGCAAGACCACAGGCCCTGAGATCTGGAAAGATACAGACGGAAAAGTGGATTATTTCGTAGCCGGTGTGGGAACCGGTGGCACCATTAGCAGCACCGGCGAATATCTGAAATCCCAGAATCCCAATGTACAGATCGTGGCAGTAGAACCAGAGGGTTCCCCGATCTTGTCAGGCGGAAAGCCCGGACCCCATAAGATCCAGGGTATCGGTGCCGGGTTCGTGCCCAAGACACTAAACACGGATATCTATGATGAAATTGTAAAAGTGAAAAATGAGGACGCTTTTGAAACAGCAAAACTGATTGCGAAACAGGAAGGGGTGCTGGTAGGAATTTCTTCCGGTGCTGCCCTGTATGCAGCGCTGGAGCTTGCAAAACGACCGGAAAACAAAGGAAAGACCATTGTGGCACTCCTGCCGGACAGCGGGGACAGGTACTATTCAACCACACTTTTCTCGGAATGAGTGAATGAAAGGGGAACCCACGTATGAATCAGAAAGTCAGAGACACTGTCATAAACCTTGTGATTATCGGTGCCATTCTTCTCTTTGAAGCTGTACGCATTGTATGGATCGGATATTGAGCCAGCCTGCTTTAGCGTAATTGCAACCGTGAAAGAAATATGAATGTGAAAGGAGACTGCCATATCAAAGTTTCAACAAAAGTCGAATGCGGCATTATTGCATTGATCGATATTGCACTATATTCTGAAAATGGAAAGCCTGTTGCCGTGAGCGGCATCTCCAGCCGCCAGAATATTTCTATGAAATATCTGGAACAGATCCTGGTTGCCCTGCGGCAGGCAAATCTGATCCGCAGTCTGAAAGGTTTCAAAGGCGGTTATGTTATGGCAAGACCGGCAGATCAGATCACATTTCAGGAGATTCTGGATGCGCTTGATGTGACGATCCTGGGGAATGTCAACTTTTACGACACAGATCAGGATCCTATCCTCAAGAATATACTCAATGACTGCTTGTGGGATCAGATGACATCCTATCTGCGGAATTTTTCCAACAGCATCACGCTTGCTGAGATCATAGAGAAATATCGTGAATCCCTTTCAGATGCAGAAGAACCCATGTACTATATTTAAGGCAATAAAAGCTATTTAAGGCAATAAAAGCTGCATTCCTTGTCAAAAAATATGGGTATTTTTACTTTATTTATGTGTGACTCTGAAAAAAGAGCACTGGAATTCCTATCAGACTTTATAATCTTACAATGTTTATAAAACCTATTGACTTGATAGGATAAATATGATATAATAAGGATGTTACAGAACGAATCAATACGAAAGTCGGTGATACTATGCAGTTTAATACCGCATTGCTGCATCAAAATTTCAGCGGTGACGAATGTACCGGCTCAACACTGACCCCAATCTATCAGGTCAGTGCCTTTGCACACGAATCCGCAGAGCAGCTGGAAAAAGTATTCAATAACAAAGCGCCTGGCTTCGCCTACACCAGGATCAGCAATCCAACCGTGGATGCCTTTGAAAAAAGGATCGCTGCAATGGAAAAGGGAATCGGCGCAGTTGCCTGTGCATCGGGAATGTCCGCAGTTGCCATGTCTCTTTTGAACATTCTGGAAGCAGGGGACGAGATCATTGCCGGTTCGGGATTATTCGGCGGTACCATTGACTTGTTTGAAGATCTCAAAGCTTTTGGCATTACGACACGTTTTGTGGAGAGTGTAACAGCAGAAGCCATCGAGCCGCTTCTCAATGAAAAGACCAAAGTTGTTTTCACAGAACTGATCGGCAATCCGAAGCTGGACGTTGTGGATTTAAAAGCGGTTTCTCAGTTGGTTCACAGTCACGGCATTCCCTTGATTATTGACAGCACGACTGCAACGCCTTATCTCATCCACCCTTTTGATTATGGTGCAGATGTGGTAGTGCACTCTTCTTCCAAGTACATTAACGGCGGCGGAAATGCCATCAGTGGCGTGATCGTTGACAGCGGCAATTTCCAGTGGAATGCAGAACGTTACAGAGGCTTTGAGTCATACCGGAAATACGGAAAGTTTGCATATCTCGCCAAACTGCGAAACGGCATCTGGCGGAATTTCGGCGGATGTCTGTCGCCTATGAATGCTTTTCTGAATACAGTCGGTCTGGAAACCCTTGGACTTCGCATGGAACGGCTCTGTGACAATGCGTTACACCTTGCAGAATTTCTGGAAAGCGTTGAGGGCTTTACAGTGAATTATCCGGCTTTGAAAACGAATCCCTATTACGAATTGGTGCAGAAGCAATTCGGCGGAAAGGGCGGTGCCATCCTGACACTGCGTGCCGGCAGCAAGGAAAAAGCTTTCCGGCTTATCAACAGTCTGCAATATGCCACAAACGCAACCAATATTGGTGATACTAGAACCCTTGTCATTCACCCGGCAAGTACGATTTATACACACAGTTCAGAGGAACAAAAACAAAATGCAGGTGTATATGACGATACCATCCGCATCAGCATTGGCATTGAAGATATTGCAGATCTGATCGAGGATTTTTCCCAGGCGATCGATAAAATCAAGGAGGCTAACTGATATGGCAGTAGATTACGCAACATTAAAAAAAGGCGGCTTCATGCGTCAGAAGCAGAAAAATCATTTTTCCCTGCGGCTTCGTGTCGTGGGTGGCAATCTCACAGCAGTACAGCTTGCAAAAATTGCAGAAGTAGCTGAAAAGTTCGGTGATGGTCATGTGCATCTGACTTCCCGTCAGAGCGTGGAGATCCCCTTTATCAAACTGGAACAGATCGACGAAGTAAAAGCAGCATTGCAGGAAGGCGGCGTTGAACCGGGTGTATGCGGGCCGAGAGTCCGCACCGTAACTGCCTGTCAGGGCGAAGCGATCTGTCCCAGCGGATGTATTGATACCTTTACCCTGGCAAAGGAACTGGATGAACGGTATTTTGCAAGAGAGCTTCCTCACAAATTCAAGTTCGGCATCACTGGATGTCAGAACAACTGCCTGAAAGCAGAGGAAAATGACCTTGGCATCAAGGGCGGCATTCAGGTGAAATGGAGAGAAAGCGACTGTATCCAGTGCGGTGTCTGTGAAAAGGCATGTCGAAGCGGTGCTATCACCATTTCCGACGGCACCATTTCTGTGAATGAAGAAAAGTGCAACTACTGCGGACGCTGCGTAAAAGCATGTCCCACGGAGGCATGGGATACCGTTCATGGTTACATTGTATCCTTTGGCGGCTTGTTTGGCAATTCCATCTACAAAGGCGAACCGATCATTCCGTTCATTGCAGACAAGGAAAAGCTTCTGAAGGTCTGTGATGCAGCTGTTCAGTTCTTTGAAGAAAACGCCAATGCAGGCGAGCGTTTCCGGTTTACCATAGACCGTGTAGGAGCAGAAAAATTCGTAGAGAAAATCATGGAGGCATACAATGGCTGAATTTCAGATCGATGATACCGTAGATATTACAGATGTGGTTTGCCCGGTCACCTTTGTCAAGGCAAAGGTTGCACTGGAGGAACTTGACGATGGGCAGATCCTGTCCATTCGTCTGAATGACGGCGAACCGGTACAGAATGTACCCCGGAGCATCAAAGAAGAAGGACATCAGGTTCTCAAGCTTCTTAAAAATGAGGATGGAACTTATCAATTGATCGTAAAAAAGGTCGGTGATTAAATGGCGATCCGTGTCAATGGAGAGAACTTCCCGGAGGAAGTTCTGAAAGCAGACGGCATCGTGCTGGCAGACTTTTATTCTGACAGTTGCGTGCCCTGTAAGAGAATGTCACCGCTTCTGGCAGAAGTGGAAGAAGCTTATCCCGAGGGATTCAAGCTTGTGAAAATCAATATCAATTTTGACGGCGCACTTGCCGAGCAGTACGAGGTACAAGCGGCTCCTACGCTGATCTTCTTCAAAAACGGCGAAGAGCAGGCACGTCTCAGAGGTGCCGTAAAAAAATCTGAGATCACAGAGATGATCGATTCATTACGATAACAAAGAGGAGAAATGATGATGAATATTACAGTTGCAGGTGTAAAAAAGGAAGTTGCAGACGGCTTGACCATTGCACAGCTGATCGTGGACGAAAAGGTAGAGACTCCCCAGTACGTAACAGTGACCATCAACGATGAATTCGTAGAGAGCGGCACATTCGAGAGCACTGTACTGAAAGATGGCGATACAGTAGAATTTCTTTACTTCATGGGAGGCGGTCAGTAATGGCATTTACAAACGAACAAATCGAGCGCTATTCTCGCCACATCATTTTGAAAGAAGTTGGCGTAAAGGGACAAAAAAAGCTGCTCAATGCAAAAGTCCTGATCATTGGCGCAGGCGGTCTGGGTGCTCCGGCTGCTATGTATCTTGCAGCCGCTGGTGTTGGAACCATCGGCATTGCAGATGCAGATGAAGTTGATCTTTCCAATCTGCAGAGACAAATCATTCATGCCACCAAGGATGTAGGCAAGGCGAAGGTACAGTCTGCCAAGGAAACCATGGAGGCGATGAACCCGGATGTTAAAGTGAATACATACCGTACATTTGTCACCAGCGAAAATATCATGGATCTGATTAAGGATTATGATTTCATTATTGACGGAACCGATAATTTCCCGGCAAAGTTTTTGATTAACGATGCCTGTGTTATGGCGAAAAAGCCCTTCTCTCACGCCGGTATTATCCGCTTCCAGGGACAACTGATGACATATGTACCCGGAGAAGGTCCGTGCTATCGCTGCGTCTTCAAGGATCCGCCTCCGAAGGATGCTGTACCTACCTGTAAGCAGGCAGGTGTCATCGGCGCCATGGGCGGTGTCATCGGCAGTCTGCAGGCAATGGAGGCTGTCAAGTATATTATCGGCGTCGGCGATCTGCTGACCGGATATCTGCTGACCTATGACGCACTGAAAATGGAATTCCGGAAGGTAAAGCTTCCGGCACATACGGAAAACTGCCCGGTATGCGGAACTAACCCGACCATTACAGAGCTGATTGATTATGAACAGGCAGAATGCGATGGTGTTGGACTATGATTAAACTGAGCAAAACTGATTCCTTAATCCGCAGACTTGAAATCCTGCCACTTTTCAAAACCACAGAAATATGG
>NZ_CALDMP010000054.1 GCF_937915125.1 uncultured Ruminococcus sp. | reverse complement strand
GATTACACTTCTGGTTGCGTTGATGTTTTTTAGTGGTGAGTTTTACGGATTGAGGGTATAATTTGAAAAAGGTTGCATTTATCTGTGTTCACAATTCCTGCCGCAGTCAGATCGCAGAAGCACTGGGAAAGCATCTTGCCGCAGACGTTTTTGACAGCTATTCGGCAGGAACGGAAACAAAGCCGCAGATCAATCAAGATGCTGTCCGTCTGATGAAAAAGCTGTACAGCATTGATATGGAACAGGCGCAGTACAGTAAAACCTTTGATGAAATACCGTCTCCTGACATTGCAATTTCAATGGGGTGCGATGTGGGCTGTCCGTATATTGGCAGAGAATTTGATGATAACTGGGGATTGCCAGACCCCACCGGACAGAGCGATGAGGTGTTTGAAAAAGTAATTCGGGACATTGAGATCAGAGTTGTAGAACTCAGAGATAATTTGAAGCGCAAACTGTGATTTCTTTCCGTATTTTGCATATATGCAGATCAAAACGCCAAGGCAACTGCACGCTCAGAGCCATGTTCCGTTTTTTACAATTTTTTCGGCAGAAATTATGGTAGAATCATACTTGAACAAAGGAGTTCAGCAGATAACACGCTGGACTCCTTTAATTTTATGCAGAAACGGAACTTCCGCTTCTTGTCAGGAGGGCATTGTGATGGAATATCCGAAGGTTGAGTTTTTGTATCTGAATGAAGAGGACATGGTTGCCGCAGGGGTCAAGGACATGGCTGGCTGCATTGAAGCCATGGAGGAAATTCTGGGTACCTATCAGAAAGGGGAACGGATATCCTTTACTTTTGATGGAAAAGCGCTGGAGGGCTATGCCGGAGAACCCATTGCCATGGCGCTGAAAAATGCCGGAGTCATGGTACATCGCTACACCAAAAAGGAGCACAAGCCCCGGGGCATCTTCTGTGCCATCGGCCGCTGTACCGACTGTGTTACACCATTGGAGGCAGGCATGGACATCCGCACCCAATACGGCGTAACTGCCCAGCAGACCGGAGGTGAAGTGAAATGAAACGATATGATATGATCGTGGTAGGCGCAGGGCCGGCAGGTCTGTCCGCTGCCATTGAAGCGGCAAAGCGTGGTATGCAGGTCGTGGTATATGATGAAAACGCAAAGCCGGGCGGCCAGCTGTTCAAACAGATCCACAAGTTCTTCGGTTCCAAGGAGCATAAGGCGAAGATCCGGGGTTTCCATATCGGGGAGGCGGCTATGGCGTACATGCGGCAAAGATTGCTCGCTGTGTGGCGTTCCCTTTTATCTGTCCCACACCCTACCTCTCGGAGGAAGTCACCTGTGCCAGCTGGTGTCCCACAGACGGCCACGCCAATCCGCTGATGGCGACAATGGGCTACTACAAAATGGCACGCCGGCTGGGTGCCCATGTGATCTCCGGAGAAAAGGTGGTAGAACTGCGGAAGATCAAGGGTGCAGTCCGCCAGGTGGTCACGGCTTCCGGCAATGTCTATGAGGGAGACACGGTCATTCTGGCGGCAGGCTATGAAAGTCGCTTCATTGCCTCCACTGTGGGAATCGACATTCCCATGCAGCCGGTGCTCTTAGAGACTCTGGTGACAGAGGCAGTCGCTCCTATGTTCTGGCAGATGCTGGGCACCGCAGATGCGGACTTTTATGGTCACCAGACGGAGCATGGCTCCTTTGTTTTTGGGCTGAACTCCGGGCTGGAGCCATATGCAAAGCCGGGAAAGCCCCTTTCCTCCAGCATTGCAGCATCGGCGACGGCAAGATCTTTGTCTCTGATGTGACAAATGTGGTTCGTGTCCGCACCGGTGAAGAGGGCTATGATGCGCTGGTATATGGCGAAAAATAAATCCGTGTATAGGAAGTGATTGAAAATGGGAGAGAAAAAACTGGGTCTGCCCAGCATTATTGCCACAGGCGTGGGTCTGATCGTTGCCACAAGCTGTCTGCTTTCCATTGATCAGGGTGCTGCCGCAGTGGGAACGCCCTTTATCCTGACGATGGTCATTGCCTGTGCCTTTAACATTCTGACAGCGCTTTCCATCTGCGAGTTCAATGCCCTGATGCCAAATCTCACCGGCGGCATGGCGCAGTATACCCTGGCATGTCTGGGACCCTTCGTGTCCATTGTGATTACCGTAGGCGGCTATCTGACCTGCCAGACCATTATGGGCAGCTCAGAGGCAGCCATGTTCGGAAACACCCTGAGCAACGTGCTGCCGGATGTCCCCATCTCCGGCTCTGTGTATTCCATTGCCCTGATCGTGATTCTGGCAGTGCTGAATCTCTTTGGGGTGGATATGTTTGCAAAGATACAGAACATCGTGGCGTATGGTCTCATCGGCTCTCTGATCTTCCTGGGAATTGCAGGTGCGCTGGGGCTGGGTACCGGTGAGGTCGTGGAACAGGAGGCGGTGATCTCCTCAAAGCCGGGAGACGTGCTGTCTCTGCTGGGACTGGCATTCTTCCTGTTCATCGGCGTGGAGTTCATTGTGCCCATTTCGTCTCAGGTGAAAGATGCCCGCCGCAAGGTGCCCCTCGGCATGGTCATCAGTCTCGTTGCCATTCTGGTTATGCAGATCTTCATGACCATCGGCTTCAGCCGCTACACCCCCTGGGAGGACTTAGGCGCCAGCACAGTGCCCCACATCTTATACGGCACTCTGCTGTACGGCAAGGTGGGCACCATCTGGATGACCATAATCTCTCTGCTGGCAGTGATCAGCACCCTGAATACAGCCATGTTCTCCATTTCCCAGATCTGCTCCGGCATGGCGAAGATCAAGCTGCTGCCCACCGTCTTTCTCTGCCGGAACAAGCGTGGAACACCCTATGTGGGACTGCTTCTGGTGGCAGCCATAATGATCGTTATTAACGCCACGGGACTTTCCACCAGCGATCAGCTAACATTCCTCATCCTGACGGGCTGCACCTTCTGGATCTTCTCCTACATCATCCTCCATGTGGATGTGCTGGTGCTGCGGAAACGTCTGCCAAAGGCACCCCGTACCTTTAAGCTGCCCCTGGGACCGGTGATCCCGATTCTGGGCGTGATCGGCAACGCCTTCATGATCTACAACATTGACCCCAGCTGGGAGATCAAGAAGCGGATCTATCTGATCTTTGTGATCGTTCTGGCTGTTCTGTCTGTGTATGCCGTTGTCTGGATCAAGATGGTCATGAAACGTCCCATGTTCAAGGCGTTCCAGATCAAGGAGGTCATGGCAATGGAATCCGACCTGTATCAGATGCACCACAATCCCAAGCTGGCAAAGCGGCTCCGTCTCCAGGCAGAACCGGAGGTTCAGAGCGTTCCCGCTGATGTCAACACCGGCACCCGTCCGGAATGAATGAAAACAAGTTCTGAATAAACCGTAAAACACCTTGCGCTTTCCTGCAATCTGTACTATAATACCAATAGTAACGGAGGAAAGCGAAAGGTGTTTTTTGCATGGAACAGCGAATCTATATGACACCCAGGCAGCCGTTTTTCGTCACAGCGGCTGAGACATATGCAAAATGTGTGATGAACCGGTTCGGAATCGTTCACTTTTACCAGTGCCGGACGGGAACTGCACCCCGGTATGCGGTGCCCGACGGTTGTGTGGATATGGTGTTCTGCTGTGATCCGGATGCCCCGGAGGCTGAGATCTGCGGCACAGTCCTTGCGCCGGAGACTGTCCTCATGCGGTCGGAGGCTTGTTATTTCGGGGTGCGGTTTCTGCCGGGGTATAACCCGGTGCTGGGCGTTTCGGGCGTTATGGGGAGTCTGGTGAACCATCGGATCCCCTTTTCCACCCTGATCCGGGACGAGCGCATGCTGGAGGAGATCTGCGGCACCATGGATTTTCACAGGCAGATCCGTGCCTTTCTCCGGTCGTATCTGCGCATTTACCAGCGGCTTTCTCCCATGGAAAACAGCAATCTGCTGGTGCTCCATTCCGCCAATCTGCTGGTGCGCTCTGCCGGGAGCATTACCATGGAACAGCTGGCGGAAGAGACGGGGTATACCACCCGGTATATCGACAAGTGCTTTCGCACCGAGGTGGGACTGAGCCCCAAGCAGCTGGCGAAGATTTTCCGGTTTCAGGCGGCTGTTCAGGCGCTGAACCACCGTGCCGAAAGAACCCTGACAGAAGTTGCGGCAGAGCTGGGGTATTATGACCAGTCCCATTTTGTCCATGATTTCAAGGCGCTTTCCGGTCTCACCCCGAAGAAATACTGTTTGCTGCTGAAAAGCACCCAGTACCAGCAAAAGCTGCGGATCTTAGGGGCTGACGGAGATGCGGGGCTGGATGTAGTGGGGGAAGAGTAGGGGCTGTCGCAAGGACAGCAAAATCCTGATTCACGGGCTGATGCTCACATTGCACCGTTTTCTCATAATGTAGGTGAAATATATGGAAGTGTTCATTGATGATAATGTCGTTGTTCCGGAAAATATCAAAAAAATGTCAATTGAAGAGTTGAAAAAAAGCGATTCAAAATTTGGAGCAAGAATTAAAAGAGAAGAAGTCTCAAAAAACCCCCGAAAATACGTAAAACAGCGTATTTCCGGGGGTTTTATATTTATACAGTATCTGGAATACAAATCAAATGCCAGACAGCAACCAGCTTAATAATTCGCCTCGCTGATCTCAAAATAGCTCTGCGGATGTGCACAGGCAGGACAGATCTCCGGTGCCTTTGTGCCGACCACAATATGACCGCAGTTGCGGCATTCCCACACCTTGACCTCGCTCTTCTCGAAAACAGACGCAGTTTCCACATTTTTCAGCAGTGCACGATAGCGTTCCTCGTGGTGCTTTTCAATGGCAGCCACCATGCGGAATTTTGCGGCGAGCTCCGGGAAGCCCTCTTCCTCGGCGGTCTTTGCAAATCCGTCGTACATATCCGTCCACTCATAGTTTTCGCCCTCAGCAGCAGCCGCAAGGTTGGCAGCCGTATCGCCGATGCCGTTCAGCTCCTTGAACCACATTTTTGCGTGTTCCCGTTCATTCTCGGCAGTTTTCAGGAACAGGGCAGCGATCTGCTCATATCCCTCTTTTTTTGCCACAGAAGCAAAATAGGTGTACTTGTTTCTTGCGCCGGACTCACCGTCAAAAGCGGCGTGGAGATTCTTCTCAGTCTGGGTTCCTGCGTACTTGTTCTTTGTCTCCGCAGTCACTTCTTCCAGATTGTCTCCTGTTGCACCGCATCTGGGGCAGACTGGTGTTTCGCCGTCCTTTACTGTAAAAATTTCTCCGCATAGTTTGCATTTGTACTGTTTCATTTTGTTTTCCTCCATGGTAGTTGTATTTTTCGCATCCATATTCGGCTGACCTGCGTGCCGGATATGGGTATATTCTGCAATATCTCTGTCCGTTGTCACAAGATCGTCCACGCACAAGTCATGGACAGAATGCTTTCCCGTCACTCTCGCAAAGGTTTTCAGTTCGTCAAGAGAAACGTTCAGAAAGTTTGCCACACGCTGTGCTGCGGCATCCACATGCAGTCTCTTGCGCAGCTCCGGATCCTGTGTCGCAACGCCCACCGGGCAGTTTCCGCTTCCGCAGATCCGGTATTGCTGGCATGCAGCAGCGATCAGACCTGCACTGGCAATTGCCACAGCATCCGCACCCATTGCCAATGCCTTTGCAAAGTCAGCAGACACCCGGAGTCCGCCGGTAATGACAAGGGAAATATCAGAATGGACAGAGTCCAGGTATGCTCTGGCACGGCTCAGCGCATAGATCGTGGGAACAGAAGTGGCTTCACGCAGCATCAGGGGACTGGAAGCCGTTGCACCGCCTCTGCCGTCAATGGTGATGAAATCCGGATTTGCAAAAACGCAGTATTCCAGGTCTTTTTCAATATTTCCCGCGGCAATTTTGATGCCGATGGGACAACCCTCAGAACGTGTGCGCAGCATGTCCACCATGTCCCGCAGATCTTCCTTGGATTGCAGCTCCGGGAACTTGCTGGGGCTCTGGATATCCTCACCCTGCTTTTTTCCCCGGATGGCGGCAATTTCCGCAGTGACCTTTTCTCCCGGCAGATGTCCGCCCATTCCCGGCTTTGTGCCCTGTCCGATCTTGATCTCAATGGCATCGGCGGAGCGCAGGTTTTCGTCCGTGACGCTGTATTTGTTGGGGATATACTCAAATATGTACTTATATGCCGCCGCTTTTTCCTCCGGCAGGATGCCGCCTTCGCCGCTGCACATGGCTGTTTTCGCCATAGCAGAGCCTTTCGCAAGGGCGACCTTCACCTCTTTCGACAGAGCGCCGAAGGACATATGGGAAATATATACGGGGCTGTTCAGGATCATGGGCTTTTTTGCGTGCTTGCCGATCACGGTGACAGTATCCACAGGCGCTCCGTCATCCAACGGCGGGGGATTCAGCTGAGACCCCAGCAGCAGGATATCATCCCAGGAGGGCAAGGGCATTTTTGTGCTCATTGCACCGCCGATGGTTTTTCCCGTCACTGCCATCTGGTGAATCTCCGCCATATAACGGGCACTTGCATCGTTTCTTGCCGTTGCGCTGTCATAATCCAGATCGCCGGAATAGGACTTCGGCGCTGGTTTTTCTTCCCCAGGCACAGGCACCAGATGGGAAACGGGCTGCTTGCAGATGGGACAGCAGGTCAGCTCGGAAATGGGCTTTCCCTCCTTTTCCTCATCGTAGACCGCACCGCAGATGTCACATTGATAAATCGCCATAATCTACACCTCTCATGTTCAGATTTGTATTATACAGGGTTGATTTTGTTGAATCCCAACAAAGTTATATACAAACAGCAGTATTATTTAGGCGATATTGATTATACCACATTTTTCGACAGATGTCAACCCACAAAACTGCCCATCCACGTAAATCATTTTTTAAGGCAATACCGCACAAAGATGGTACGTCAGATGCACCGTCAGATTTTTCGTCAGGGCAATACCGCACAAAGATTGCGCGTCAGGTGCGCCGTCAGATTTTTCGTC
>NZ_CALDMP010000053.1 GCF_937915125.1 uncultured Ruminococcus sp. | reverse complement strand
CACCATTCCCAACAGTGTGACCACGATTGGAGAAGATGCGTTTTGGTGCTGTAAAGGTCTGACCAGCATTACCATTCCCAACAGTGTGATCACGATTGGAGATTCTGCGTTTTATGGCTGTGATAATCTGACCAGCATCACCATTCCCAACAGTGTGACCACGATTGGAAATTCTGCGTTTTTGGGCTGTTATAGTCTGACCAGCATCACCATTCCCAACAGTGTGACCACGATTGGAGAAGATGCGTTTTGGTGCTGTAAAAGTCTGACCAGCATCACCATTCCCAACAGTGTGACCTCAATTGGTGATGATGCGTTTTGGTGCTGTTATAGTCTGACCAGCATCACCATTCCCAACAGTGTGATCTCGATTGGTGATCGTGCGTTTGTGGACTGTGATAATCTGACTGATGTATACTTTACCGGCACAGAAGCCGAATGGAACGCAATTACAATAGGCTCTGACAATGATGAGCTAATCAACGCCACCATCCACTACAACTCCACCGCCCCCGACCTCACCACAGCCGCCGCAGAACCCACCCTTTACGGTTCCTCTCCCATCGCCGAAAGCTACACCGCCGATGTGGAAACCGGCACGCTTCAATCCGCCGATTTCACTAACCTGACCCCCGGCGAAATCTACAACTTCTACATCATGCAGTCCAGCGAAGCAGAAGCGCCCTTTTCCGGCGAAAACCTCCTGTACATCTCTCAGGCGGCTGCCGATGCGAATGGCTGTCTCACCGTAGAATTCATCCCAAAAACCGGCTTTGCAGGCGCAGAACTCTTCGTTGTGGGCATGACCCATCCGGAGCTGACCGCCGATACGGTTTCCGTTCAGCTGGACGATATCACCTGCGACGGCACGGAACAGTATGTGGAACCCATCGTCTCCTACAACGGTGAACGATTGACCTGCGGCGTGGATTATGTCCTGGAGGGAGACTTTGTGGTAACGGATGCCGGGGATTATACCCTGACCATTTCCGGCATCGGCGATTATGTCGGCTCTGTGGATGTTGCCTTCACGGTAGCAGGCACTGCGGATACGATCCTGAAAGGCGATGCCAACCAGGACGGCAAAATTGACGCAGACGATGCGTACACTGTTCTGGTATACTACGCTGAGGAAATGGTGGGCAAGGAGCACACCATGTTCGACACACCGGAACTGGAAGAACAGCTCATCGAGGCTGCGGATATTGACCAGGACGGCGATCTGGATGCAGATGATGCATACCTGATCCTGCTGTACTATGCACGTGTTTCTGTGGGGTCAGATGTGACCTGGGAGGATCTGACGAAGTAAATTACCGTTTTTCATAAGCTCCGTGATGGGAAATGCCACAAGGATCATCCATCAGAAACAAGCGAAATCATAGAACGTGCAAAGCTGACTGGCATTCTTTGTGCGATAAAACTCAAGAAAAAGTGAGGTGTGCTGCGGTGACGAAGCAAAGCAAAAAGGATCTCTGCAAAATGATACCCATTGCTGTTCTGTTATTGATTGCGTATATATGCCGTATTCCGGGAATCAGAGACAGCTATTCCCATGAGATGGGTCTGGTGCGTGCGCTGATTTACCTTGCCCTCTTTCTTGCATGGGGATTTTCCCTGCGGAACCGGATCATTCAAAAGCAGGCGCGACGGTATTTGACTGCCATTGCTGCGCTGATGGTGTTCTGGTTTCTTGTAAGAACCCTGAAATTTCATTTTGTTTCTTCGACGCTTCATCCCACCCTTACACGGCATCTCTGGTATCTGTATTATCTGCCCTTGCTGTTCATTCCGCTGCTTGCCGTTTTTGTGGCCATGTCCATTGGCAAACCGGAGAACTACTGTCTGCCGAAACAGGCGGGGCTTTTGTACCTGCCCACAACTATCCTCTTCCTGCTGGTCATGACAAACGATCTGCATCAACTTGTATTTACCTTTCCGGCAGAAGCGGCTGTGTGGACGGATCAAGATAATGGTTATGCTGTGGGCTATTATCTGCTTGCCATCTGGATGTTTTTGTGTGGCATTTTCATGTTGGTCGAGCTGTGCAGAAAGCGTAGAGTTTCCGGCAGCCGCAGATTGATTCTGTTTCCTTGCATCCCTATTGCGGTTCTGATTCTATATCTCAGCTTGTATTTTCTCAGAATCAAATGGCTGCTGTTTCTTGCTGGGGATATGACGGCAGTCATGTGTCTCATGTACGCTGCGACGCTGGAACTCTGCATTCGGTGCGGGTTTATTCAAGCGAATACCCACTATTTGGAATTATTTGACGCTTCAACTGTGGGTGCACAAATCACTGACGAAGCATACCATGTCTGTCTGTCCTCCAGAACGGCAAAGCGCGTGAATCCTTCGGTGCTTCGTCAGACAGAAAACGGCTTTGTCATGCTGGATGGCGGCATACGGCTTTCCAGTGCGCCCATACATGGCGGGCATGTTATCTGGTCAGAAGATATGTCGGCACTTCTGGAGGTGCTGGATGCACTGAGAGAAGCCAAGGAAAATCTGGAGGACAGCAATGGGCTCCTGGAAGAGGAAAACGCCGTCAAAGCCCGTGAGGCGCACGTTGCGGAACAGGAACGCCTGTACCGAATTATCCAGCAGGAGACAGCACCACAGATTTGTCTTATGGATGAGCTGATCAGGCAGACGGAAAAAGCCGAAACAGACGAAGCTCGATGCGTACTGCTGAAAAAAATGCTGGTCATTGGTGCTTATCTGAAACGGCGAAGCAATCTTGTGTTTCTGGCCGATAAAGCATCTTTGCTGGATGCAAGAGAGCTTTCATTGACGTTTGGGGAATCCATGAACAATCTGGAGATGTACGGCGTGACCTGTGGATTTGCTTCGGACATGACAGAACCCGTTCCAGCTGTTTCCCTGATAAAAATGTACGACTTTTTTGAAAGGATCATGGAACTTTCTTTGGATCACATGAGTTGTCTCACAGTTTACGCCTGGAAAACGGAGGATTTCTTTTATCTGACGTTAAACACAGATGCAGACATTGATTTTTTTCTCTTGGCTTCCGGTCAGTTTACAGTCAATCGGGATGAGGACGGCGAATGGCAGCTTGTTCTGCGTCTTTCGATAGAAGGGAATGGGGTATGAGTCGTCTCAAACGAAATGCCGTCAAGGAGGCCTTTGATAATCTCCCAACAGGTGTCTGTTTTTTTGATAAAAACGGCATGGTGACACTGTGCAATTACCAGATGCACCGTCTCATCTTTGCCCTGACCGGCAGAGATTTGCAAAGCCTGTGGGAATTACAGGAGCTCTTTGACAGCAGCACTTCTGGAAATCAGAATAGCAACGGCATATTTCTTTTTCATGACGGCAGTGCATGGCGTTTTTCACAGGAGAAAATCACCACGCAGGATGGAAGCGCTTATACCCAGATCACGGCTGCTAATGTCACAGAGCTGTACCGTCGTCAGAAGGAACTGGAGCAGGACAACTACATTCTGGAGGAATACGCACAGAGAATGCGCCGCCTCTCTGCCAATATTATCGCACTGATTCGCGAGGAGGAGAGCCTCAATATGAAAATGCGTGTCCATGATGATATTGGCAGAAGTGTTATTGCTACAAGAAAGTTTTTACAGCAGAACAGACCCATGCAAGAACTTGACCTGACGGTATGGAAAAACGCGGTGCGGCTGTTGAAGCACGAAAATGAACGCATGGAGGAAAAAGATTCTCTCATGCGCTTGCTCGATGCTGCAAAACGAATTGGTATTCACATCCAGATAAGCGGAGATTTCCCTGAAAACACAGAGGTTGTGGAGCTTTTGCTGGCGGCCATACGGGTGTGTATGACAAATGCTGCGTGCCATGCGTGTGCTGATGAATTATACGTTACACTGCACTGCCATCAGGAGATGGCTTCTGTGGTCATTACCAACAACGGCACAGTACCGAAGGAAGAGATTCGCGAGGGCGGCGGGCTGTCCTCCCTGCGCCTTCGGATCCAGAAAAAAGGCGGAATCATGCAGGTCAAAAGCCAACCACGATTTGAACTGTCGGTATCTGTTCCAATGAGATGGGAGGAAACACCATGAAACACGTATTGATTGTAGAGGATCAGCGCATGATCCGGGAAACCATGGAAAATTATATCAGGCAGAGTGAGGATTACAACCTTGCCGGTTCCATTTCCAGCGCAGGCCTTGCAGAAAAACTCTGTGCATCGAGGCCAGTAGATTTGGTGCTGATGGACGTTTGCACCGAAAATGACGAAAGCGGATTTGATGCCACAATGCTTCTGAAAGCACGTTTTCCCCACATCAAAGTCATTATCGTTACTTCTATGCTGGATGCCGGTTATCTGCATCGTGCCAAAGCAGTTGGGGCGGACAGCATCTGGTTCAAGGATGTTAGCCAGACGGAACTGATGACAGTGGTGGAGCGTACCATGCGGGGAGAATCTGTCTATCCGGACATAATGCCAGAGGTTCGCATCGGCAACGCCTCCAGCTATGAATTCACCGACGCAGAGATTAAGGTGCTGCGGCTTCTTGTGGAGGGAATGACTTATAAGGAAATGGCAGGTTCCCTGAGTGTGTCCGTTGAAACGGTGAAATCTCAGGTTGGCAGTATGCTGCAAAAGACTGGCTTCACTTCCAAGACTAAGCTGGCTGCCATGGTCATGAGCAAACGATTGATTGTGAATGGATTTTGAGAAATTGCCCGGTTTTTTATGATCGGGCAATTTTTTTAGAAAAATTAGCCCACATCCCCCAAATGGGGGATGCATTTTTTTGAAAAAACAGTATAATTTAGACAAGATGATTCGTATAAGATCTGATTTCCAGAAAGTGTGGTGAGGATATGCGCAGGGTCGTTGTGGATATGCAGAATTATCTTTTTGCCGATGCCGTGGCACAGGTGCTGCAGCGCTCCGACTCGGACTTCGATGTCCACAGAGTGGAAAAACCAGAGAAAACGGCAGATCTTTGCAGCCTTTGTGAGCCATATGCGCTCCTTATGGAAGTGTCAGGAAATTCGCCTTGGCAACTGATGGAACGGCTTCAGATCAGCCATGCGGTAAAGAGAAAAAGTCCTCACTGCAAGGTCGTTCTGATTGTAGATGAAAACGCGGAAAATGCACTGGCACGGCAGGTGCTTCAGGCAAAAAAAGATGGGCTCATTGACAACTTCATCTATAGCTCTGTTTCGGCGACTTATCTTTCTGCGGTGGTTGATACGTTGTAATGCAGTAAATTTTGCTGTCGATTGCGGAATGCAGTACTATCTGGCAGCTTTGTCGATTGTTTTGAAATCCCAAAGGAGGTATTTGACATGGGACTATTTGGAAACCTTTTCGAAAAAAAGGAATGCTCTGTCTGCGGCGGCGAGATCGGGGTGCTGGGCAACCGGAAGCTGGAGGACGGAAACCTGTGCAAGGAATGCGCCGGAAAGCTTTCTCCGCTTTTCAGCGGCAGAAAGCACGCAACGGTGGAAGAAATCAAACAGCAGCTTGCATACCGTGAGGAAAACAAACAAAAGCTTGGGGGATTTCGTCCCACCCACGTATTCGGCGATCATCGAAAGATCTACGTGGATGTGGCAGCAGGTACATTTCTGGTGACGAGCCGTGCCAACTGGCAGGATGAGAACCCGGATCTGCTCTCCCTTTCTCAGGTGATCTCGTGCAATACCGACATCAAGGAACACCGGGAGGAGATCTATCGGAAAACTGCCGATGGCAAACGGGAAAGCTACCGTCCGCCCCGCTATACCTATCACTATGAGTTTGCCGTAGAAATCTCCGTGAATTCTCCTTGGTTCAGCAGCATTAGTCTGGAGCTGTCGGAGGGGAATCGTCCCGAAAACCGCTTTACCGAGGACTATCACAAATATGAAGGCCAGCTGTATGAGCTGCGCAACCTGCTGATGCCCCACAATATGCCTGTGCAGAATGGGTACAATGCAGCGCCGGTATATTCCCAGACAGCTGCTGTTCCTCAGCCTGGCACAGTGTCTCCCGGCGGATGGATCTGTTCCTGCGGCACACAAAACAGTGGCAAATTCTGTCAGACTTGTGGTGCTCCACAGCCCCAGACAACAGGTGCATTTTGCTGCGACAAGTGTGGCTGGATGCCGGAACCCGGCGCGGTAGTTCCAAGATTTTGTCCTCAGTGCGGGGATCCGTTTTAAAGCAATCCCGTTCAAAGCAGCAACATTCGCCGAAAAGATACATGCAAATAAGATGTGAAACAGGTTTTAGTAAGAAATCACAAGGCAGAATCAATTGAAAATGGAGGGAATACATATGCGTATGAAAAAAATCATTGTGGGAATGATATGCCTGAATCTGTGCCTGACCGTCGCTGGATGCGGCAGCCAGAAGGATAACAGCAGCAAAGCCGAATCGTCCTCTGCTACAGAAGCTGTCACAGAGGCGGAAAACAGCAGTGAACCCGATCAGACAGAGGCACCAGAGGCAGATGGCGCACAGAAGGAAACTACCTTCTGGAAAGGCTCTATCCCCGATACATTACAGGAGAACGAGGATTATACTTCGGAAAATGATACCTATTCTTCCCACACTTTTGAAGCCCGGGACAGCGATGACTATGTGGAACGTTCTGTAGAGATCATTGTGAACACTGAAGATTCTCTGGACTACCGGAAGAATCTTGTCAGCTATGGAATTGATCTCAGAGATTATGCAGACGACAAGCTGGAAAAAGTCGAACTGAATGGCTGCGCCTTTGTGAAAGCGGAATATGAATACTGGGGCGAACCGGTAACCCTGCTTGCATACCGCAATGAGGGTGCACAGATGTCTGTGAACATTTCTGTCTCAGGAGATTACGACAGCGAGGATGTCCAGAGCTTGATCAACAGCCTGACCTTCACACTGCCGGAGGGCAGCGAAACGGATGCGCCCTATCCTTGGGATGGCGCGCCCATTGTGGCAGAGACCGGAACCGTTGAGGTGGACAGCTACAGTCTCACGGCAACCCAGCTCATTGCCTCAGAGAGCATTCTGCCCAACGATATTTTCGATAACCGGGTCGTGGTCACAGGCAATACCATGTATGTGTTAAGTGACTACCACCTGTATATTTTCTCTCTGAACGGCTCTGATGCCGCTTTGCAGGAGACTATCGAACTGGAAGAGGATTATGACCATATGTCAGCGGACAACAACGGCAATGTCTACATTTCTGCTTTCATGTCTCCAATTTTAGTTTATCGTGATGGCAAGCAGACTGATGCGCCGGAGATTGAAAACGAATTTGCTGTTAGTCCTGATGGAAGCTTCGGCGTTGAATTCTTCACCAGTGTCGATGATGTCAGCAAAATCACCATCCAGAAAGACGGCTCCATAAAAGAAGAAGCACTTTCCATCCAATCAGATTTGATTGATCTCATTAGTGACGTTTTTGTCACAGAGGATTACATTGTCATCAGCGGAAGCGCTGCGGATGATAGCGGACATAAGGTGTTTGTACTGGATCACGATGGCGCATACATCAAAACCTTGTCCGGATCTGACGGCGATTCCTTAGGCAGTATCACCGGTACAATTCAAACGAAAAACGGGATTCTGGCCGTTGACGGAAACCTGAGAAATATCACGCTTTGGGACAACGATGGAAATTATTTGGGAACAGCAGATGATGGCCAACTGTTTGGTACCGACTATCCTTGGATCAGCGGGTTGTATCAAGCTCCTGACGGCAAGATCTATGTCTCCATGGTGGAGGAGCGTTCGGATCAATCATGGGATGAATTGATCCTGTTTCAGTTGGACACAGACTTTTAAGTTGTATTTGCGTTATTGGATAACGTAAAATATAGGCATTGCCGGTTGCAGACGGAAATGCCACAAACTATTTCATATTTAGGAGGAATGCAGTATGAAAAAATTCAGATTTGTATCCATTATTTGTGCAGCAGCACTGGCAGGAACACTGAGCCTGACAGGCTGCGGAAAAAGCGACGCCGGTCGGTATGACCTTTACTCCATGACAGATGATGGGGAGACTATCACCATGAAAGATATGGAGGCCATGTATGCCGAAATGGACATGGAAGCGCCTGAAATGTATATCCAACTCAATGATGATGGAACCGGTAAGCTGGTAATGGGTGAGGAGGAAACCCAAGACATCGAATGGAAAGACGGCGTCATCAGCGCTGACGGTGAAGAGATTTCATACACCATGGAGGACGGCAAGCTAAAAATGGAGGATGATGGCACGGAAATGGTATTTGAAAAGACTGAGTAAGAGATAATTTTATTCACAGCAAGAGAGCTGCTGCACCAAAGCAAATGTGAGGGTGCAGCAGTTTTTATGTTCGGGGAAGTATTTTGCAAAAGGAATTGCGATTCTAAAGAAGCACTGATTAAATCACGCCTTACGGCTTGGCATGCATCTTACTTGCATATTTTTCGTCATATTTCACAAAAAATGCTCGTGAATATACAAAGCATTCACTGCACTTTTTTCATCTGACGAAAAATCTGACGCAGTTTATGCTTGTAGAGTACAATCTGCGCACCAGATTTAATCAGTGCTTCCTTAGAATGAGCTGCACTTGCTGACAAAGCAAATGCAGCTCACTCAGTAATATCCTTGCATGGAAAGATTATGTTGTTATTTTTTCAAAAGGTCCTGCCGCATCAGCGCAAGGTCAAAGGCATCGATCCGTTCATTCTCATTCAGATCACCGGCTTTCCAGTTGATCAATTTTCCTGCATTTAAAAGAAATTTCTGCATCATGACAACATCTGCCGCTGTAAAGTTTCCGTCTGCATTTACATCACCACGGACGAGTTCTGTACTTTCCTGGGGGGCAAAGCACCACGACTGCATCGTTATTCCTGCATCCGAGAATACGAAGTACAGATCATGGGTGCCGCCGATGGCTGCAACCTCGTTATTGTAAATTGTGGTGAATGCATCCGGTGTATCAAAATCAATGCTTGTCAGAATGTCACCAGTCGGACTGTCAAGGCGTACTTCAACTCTGCCTATACCCTTTACGCTTGCAAGGAATTTCACAGGAGTTTCGAGCAGCGGCGCATTTCCTCCGGCGCTACCTGCCGACTCGGAGACAAACAGTTCAATGGCATCATCAGTACCCACATAGCGGAATACTGCATTTTCATCACCGTAAACGTTATCACCGTCAGAAAATCCGTTCCAGATGTTGCGCAGACCGTCCGCCCATTCTCTGGTATTGGTCAGCTCAGCGGTAATGTCGATGGTGTACTTATTGTTCACAACGATGCTATCAATGACAAAGGTGATTGGAACATCATTCTCCGCAGTAAAGTATCCCATGTTCATGAGACCCTTTGCACCGCCCATATCGCTTGTCAGGGTGTATTTTCCGGGAGCATTCACTTCCACGGAACAGTTCATATCCGTGCCTGTGTTGGTTGCCGGATGCATGGTGACAACAGTCGGTGCATCCACATTCAGTACAGTGATATTATACTGGAGTGTATCAATATTGGTTTGTGTCAGCTCTATGGGTGTTGTGGGCTCTTCATTTTCCCCTGAGGAAGTAAATTCAGCACTGCGCACGCTGAACCAGGAGCCTTCAGATTTGCTGCCGACTGTCGGAGCGTGCTGGTCAGTCAGGTCGTATTCGATCTCCGCTGTATTATTCAGTTCAGAGGCGAGATTGACATTGAACGGATTCAGATTTCCGTTTGCCTTGACACCCTTTTTGGTGCCGCCGTCCTTTGTGATAGTAACAGTCTGTTCATCTACTTCGATCTCATCCACGCCCATGCTGCGGTAGCTGCCGGTGATGCCCATGCCGCGTTTCAGGGAAAGGGTGTGATAGAACATATACCACTTATCTTTGAACTTATGCATATGGGTGTGATTGTTGGAGTAATCAAAGCCTGAAATACCCGGATTCACGAAGCACTCGCCCTTCATTTCCCAACTTTCCGGGTCAAGCGGTGTCTTGGTGGTCATGTAGACCATGCCGCAGCCGGCAGGCGCAGGACAGTCATAGGGCCACTGCTCGGTGTGGTCGCTCCAGTCGGAGCAGTAGGTGTAGACATATGTACCATTAATATAGTTCAGCTCGCTCGCTTCAAATAGATACGCAGCCGGAATTTCCTTGAAATCGCTGGCAAAGGAGACCATGTCGTCTCCGAGCTGTACGATACGAGCAGAGCCGGGCATAAAGTCCGTTCCGGAAGATCCCTTGCCTGCACCAAAGGAGAGCCAACCTACACCATTCTCATCGATGACTGCCCCCGGGTCAAAGGGATTCGGGCAGTCGCCGATCCCGGGGGTGCTGGTGGAAATCAGAGGTTGTCCCAGCGGGTCTGTCCAGCCAGTGACGGGGTCAGTCGATGTGATAACGCCTACACCAAGGCCGTTATTCGAGAAATACATATAGAAATGGGTCAGTCCGTCATCTTCTACACGGGATACCACGGAGGGCGCCCACGAATTGGTGATCCACGGTGCAATCTCGCCGATATTGATCTCGCCGTGATACACCCAGTTCACCATATCATCAGTGGAAAATACCAGCATGGACTTGATCTTTTCATAAGTGTTGTCCTTGTTCGGTCCCGCAGACAGAAACTGTTCGTGGTCGTTCGTGCCGAACAAGTAGAGTCTGCCGTTATATTCGACTGAGGTCGGGTCGGCGCAGAAGAAGTCGGAAGAAACCGGATTGTTGTACCGGGTGTCCTTGTAGTTGCTGGTGCTGATCTTGTCGGCACTGATGGTGATACCGCTGGATGTTTCCACAGCAGTGTCCTTTGTCAGCGCGGCAGTCTCTGCACCGGCAGTCAGAAGTGCTGCTGCGTTCAGGCATACGACCGAGGACAGAAAACACGCAACCAGTCTGGATATGATTCTATTCATGATATTACCCTCCTGAAATTGTTTAACATTGTACAGATTCTCGTGTACTTTTCATAGTTTCTATCATTATTCTAACACTTTTTCAGAAAATGTGTTAGGATCTTCCTGACAATCTGTTAGCACAATCCCGCCATGAAAAATATTGTTTGCCTGAAGACGCCCTGCAATCTGGATAGATTTATGGCAATACCGCACAAAGATTGTGCGTCAGATGCGCCGTCAGATTTTTCGTCAGATGAAACAAAAAGCGCAGTGAATACTTTGTGTATTCACGAGCATTTTTGTGAAATATGACGGAAAATATGCAAGCATATGACGTGCAAAGCCGCTAGGCGCTCTTTTTGCGGTGTTGCCCAAGGAAATCTCTGTTTAGAGTCCAATCACCATGTTCCAATTTCCAAAAATGAGGAGTTGAATGTACCTATGTGCAGACAACTCCTTGTTTTTTTGATACGTTATGAAACATATATAATTTTAAAACATATCGGTATTATTTTCGAAATTTACATAGCCTGTTATCCTTTTTTAATCCTATCCAATAATGTCATTTTGAAATCAATTCCGAAGAAATCCCTTGCTTCATCCAGATTCATAATCACCCATTCACGGGATTTTCGAGGTTCAAGCGTTTCGGGCAATTCCTTAATGATACGATCAGCGTCATAAGATTGTCCAGCGTTATATCGGATCGTGTTTGTCTTTTTATCAATGTCAAAACAATTCCGACTTGTTTTCCATGCAGTGCGAATTGTCTGGATAGCGTGATTTCCTGTTACCTTCTCACTGAAATAATCCTGCAATGAAAGCTTTCGGACATATTTGGGCAGGTGTTCAGCATGTTCCGAAAGTATTTCACAAATCACTTCCGAGGATAGCTTTAAAATATCCGGTGCAGCATCAATGTCGTCATCCTTCATGTCCTCAATTAGCTCCGGCACATATTCAAACATCCTGTGCAGATATTCCCGATAAAAAGCCGTCCCGATATTCTTCTGCACTTTTCGTACAATGCTGCTTTTCATAACCTCAGTATTTGTTAGACCTGCCTGTACTCTACAGATCACAGTTCTGCGGATGATTTCAGGCGCAACGGCTTTTACATCCTCATTGGCACTGATGACGACCGCAGGATAATGCACCATTTTTTCAGATACACCAAAGGCATCGTTCTTGATCGTTTCGATGGCATGTTGTGTGAATCTTGTCTGTGTGAGGTCATCTACAATAATCGGTGCTCCCTTTACTTCATAACGCAGACCATCAATTGTTTTTCTTGTAAACTCGGGGGCAGCCATTCTGGTTTTCTGCCCGATCATCATCTTGAGCAGAGTTTCCAGAAAACTGGTCTTTCCTGCTTTACTCTGTCCGTACACAAGTCCGAAGATCGGATACGGTAATGTATTCTGGTTGTAGCGTATCGCCGTATCACGCATGATCCCCATAAACGGTGTACAGAAAAACCAGTTGGCAAATTCAAAGTATCGCCTTTGCATGTAGGCGTAATCACCATGGAAATTTTTGTAGCCGTCCATATATTGCAGGAAGAGCACCACATCATTGCGAATCTCATCATCTACAGGATGGAGATCAAGTTTCACATCATTGAGCATTGCCGTGCCATTGTCCGTATCAAGCACCAGCTGTGGGAACTCCTTGCGTGTTTCTTTTTCACGTTCCTGTGTTTCCTTCGCATGAGTGCGCATGGATACGATTTTGGTAGGTGACAGCAGTATCTTTCCTTTCTTATCCGCTTTTGGATTCAAAGGCTTTATTTTTGCAGAAAGATTGGAAACATCCAGTGCAAATTCCACATTTTCCGCACTACTTTCATCCGGAACGATCGCCAGTGCCTTCTTTACCTTCACTGTCTGGGAAATAGGCAGTTCATCCAGATGCTCACAATGATCCGCAACAAGCAGAGCGTTTCCCGTGATTTCATCCGTACAATCCTCTTTCAAGGACTGGTAGATGTTCATGTACCAATCATATGCTTCATCACTGTCCATATAGGAAATGTTTTCCCGCTGATGCCCTGCAAATGCCTGATAGGACATATTTGCCGAGCCCATGACAACTCTCTTACGTCCGTCATCCGCGGAAAGCAGGTAGATCTTTTCGTGGGACAGTTTTGTTCTGGTGACATAGAGTCGGAGTGTTTCCTCTTGGATTCTTGTGATCAGGGAATCCTTTGCCTTGGAGCTTCGGATTCGCTCGATCAGCTTTGTCTGATATGCCATGACTTCATTGAGCGAATAGGACATTACCTGTTCACAGCCGAAAATGATTTCCGCCGAATCAAACAGTTCCAGTAATTTGCTGACAAACCCGATTCCGGAAGAGTAGGTGATTGCATAAAGATGGTCAAATCCGGAAAACAGATCTTTCCAGCAAAGGGAGGCCCCTTGCACAAAATCCAGTTTCACAACATTAAGCATCCCCACAGAATCAGACTTTTCAATGACTTCATCATCAAAAAATGAAATTTGATCCATATTCATACCCCTTCCTAAAGTGTCTATTCCTTATTTTATCTACAATACTCATCCACCATCATTGTACCATATTTCTATCGGAAATACAAGTAGAATTCGAGCGAATGCAAAAGTTCTGTCAGTAAATTTATATGAATTTTTGAATTATGCTGATCAGTATGGAAGGGATTGTACCTTTGTTACTTTCTGATATACCTTATTCGAACAAATCAGAAAAAAATTAGACATTTTTGGTGAGCATTTATGTACCAGCAGTGAGGCTTCTTGTATTGATTTTCAGAAGTGTGATCAGAAAGTGTTTTTTGCTCCGAAATTCCATTTAAGGATTATTTAATAATTTTCATGCTACAATGGAATCACAACAATGAAAGGAGCATGAAAATGTACCTCAGAATACTTAAAAAAGACCTGAAACGAAAAAAGACCATGAATGTCATTCTGTTGATCTTCATTACAATGGCGGCGATGTTCATTGCAAGCAGTGCAAACAATCTGTTTACCATTTCCACTGCGCTGGACAGCTATTTTGAAAAAGCCAACGTCCCCGACTATTGGTTTGCAATGTCGGATGAAAAACAAACGGAATGCTTTGAAACCTTCGCCGAAGATAACGACTATGTATACAGCTGTACAGAGCTTCTTCAAATTGATCCTGTTAATGTTACGATCAGCGGCGATCAGTTTGAATACGGAAACAGCCTGTGCTTATCAACCATAAGCGGAACAAAGGTATTTGACAGGAATGCCGATGAGTTGACCCAAGTGCGTGACGGCGAGATTTACGTTACCGCCGAAATTTTCAACTCTGATGAAAATGATTTTTATGAGGGCTGTAAAATAGTAATAGAAGCAAACGGCGTCAAAAAGGAATTCACTTTGAAGGGCTATACAAAGGCCGCTCTTTTCGGTTCGGCAATGATTGGGACGACACGTTTTCTGGTAAGTGAAAATGACTTTAAGCTGTTTCACAGTGAACAGGTAAGCACCATGGATTCCATTGAGGTTTATACCAATGATCCGGAATTTATGGATCAGTTTTATAATCTTGATTTGCAGACGATCATGAATGTCAACTATTCGGGAATCAAGCTGATGTACATTATGGATATGCTGATTGCAGCGATTGTTCTGATTGTCAGCATATGTCTGATTCTGATTTCTATGGTGATTCTTCATTTTACGATCAACTTCACTATGAACGAGGAATTCCGTGAAATTGGCGTGATGAAAGCCATTGGATTTACAAACAACGGCATCAGAGGACTTTACATTGCAAAATATTTTGCCATATCTTTCATTGGTGCGATCATCGGGATTTCAGAATGTTCGGATACTTCTTGTCCCACTTTTCACGGAACTCCTCTTTTGCAAATTCCGCATCGTCAAGATTGACTGCACCGTAGATTTTTTTCAGATCTGCGCATACTGCTTTTCTGTCCTTGTAGGGCACAAATTTACAACTGTTCCGGATCTGATGAACAATGCAAAGTTGATTTTTCGTCTTAGGAAAAATTGAGTTGATCGCACTGCACAGTCCTGTCAGATTATCATGACAAGCAATAAAAATGTCCGTAACACCGCGATTTTTCAGATCAGAGCAAATACTTGCGTAAAAGCTGGCAGACTCGTTTTCTGAAATCCACGTACCCAGAATCTCTTTCTGTCCATCCATATTGATTCCCAGAACGGAGTACACACATTTGCTGACAATTTTGTTATCCTTGCGGGAATTGAATACGATTCCATCAAAGAAAACAACCGGATAAATCTTGTCTAACGGACGGTTCTGCCATTCGTTTACCTCAGGAAGAATTTTGTCGGTAATGCGAGAAATTAAGCCCTGTGAAATCTCCGAACCGTAGATTTCACGCAACGTATCTTCAATGTCACGCTGGGACATTCCTTTGGCGTACATCGCCATGATTTTCTGCTCGATTTCGTCTGTTCGCGTTTGTCTTTTTTCTATCACTCTGGGTTCAAATTCACCATTGCGATCACGTAGCACAGCAATTTCGCACTCGCCGTAATCACTGGTGATTGTCTTTTTTCCATAGCCGTTGCGGCTGTTTCCGGTGTTGTTTCCAAGAATAGAATTCTTTTCGTAACCAAGGTGCTCATCCATTTCTGCCTCCAGCATCTGTTCAATTGTTCCGGCAAACAGACGCTTCAGTTTGTTCTAATATCCCCTGTGCTCTGGCAGTCTGCCATCAGATACTTTACCAGTTCCATTTCCTTTTCGCTTAATCCATGATTCCTGTTTTTCATACCAATATCTCCACTTTCTTTTGTGGCTATTATTGGCATTTACACGGTTGGATATTCAGACTCGAATCCGCAAAACTCAAATTGACTTTATATCTGTTTTCGCCTTATTTTTAGACTTAAACAAGATTTTTTTCTTGCTTAAAATTATTCACCCAAAATGTGTACTTTTCGAAGTTGGAAAATATCTTGTTTTTTCGTAATATAGCCACTTTTTAGCTTTTATAAAATTCAACTTTGCAGATTCAGATATATATGTATTTGATATCGCCTTCAAATGCCCTGTGTTTTGTACACAGGGCATTTCTCATTTATTCAAAATACGATTGATATGTTAATGAATTTTCGGATACAACAATAATTTAGGCATATTATTGTCATTGGTGGAACTTTTCATTTTCACCTGATTCGGAACACCGATGCAGATGTGTTGTACCTCATCGCATTCGCCAAGAAAGCTTGTGCTCATCAAAAACGCCATCCTTCAGCTTTTGCATCAATGTTTGCAGTTTCATTTTCAATCCTCCGTTCTTCGCAAATGCAATTCTAACGACGCATAATCACCCCATGTTTTCGGCAGCAGAATACCACCGTTCATCAATGCATTTCCCGTATATACTGCGCTAGTTTCCTCCAGGCGATACCGCTGTTCCGGTAAAAGACCCCGCAGTTGAATCCGGTATTGCAGCATGTTCGGTTCTGTGCGAAATACCATGCCTTGCACCAATACTTCCGTCTGGTCGGCTGATACAAATTCCCAGACGGCATATTTGTCCTGCATGGGGTTGCTCAGACGGTAATAGTTTCCGTTGTGAATGAGAGGACTGTATTTCTTGAATCGTATAATCTGTGCTGCAACTGCTTGTTTTTCTTCTTCGGACAATGCATTCAAATCCAATTCATAACCAAAACTTCCAGCCATAGCAGTGATTGCTCTGGTTTCAATTGGTGTCTTTCTTCCGGTCTGGTGATTCGGAACTGCGGAAACGTGAGAACCAACTGTGGAAATCGGATAGAAGAACGAAGTGCCATATTGAATTTTCGTGCGCTCATAGGCATCTGTATCGTCACTGCACCAGATTTGCGGGCAGTAGTACAGCATTCCTGCATCGAACCGTCCGCCGCCGCCGCTGCATCCCTCAAAGAGTACATTTGGGAAAGCGGAAGTTAGCCGCTCCAGCAGATTATAAAGTCCTAGAATGTAACGATGCGGCATTTCACCTTGATTCTTAGCGGACAAACAAGCGGTATACCAATCGCTGATACTGCGGTTCATATCCCATTTCACATAGGAAATATCTGCACTGTTCAAAATACCACTGATGGTCTGATAAAGATATTCTTGCACCTCCGGATTGGTCATATCCAGTACCAGCTGATACCGCCCACGCATGGGGTTTCTACCAGGAATCTGAATGACCCAGTCTTTATGTCTCCGATATAGGTCACTGTCCTCCGAAACCATTTCCGGTTCAAACCAAATTCCAAACCGCATGCCCAATGCCTTGATTTTTTCTACAAGATCGCTCAGACCGCCGTGCAGTTTGGATGTATTGACAACCCAGTCACCCAATCCGGAGCAGTCATCGTCACGTTTTCCAAACCAGCCGTCATCTAATACTAACAAGTCTACGCCCAATGCCGAAGCTTGTTCTGCAATTTTTAAAATTTTATTTTCATCAAAGTCAAAATAGGTGGCTTCCCAGTTGTTGATAAGTACAGGCCGCTCTGCAAGCTGATATTTCCCCCTGCAAACATGTTTTCGTATCACTTCATGGAAGTGATGCGACAAAGTTTCCATACCTGTGGCACTGTAGGATAGAATCACCTCAGGCGTATAAAATTCTTCGTTAGGGTTCAATTTCCAGCGGAATAAATCCGGATGAATTCCCATGACCAGACGCACCTGATGCAATTGATCAAGCTCCACCTGTGTCTGAAAGCTTCCGCTGTACATCAGTGCCGCTCCAATACAATTGCCATTTGTTTCGGTGCAGTCCGGCTCGCAGAGTAATACAGTTGGATTTTGCTGATGGCTGGAAGTTCCTCTTGTACTGGAGCTTTCTTGAATCCCATGCATCAGCGGTACACATTCCGGCTGACGTTCCATTGTATGTCTGCCGAAAAAGTGCATCCATTTCCAGTCACCGTGAGGAATGTCCAGGCAAAGGCTTGCCGCCTTTGTCAGTGTCACGGAATTCACACCGCTATTTCGAATCACAGTGCTTCGTGTAATAATGTCCAACTGCTCCAATACGCCATATTTCAATGTCACTTCGATGTCAGAAGCAGTATCTTTTAACGTGATTTCCAGTGTTTCTGCTTCATCCTCATTGGCATACACAGCAGGAAGTCCGGGAATCATATATTTTCCACTTTTCATAGTATGACTTTTGTAACGCAGGTCCAGCGCGTTGCTGCCATTCTTATGCGTTGCTGCAATGGAAGAGATCCGGAAATCACCGACACCTTCACAGGAGTATTCTTGGGGCAGTGTGTTCAGGGAATAAGTTCTGTCATTTTCGGCATCGTAGAGATTGCCTGAAAAGCCTACATCTGGATAATGCAGTAAATAATCCATATCCCATCCGGTACGTTTTCCGTACCAGATATGCTTCAATACGCCATATCTGTCTACTTTCATCTGATACATGGAATGTTCTGTTTCAATGTAGAAAATTTTCTCATTTTTCTGTACTTCAACACGAATGGACATAAATATCTCCCCCTTATTGCAGGAATATCACACGAAGTTATGGTTAACCCGCGCGATATAAATTGCCTATTTGAATATTTCGAAGTGATAGGATGTTAAGAAATCACTGATTCAATCACGCCTGACGGCTTGGTAAGCATATGACGTGCAAAGCCGTCAGGTGTTCTTTGTGCGGTGTTACCTTTGATTGTTCAGCTTCATATTCTCACCTTATCCCTTTACTGCACCATTTGCAATACCGCCGATGATCTGTTTCTGACAGAAGATATAGAAAATCAGAATGGGGATCAGTGCCAGCAGGTAAGATGCAAATGCCAGGTTATAATTCGTACCGAACTGGGTTTGGAAATTCAGCTGTGCCAGCGGCAGTGTGGTATTTTCCGAGCCGGACATAATGACCAGGGGTGTCATGACATCATTCCATGTCCCCAGGGCTGTCAGAACGGCAACCGTTGCATGCATGGGCTTCATCATGGGGAAAATAATCGTCCAGTAGGTTTTCCAGGTTGATGCGCCGTCAATGTCAGCAGCTTCCTCCAGGGCAATGGGGACATTTTTCAGATAGCCGCTGTAGAGCATGACATTCATGGGCATGTAGAATACCACATAGAGCAGGATAACACCAAGGCGGTTGTCCAGTCCCAGATGGGCTGTCTCTTTTACAAGGGGCATCATCAGGATGGCAAAGGGTACGAACATACCGCTGACAATGTAGAAGTACACGAATTTGAAGCCCTTTTTCCGTGCCATGCCTCTTCCGATGGCATATCCCGTCATAGAATGAATCACCAGAGAAAGTACGATGGTCACGCCTGTGATGAGGATGCTGTTCCCCAGGGTGTGCCAGAAGTTTGTGACTTCCATTGCCTCTGCAAAATTATCCAGACTCCAATGGCTGGGGAAAGACAATGCGCCGGCAATGTCATTTGTCATTTCCGAAGGATTCTTGAATGCGATTATGACCGCCATGTACAGCGGGAAAAGTACTGTGACACATCCCAAAATGAGCAATACTGTAAGCAGCACATTGGTACCGCCGATCTTCTTTGCCTTTTTCATAGCTGTTCCTCCTTTTTCCCTGTCATTTTCATCTGAATGATGGCAAATGCCACAATCACAATAAAGAATAATACTGCATTTGCACTCTGGAATCCAAATTGTCCGCCGTCCATACCGTTCTTATAGATCAGGTAGGAGATGGACTCTGTGCTCTGTGCCGGACCGCCCTTTGTCAAGGAGACGATCTGGTCGAATACCATGAGCATATTCTTGGTGCTCAGAATCAGATTAATGGAAATAAACGGCAGCAGCATGGGGAAGGTCAGCTTCCAGAATTTCTGCCACGGTGTTACGCCGTCGATCATACCTGCTTCGTAAATATCTCCAGGCACTGTCTGCAAGCCGGAAATGTAAATGATGGTATTCATGGCGACTGCCTGCCATACACCTACGATCAGCACGCCAATCCAGGCATATTTCTCACTTGCCAGAATACTGTTTTCCAGAAAACCAATATGAGCAGCTTTTCCGATTGCCGGGATGATATAGGTGAAAATAAAGCTGAAGATGTAACCAATAATCAGTCCGCCCAGAATGTTCGGGATGAAGTAAATTCCACGGAGTACGCTCTTGCCTTTGATTCTGCTGTTCAGTCCCATAGCAAGCAGAAGACTCAGAACATTGATCAGAATCGTTCCGGCAATGGCGTATTTAAAGGTAAACAAGTAGGAATTGCGCACACGTTCGTCACTGAACAGGTCGATATAGTTACGCAGTCCCACAAAATCAAAATCACCGTAACCTCTGTAATTGGTAAAGCTGTAGACCGCACCGGTAATTAGCGGTATGGTATTGAATGCCACAAACAGAATCAGTGCCGGAAGAATCATCAGCAAATAGGTCTTATCCCGGCTGGATATCGCTCTTCTCTTTTTCATGACTTATTCCCCCTTTTCATAAGCCTGTACTTTTGCAATCAGATCCCGGTTATAGCGTGTCCACTCCTTATCGAACTTTGCCAGGAATGTCTCTGTCGCATTGTCGCTGTCATCCATCAGATATGTCTGAATCATGGCATCCACGCTCATTTCACTGGGATAGTGGTGGTCGTGGAAGTCAGACATTCTGCCGTCGTCAATATAGGAACGCATACCGTCCAGCATAGACGGCAGTGTGAAGTCTCCTTCCTTACAGGGCACTGCATTCTGGTTATCCAGATAGATTTGAATGGTCTCATCCTCGTACAGGAAACGCAGCACCTCATAGACAGCGTCCTTGTTTTTCGTTTCCTTCATGACGCAGAATTGCAGGTCTACGCCGGAATTGAGCACGTTGTCTGCCTCGTTTTCATTTGCCGGGAAGGTGAAGGAATCAATGTTCATATCCGGATTCACCGACAGGATCTGGGGTACGGCATAGCTGCCGATGGGATACATCGCCGATTCGCCTCTGGCAAAGGCTGTGCAGGCGTCGTTGTAGCTGTAGGCGTAGGGATTTGGCTCCCCATACTTCAGCAGCACTTTCATCTTTTCTGCCACTTCGGCATATTCTTCCGTAAAAGTGGTCTCGCCGGCATTGACCCTGCTGCATGTATCTGATGGTGCAAGTCCCACTGCAAGGGCATTCCAGGGTGCCAGACAAGTCCAGGTGTCCTTGTATCCGAAGTACAGTGGCTGCATACCGGAAGCCTGTATCTCGTCACACAGTGCGGTGAATTCGCCCCAGGTCTCTGGAATTTCCCAGCCGTTTTCTTCGAACATGTCTTTGTTGTAGAGGATACCGGCACAGTTTGCCACATAGGGCAGTGCATGGACCCCGTCCTGGGGAATGAATTCCAGTTCCTTGACAATATCCATATACGCCGGCTTGATATCGTCAACGCCCTCAAAGTCTGAGAGATCCAGGAACATGTTGGCATCCAGGAAGTTGGAATAGTTGATATCGCCGCCGATGCCGATGATGTCCGGATAGTCCTCACGGATGAAGCGTGTTTTCAGAACCGTCATAGCCTCGTTGGGCGATTCGATGGTCAGGTGAATGTCATCGTGGGTGGCATTGAACCGCTCTTCCATCTCTTCAAATGCGCCGACAGCTTCTGGTTTGTACTGAAGCATAGTGACTTCCGTCTTTCCATCACTACGGCTCTCGCTGCCGCAGCCCTGGAGCAGAAAAGCCGACAGCACTGCGCCGGATAACACGATCCCTTGTACCAGTTTTCGATTTTTCATATACAGTTTCCTCCTTTGCATCCAGAATCGTATGCGTTTTTGATGCTTTCATTATAACATACCATTTTGCGCTTCGTAAATAGCATGATTCCACAAGTTTATATCAATATGCTTTTTTTCTAGCATATAATATAAATCATCTTGCATTTTGGCATATTTCATGTTACAATAGAAATGATGGGGCATATTTTCCATATAAACGAATAACGGCAACGATTTATTGTAAAAAAATACAACAAAGGAGGGGACTGTATCCATGCATGATCTGATTTTTTCTGTCTTTCCCAGTGAGAACTTTGTAGACCTTGGGCTGTACCAGTTTGGCTGGGAACAGTGCGAGCCGGCGCATTCCTTTGGTCCCGCAGCACGAAACCATTTCTTGTTTCACTATGTCATTTCCGGCACCGGAATCCTGATGGCGGACGACAGCAAAGGCAATACACAGACCTATTCTGTCAAAAGTATGCAGGGTTTTATGATCTTTCCCGGTCAGATCACCACATACATTGCAGACCAGCATCTGCCGTGGGAGTATGTCTGGGTCGAGTTTGACGGGCTTCGCGTCAAAACCATTCTGGAAACCGCCGGGCTGACACCAGACACTCCAATTTACCGTGCAAACTCTAAGAATCTCCGGGAAGAAATGGCACAGGAAATGCTGTATCTGACAAAAAACCGGGATTCTTCCCCTTTTCATCTGATCGGTCACCTCTACCTGTTTCTGGACTATCTGGCACGTTCCTCTGCTTCAATGCACCTGAATCATGGCAGTCAGCTTCGGGATTTTTATCTCCACGAAGCACTGATGTATATTGAGCACAATTTTCAGAATGACATCTCTGTAGAAGATATAGCGGCAGTATGCGGACTGAACCGAAGCTATTTCGGAAAGATTTTCAAAGAAGCTATCGGAAAAACGCCGCAGGAGTTTTTACTGCAATATCGCATGGTGAAGGCAACAGAATTGCTAAAGCTCACACAACTTTCTATTGGTGATATCAGCAGTGCAGTTGGTTATGCCAATCAGTTACATTTTTCCAGAGCATTCAAAAAAATATATGGCGTTTCGCCGCGAGAATGGCGCAATAAAAACAATGTTCATATTTAATGAATGGTTTCAGAACTATTTAAGGCAATCCCGCACAAAGATTGTGCGTCAGATGCGCCGTCAGATTTTTCGTCAGATGAAACAAAAAGCGCAGTGAATACTTTGTGTATTCACGAGCATTTTTGTGAAATATGACAGAAAAGATGCAAGCGTATGACGTGCAAAGTCGTCAGGCACTCTTTGTGCGGTGTTGCCTTAAGCCTGAAGAATCTTATGGGAATCTCGAAAAGCCTCTGTGAAATCATCTAAATCATGGTAAAATAAAGATGAACAAGGCAATACTGCATGATCTATGTGTGGTATTGCCTTAAGGTTTTCTGTGCGAAGTTATTTCATTATATTGCTGCTTCGTTCTTACGTCAGGAAAATCATCTTTCTTTTGTCCCTATAGAATAATCGAGAATTGTATCTTTACTATCTCTGGATTTTGGCGTAAAATATAGGCATAGATCAGGTGAGAATAAAGTGTTGCAACATAATCCTACTGTTTCTATATGAAAAGTATGAAAGAGAAGGTGGCAGACTTGACCGGAAAGGAAATATTCAAGAAGGCAGTAAAATTAGAGAAAACCGAGCGTGTGCCGGTTATGATTCTCTCAGGCGGCGTCTGGGCATATAACCAAAGCGGAAGGTCACTACAGGATTCGTTCGATATGGCGCCGGAAGAATCCGCAGCATACTGGATCCGTACCAATGAGAAGATCCAATCTGACCTGATCTGGTGTGCAGCCGGCTGCAACCATCTGGCACTGAGATCCCTTGGTGCAAAGACAGATTTTTCGGTATGTGGTGCTGCGGCAACGACACAGCCCTTTATCGAAAAGCCGTCGGATGTAGATAGGTTGGACATTTCCGCACTGGAAAAGGACGAGGGCATTTTAAAAATGGTAGAGAGCGCAAAGATCATGAAAGAAAAGATCGGTGATCAGACCATGCTTGCCATCAGTCAATGGGGACCCATGACGCTTGCGGAACTGATGATCGGCGCAACACCGTTTATGATCATGCTGCGAAAGGATCCGGAGGGTGTCAAGTACATGATGGACTTCACATCGGAGGTCTGTGTGAAGTATTACCAGATGTTTGTGGATGCCGGTGCGGAACACATCTCCCAGGCAGAACCGTGTGCTTCCGGCGATATGATCAGCCGTAAAATGTTTGAGAAAATTGCGCTTCCGTACCTGCAAAAGGTCAATAAACAGATGGATAGTTCCGTGTTTTCTAAAATGATCCATATCTGCGGCAATACCAATAAAATTTTAGAGGTACTGCCGGAGACAGGCGCAGATATGTTTTCCATGGACTATAAAGTTGAAACAGCCTATGCTCGTGAAATACTGGACGGTAAAATGGCATTTGCGGGACAACTGGATCCCAGTGCAGTCATGCTCATGAGCGATACTGCTACAGTCAAAGCAAAGGCGGAATCGTGTATTGAAAATGCACAGTGGGAAAAAGGCGGTTATATCCTGATGCCGGGCTGCGACCTGGCACCGGCAACACCATTGGAAAACATACAGACCATGGTACAGACAGCACATCAGTATCAGCAGAAAGTCTGACAGTATTTGCATAGAGACATCAAGGGTAATTCGCTTTGTAATAATATTATTTCGATATGATTCATATAATTATATAAAAGAAAGAGGTAATAGATATGTCTGAAAAGATGATGAAAGCACTGGCACAGGCAGTTGTAGATATGGACGAGGATGAGGTAGATCGTCTGTCAAACCAGTGTATTACAGAAGGCATAGATGCATTCGAGGCAATTGACAAGGGATTGACAGCCGGCATGGAAGAAGCCGGAAAGCTGTTTGAAGAGGAAGAATATTTTGTACCGGAACTGCTGTCTTGTGCAGATGCAATGAACGTGGGTATTGATATTTTGAAGCCTTATTTGACAGTGGACAGTTCTCAGGAGAAGCACAAAGTTGTGGTGGGCGTCATTGAGGGAGACACGCACGATATCGGAAAAAATCTGGTGGTACTGATGCTGGATACTGCAGGATTCGATGTCACAGATGCAGGTCGTGATGTTCCGCCGGAAAAGCTGGTGGATATTGCCGTAGAAACCCAGGCAGAGATCATTGTCATTTCCACCCTTATGACAACCACAATGGACGCCATGGAAGAAGTGATCCACATTCTGAACGAACGGGGCATCCGGGATCAGTTCAAGGTCATGGTTGGCGGCGGTCCGATCTCCCAGGCATTTTCCGATAAGATCGGCGCAGATGGTTATTCAAAAAATGCAGCAGATGCAGTGAAACTGGCAAAGCAGCTGGCAGCAGTAGAATAATGGAGGTATTGTTATGGCAATTGAAGTATTTTCTCCGAAAGAACGCCTTGTTCGTGTACTGAACAAAGAAGAAGTAGAACGTCCGCCGGTCATCTGTCCGGGCGGTATGATGAATGCGGCAATTGTGGATGTCATGAACCGCAACCACCATGTCCTGCCGGAGGGACATCATAACGCAGCAGATATGTCTGCACTGGCATATGACGTCCATCATGACACTGGATTTGAAAACTTCGGTATCCCGTTCTGTATGACGATCGAGGCAGAAGTGCTGGGCAGTGAGATCAATTATGGAACACTGGAATGTGAGCCGAAGATTCAGAAGGAACGATATGCTTCTTCTGCTGATGTAGAATTTATCCCCCTGGGTTCCATTGAGAAGAATCACCGTGCCGCCGCAGTGATTCAGTCCATTTACCAGCTGAGCCGGAAGCATCCTGATATTCCTGCTATCGGCAGTGTGACCGGACCGGTGAGCACAGCCGCATCCATTGTTGATCCCATGCGGTTTATTAAGGATCTGCGCAAGGATAAGGAAAATTCTCACAAGGTGCTGGAATATGTCACACAGCACATTCTGGAATTTGCAAGACACATGGTAGATAACGGTGCCGCTGCCATTTCCATTGCCGATCCCACTGCTACTGGTGAGATCCTGGGACCGAAGATGTTCGGTGAATATGCCGTACCCTACCTGAATAAGGTGGTAGACGGTATTCATGAAATGGGCGTTCCTGTCATTGTACACATCTGCGGTCATATGGATATGGTCAAAGCCGAGTGCGCAAAGCTGCATTCCAATGCACTGAGTGTAGATGCTTTTGTCAGCCTGAAAAAAATCAAAGACGAGTACAATCAGATCACCACCATGGGAAACCTCAGTACGATCATGCTCCAGAATGGAGAAAAAGGTGCCATTGAGAAGCGAACGGAACAGCTGGTGCGTGACGGTATCAACATCCTTGCACCGGCATGCGGACTTTCTACATTCACACCTCTGGAAAATATCCGCACATTTACGAATACGGTTCGTCTGGGATAATCGGAGAAAAGGAGGGAGCAGTATTGCCAAAGGTTTATTTTAAAAATCAGGATGTTACAATCGAAGTGGAAAAAGGAACCACGATTTTGCAGGCGGCAAGAGATGCCGGAATTATGGTAGAATCTCCCTGTGATGGTATCGGCACCTGCGGAAAATGTAAAGTCAATATCGGTACGGACGGACAAAAGAAAATTGTGTATCATTCTATGATTATCTTGAAAGAAAAAGCAAGCCTTGGAAATATGAACCGCTGGTGGAAGAAATGATGAAAATTCATAACGAGGATAAGTGGAACGATACATACGGCAGAGAGCGTATGTACATAGCCTTGCAGCTGAAAAGTCAGGACGGAGAGATTTCTGTTCCTATACCAAGCGAAAGTACAGTCCGCAAGGTTATGGAACAGGTTGGACTTATCCATAAGCCTAACAGAAAACCGAATGGTATCACCAAAGCAGATCGTGAAGCACGCAAATCTGAGGATCTTCTGAAGCGTGATTTCAGTGCAGATAAGCCGCTGAAAAAGGCGGTAACAGATATTAGTGAACTCAAAGCAAAGGACGGAAAAGTCTATGTTTCGGCACTATTCGACTGTTTTGACCTGATGCCTTTGGGGCTTGTCATAGAAGATAATATGAGAGCTTCTCTTTGCTGTCATACAATTGAAAACGCAAAAAAAGCCTATCCTGACATCAAAGGCTGCATCATACATTCCGATAGAGGAAGCCAGTATACAAGTGCAGAATATCGGGAGAAACTGCAAAAATACGGGATGATTCAGAGTATGAACAGTGCAGGTGGCAGATGCCATGACAATGCTCGCTGCGAAAGTATGTGGGCAAGAATGAAAGAAGAATTATTTTACAGCAGAGGTGATAAATCCAAAAATTATACTATAGCAGAGTTAAAAACCATGATCTGGAGATATTATATGAGTTATTGGGCAAACAGACGGATATGCACGGCAAACGGTGGTTTGCCTCCGGCTGTCAAGAGAAGACGATACTATGAATGTGCAGATATTGCTGCTTAAATTCGTTCGAGAGAAATGTGTCAAGTATTATTGACAAAATCAGATCGATATGGAAGAGGAAAAGGCAGAAGAAATTTCGCGGCGTATCCTCCAGGAACACTGGGATGCCAAAGCTGCCATTACAGAGGGGCTGATTGCCGGAATGGATGAGGTGAGCCGGCTCTATGCAGATGAAATCTATTTCCTGCCCGATTTGCTCACTTGTGCCGATGTCATGGAAGCTTCCATGAGAATTCTGCGTACTGCACTTTGCAATGAATCAGTCGGATATGATGTACGTATTGTGATCGGAACGGTAGAAGGGGATACCCATGATATTGGAAAGAACATTGTTGCACTGTTCCTGGAATGTGCTGGTTTTCAGGTGTACGATGCCGGACGGGATGTTTCGGCAAAGCAGTTTGTGCAAAAGGTGCAGGAAGTCCATGCGGATATTCTGTGCCTGTCTACCATAATGACAACTACCATGGATCGCATGAGCGATGTCATACGGGAATTGGAACACAGCGGGCTACGTGACCATGTCAAAGTAATGATCGGCGGGAAACCAGTTTCTCCGAAATTTGCAAAAGAAATTGGTGCAGACGGCTACTCCAACAAAGCCGCCGATGCAGTCAAACTGGCAAAAGAACTTTCTGGAGTGAACAGTTGATTTTTTCGATAATTTCCCTTAGAGCAAGAGGATTTGTGCCGGAGGATTGAGGCAACACCGCACAAAGAGCGCCTGACGGCTTTGCACGTCATATGCTTGCATATTTTCCGTCATATTTCACAAAAATGCTCGTGAATACACAAAGTATTCACTGTGCTTTTTGTTTCATCTGACGAAAAATCTGACGGCGCATCTGACGCACAATCTTTGTGCGGTATTGCCTTGATTTTGCACCTTTTCAGCTACAAAAGAGTGCATTGTATCAAAATTTTAGTTCTTTGTCAAATTGATTATTTCAAGTGAATAATCGGTGGTACAAAAACCACGTAATTTCGATGCTTTATCGAGATTACGTGGTTTTCTCTTTGTTTATGAAAGGTCGATCGTCATTAGGGCACCTCTAGATATCTCTAAGTTGAAATAAAAAATTTAGTGTCCCTCTTGACAGATAGATTATTATATGCTATAATACAACAGCGTTCTGCAACAATGTTACCTAATATGACGTGACAAAAATGAAGAAGTAGGTGTGATAAGAGATCTTGGGCAATACCGCACAATCTTTGTGCGGTATCGCCTTAATTCAAAGGAGTGATTTGAATGCCGCCAAAGCCCAAATTTTCAAAAGAAGAGATCGTAGCAGCAGCGTTTGACATAATTAAAAAGGACGGGATATCCGCACTTACCGCAAGAGATCTCGGAGCATATCTAGGCACATCGTCGAGACCGATATTCACATATTTTCAGACGATGGAGGAGCTTAAGCTTGCAGCAAGGGAACTGGCTTTGAAGGAGTTCCTCGAATATATCAGCGACTATCGTGACTATACCCCTGCATTCAAGCGAATCGGCATGATGATAGTATCATACGGAATCCATCAACCCGAACTGTTCAAGCTTCTCTTTATGCAGGAACACAAGGAAAACAGGGGCTTCGAAAATACTATTGCTGATCTTGGAGAGATAGGCGATGTATGTATAGAACTTATTGAGCAGGATTACACATTAACAGCAGATCAGGCTCGTCTTGTTTTTGAACAGATGTGGACGCACGCTTATGGACTTGGTGTGATGTGCGCAATGTGTGTATGCGATCTTTCTGAAGAGGAGATAGGCAAAAGACTTGGTACAATGTTTGCAGGTCTTATCATGCTGATTCAATCGGGCAGGGTGGATCAGGTATATTCAGACATCGAGAAAGGATGTGACGGAACATATCATGGCATGAAACTGTCCGACCTGCCGTACCTCCCTAATAACAGAGAATCAAGATAATGAAAGGAAAAATAAAATGAAAAGGAATAATTTGTTTGTATTATTATCCGCAATGTGCGTGATTTTCTCGGCTTGCTCATACGATGGAGACGCACAAATCCACGAGACGATCAATGCCGAGACAAATATCGTGTCGGAGATCTCCTCAGTTACTGAAACAGACACCGTTGAAAACGAAACTTTCACCGATACAAAAATGACGGATATCGTATCGGAAAGCGCCTCAGTTGCTGAAACAGATACTGTTAAAAATGAGACTTCGGTCGAGACAGAAGGCACCATAGATATGACGGAGGATTTTGTTTCCCAGGCAAGCAGGCTTATGGGCGCACTTGATTATATCGATCGCATCGGCGGCGGCAGCATCCCGAAGGATGAAAACGACACTGTAGAAGTTGACGGCAGGCAGTATGCAAAGGTGAATGCACAGTTTACAAATACTGCAGACCTGAAGCAGTTTATGGAGGAAAATCTTTCTGAAACCCTGATCCAAAACAGATATTCACACATCTTGGGCGGTGAGCAACCCTACTACATTGATATTGACGGAGAACTATACGGCTATGTTACTGCAAAGGGCTGTGGATATCCATGGATAACAGAGGACGGAAAGCCTGTTATCTCAATTACAGATGTGAGCGACGACAGCTTTACCGCAGTTGCAAAGTTTGACAACTATGGCAATGCGTGTGAAATGAATCTTGATATTTTTTTTACTGACGGATTCTGGAAAATAGCTTCTGTATCCTATGACGGAATGACATTTTAATAGAGGACTTTAGGGTACTTCACTGCGAAATCCCGCAAGGACGTAAGCAACTGCAAATGGTGACCTCCGCATCAACTACAATAAAAAATCTTCATTTTCTACACCATAAATGCACAATGTGGGTTGACAGCATAGAGATAAAAGTGTACAATGTGTATAAATGAAGAATGGCAGATTTGTGCTGAAAATACAGCACATTAGCTATGGCAACACCGCGTAAAGAGCGCCTGACGGCTTTGCACGTCATATGCTTGCATTTTTTTCGTCATATTTCACAAAAATGCTCGTGAATACACAAAGTATTCACTGTGCTTTTTGTTTCATCTGACGAAAAATCTGACAAAGTTTATGCTCGTAGAGTACATCTGATGCACAATCTTTGTGCGGTATTGCCCTATGTTTTTAGGAGGTACTTAGATGATTCTGAAAAAAATGACGGCAGGCATTACGGCAACGATTCTGATGCTGTCAACAATATCGCTTTTTCCGCAGGGATATGTTTCGGCAGCAAGTGAATGTGTTATTGACACATCCATCGAGTATCAGACAATCAGAGGATTCGGCGGAATGAATCATCCTGAGTGGACTGGACAGGATTTGACAAAGGCACAAAGACAGACTGCATTCGGAAACGGTGATGACGAGTTGGGACTCACTGTATTGAGAGTGTTCGTTAATCCTGACAGCACTCAGTGGTACAAAGCACTTCCGACAGCGCAAACTGCCACAAATATGGGTGTTACTGTTTTTGCGTCTCCATGGGAACCGCCAGCAAATCTTGCTGAAGAATATCCTGACAGCAATATAGGTAAACTTCATCTTCCGGAATCTAATTATGGTGCATATGCACAGCATCTCAATAATTTCGGTACTTACATGAAGAATAACAGTGTTGACCTTTATTCTATTTCGGTTCAGAATGAGCCTGATTATTCTTCTGAATGGACGCACTGGACAACGGATGAAATCACTAATTTTCTTGCAAACTACGGCGATCAAATCACAAGTACAAGACTTATGTCGCCTGAATCTTTCCAGTATTCTCCTGAGGATGCTTCATGGATAGACCACGGCACAGGAGACGGCGGAAAGACAATATACAAAAAGATTCTGAATAATGCGAAAGCATTTGCAAACTGCGACCTTTTTGGAACACATTTCTATGGCACGCAAAGATCCTGGATGGATTATCCTGAACTTGAAAACTGCGGCAAGGAAATCTGGATGACAGAAGTATATGTTCCAAACAGCGATCAAGATTCTGCCAATAATTATCCAGAGGCTATACAGGTTTCTGAAAATATTCATAACGCTATGGTCGTAGGAAATATGAGCGCCTATACATGGTGGTATATTCGCAGACACTATGGCTTAATGACTGAGGATGGTAAAATCAGCAAGCGTGGTTACTGCATGGCTCAGTACTCCAAGTATGTCCGTCCTGGTGATGTACGTATTGATGCAACGGAACAGCCTTCGGACAATGTCTATGTATCTGCCTACAAGGGTGACGACAATCAGGTGACCATCGTTGCAATAAACAAAGGTACTGAGGGCTATGCACAGCAGTTTTCTGTCAGCGCCGATTCGAAGATCACGGATATCGACCGCTACAGAACATCAGGAACGGAGAATCTTGCGAAAACAGAAAATTTAGATTATACCGACAATAGCTTCTGGGCACAGCTCCCGGCGGAGAGCGTTTCAACCTTTGTCGTTACACTGTCTGAAAAGGCAGTGGAGCCTGATGAAAACGGGTATTACTTCCATGACACATTTGAAAAATCCAACTGTGACTGGGCAGTGAGAGGTCCAAATCAAATCGGACTCAGCGGAAGAATCCCCTATATGGGAACAAATGCACTCCTGGTTTCTGAACGAACAGAAGCGTGGAATGGTGCAGAAAAGCTATTGGATACATCGGCTTTTCAACCGGGAAAAGCGTACAGCTTCAGTGTATGTGTTGCATATGTTGATGGAGAAGCGGCAGAGAAGTTCGCCCTGACATTGCAGTATGTTGATTCATCTGGTCAGACCAGGTATAAAAACATTGACACAAAAACTGCTGTAAAGGGGAATTATGTTCAGCTGTATAATAGTAATTTTATGATTCCAGAGGATGCAACTGGTGCCAGGATCATTGTGGAAACAACAAGCGGCGTCATGAATTTTTATATTGATGAAGCAATTGGTGCAGTAGCTGGAACAGCAATTGACGGACCGTCAGAAATTGCAATTCCAACAACGACTTCTACAACAACACAAACAACATCTACAACCCAGCAAACTACGACATCCGAAACAAGTAGTTTAACAAAAGCTACGACTACAACTACTACAACAGTGACGCAGACTGAAACGACCACTGCATCAAAAGAAACGACTTCCACGACAAAATCATCTGTAACAGAACAAAGTACGGCAGAAACAACAACTGCGCAAAGCACTACAACAAAATCCAGCAGTCAGACAGTGACGTCCTCTGTGACAGCGACACAGCCTGCTGAAACTGAGAAGACAGAGCAGACGACAGAGAAAACTACCGGGACAACCCAGACTTCTGCGGTGTCAACATCACCAGAGACAACGGTATCCGAAACGAATACGATCAAAGAAACAGCTTCTTCTGAGACTACGGCAAAATCATCCGAATCCACTGAAACAGCTCCTGTAAAAGTAGTGCTCTATGGCGATGTTAATGTAGACGGAAGAGTGGATATTACGGATGCAGTGCTTCTGAATAAGGCGACTGCCGGCTCTGTACAGTTAAACGATCTTGCAATGCGCAATGCAGACTGCAACAACAATCAGGGACTGGACGGAGATGATGCACTGCTTCTGCTGAAATTCCTGGTACATCTGGTAAGTGTTCTTCCTTATGCAGAATAAATGCGTAATATTATGATAGATGACTTCTTTCATAAAAACGGATTGTACCAATGATAAAGAATCGTTAAGGCAGTACCGCATAATCTTTGTGCGGTGTTGCCTTAATTCAAAAGAGTATCATCATCCATCAGATCAATGGAGCATGATACTCTTTTTTCTATGGTTTGGCAATTGCACAGTGCTTCCGTAATAATCATGATTCGGTAAAGGCAACACCGCACAAAGAGCGCCTAACGGCTTTGCACGCCATATGCTTGCATATTTTTTCGTCATATTTCGCAAAAATGCTCGTGAATACACAAAGTATTCACTGCACTTTTTGTTTCATCTGATAAAAAATCTGACGGCGCATCTGACACACAATCTTTGTTCGGTATTGCCTAAATTTGTTCAGAAGAACCTGAAATGTTTATTTGTCATATCCTTTTTCGATGAAAATTTAAAAAAGGGACTTGACAAGGAAAGGCATAATGCTTTATTATAGTAATGTATAGAAAAAAGGAAACAATGCAAAATTTGTATTATTGGAGGAAAAAACCATGAACAGGATAACGCAACACCTGGCATTTGCAACTGCCGCTGCCATGCTTACAGGCTCGATGATCCCATCCGCTGTCTGGGCAGAGGATGCAGATACTGTGATCGCAATTGCGCCCAGCGAATATCTGGCTGACACTGTGGGAACTCTGCATGTTACAGTACAAGGCAGTCGTGCAGTCCGTGTGAAAATTGAAAAGAATACGCTTGACGGAAATATTTTGTATTACAGTACACTTCTGGAAAAGGAAGGTACATATGCTTTTACCCTTGACAGCTGTGAATATAATCTGGATACATCGGCATATGATTCTTCTTTTACGATTACGGTGTTAGACGAAAAAGACACCGGCTGCGCATATACCCTGGCGGAACAGCTGGTTCCCGATCCTGGCTTTTACCTGGATATTTCCAGAACGCAGTATGACTGGAATGTCACTTCCGTGGCAACTGCTGTTCGGACGGCAACTGCGGTTGCCACACCTACCTCGGCAGTTGACGGGATATGGTATGGTGCAGTTGACATCAGCCTGGAGTATATCCCTTATACCCTGGGCGATATTAACGAGGATGCACAGATCAATGCCGATGATGCATATCTGGCATTGGTGTATTATGCACAGGCTTCCGTGGGACTGGATGCAAAATTCACAGATGGAACTTCGCTTCTGGCGGAAAATGCAGCATTTTCTGCGGCGGATACCACAAAGGACCTTCTGATAAATGCGGACGATGCTTACCGCATTCTTCTGTACTACGCCATGACGTCTGTGGGCAGTACGCCTTCTTGGGAGACACTGCAATAATTAGGGCAATACCGTACAAAGAGCCTCTAGCGGCTTTGTAAGTCATATGCTTGCATATTTTCCGCCATATTTCACAAAAAATCTGACGGCGAATCTGACACACAATCTTTGTGCAGTATTGCTCTAGAGCATGTTCACCCCCTGCTGATTCACATGCTTTACAAAATTTGGATTGACTTTTCATATAATTTGCTGTATAATATAAAAAGTGACAAAATTTGATAGAAAAGGAGCCTGATTATGAAGTACATTCGTATAATTCGTCTGTTACTGCCGTTTGCAGCTGTTTCCATGGGTATGTTTCTGCTTTCCACGACTGTTTCCGCATCGGAAGAAACACCATTGACTGCAACATCCGTTACAACACTTACTCCTGCAACAGAAACTTCTGAATCCGGATGGAAAGAAGTTGACGGAGGAAGAAAATATTTTCAGACAGACGACGGATATCTCACTGGTGTTATTTCTGTAAATCACATTGTGTATGTGATGGATACAGACGGCTTTCAGCAAAACGGATGGCAAATTGTAGACGGAAATCGTTATTATTATGATCCCGCAACAGGAGAAGCAGCCATCGGTGTACAAGAAATCGATGGAATACCTTATCTTTTTGATTATACTGGTATGCAGAAAACAGGCTGGCGGACGATAGACGGTGTGAGGCGATATTATTCTCTGGAAACCGGCGAGGTTTTAAATGGCTGGATTGACTACTGCGATAAGCGTTATTACGCAGATGAAACAGACGGAAAACAGGTTGGAGAATTGATCCTGGATGGAGATCGCTACCTTATGGACGATACCTACGGGTATCAGCAGCTTGGATTCTGTACTTTTTCCGATCAAACCGTTTCTTATTATGATACGGACGGAACGCCGGTCTGCGGATGGCTTACTGAAAACGGAAAGACCTATTATTTTGACGAGTCCAGTCAAATGCAGACTGGCTTTCAGAACATTGAAAATTGCACATATTACTTCAGTGATTCTGGTATCCGGATGACAGGCTGGCAGACGATTTTCGGGAAAAAGTATTATTTTTCCGCATCTGGTATGATGCTGACAGGGTGGCAGAAAATATCGGATCACAGTTATTACTTCGATTCGAATGGAATGATGCAAACCGGTTTTCTGAAGCAAGGCACATCTACCTATTATCTGAATTCCCAGGGGCAAATGGTAAAAAGTTGGCAAACTATTGGCGGAAACAATTATTATTTCGATAGCAATGGCGTTATGCAGACGGGATTTTTAACCCTTGGAACAGGAACCTATTATATGGACAGCAATGGCATCATGCAGACTGGATGGAAGACCATTGACGAGAAAATGTATTTCTTCCAATCAAATGGTGTAATGCTGATCAATACAACAAAAGATGGATATCATATCGGTGCTGATGGTGTTGCAATCAAAGATCTTTATCCGCTGGCAACTGCGGTTTTAAATCAGATTGGACATGATCTGAAGCGTGCTTTTGATTGGGCAGCAAGCTTGAAATACTATGGGCATAACCCTTACATGCCCGATACGGCTTCTCCGGGTACAAAATGGTATGCTGACTATGGATTTACGAACCTGAAGGGAAACTGCTATGTCATGGCTGCAACATTCTGTGAAATGGCACGAAATTTAGGCTATGATGCAAAGCAGATTTCCGGACGTGTTCCGCTGAGAAGCGGCGGATTAGGACCGCATTCCTGGGTCGAAATCGTCATGAACGGCGTTACATATGTTTTTGATCCGGATTTTACAAATGAAACTGGTCGGAATGGATACCAGATCACATATGGCCAGTCCGGCACATGGCGATATGTCAGAGATTCTGTTATGGTTGATTGAAGGGAGTATGTAACATGGGGAAGTGGAAACAGAGGATGGCGGTCATAACCACCGGAGTGATCGGTATCATGGGTGTTCCTACAGGCGCAATTGCAGCAAGTGCAGCAGAGCTGGAATGGCATTCAGAGGCAATGCCCCTGGCATCATGGGATGATGTACCGGTTGCCACATATACAACAAGCACATGTGAACTGTATTATACGACGGAGTATGACGGAACACTTACAATTACAGGCTGCAGCAGAGATGCGTCAGAAGTTGTGATCCCGGCTGAAATTGATGGAATTCCTGTTACAACGATCCAGTCGGATGCATTCCGATTTTGCAGCGTGACTTCTGTGACGATTCCAGAGACCATATGCAGTCTCCCAGAGGATGTATTTGAAGAGTGTTCTCCGGCAGAAATTCATGTTTCTGAGGAAAATCAGTGGTATTCCAGCGAAGATAATGTTCTGATGAACAAGGAAAAAACACGATTGCTGCGATTCTGTCCAGCTGACTCCAGAACGGCATATACCGTTCCGGACAGCGTCACAGCAATCGGCTATGCTGCATTTCAAGGTTGCAGCAATCTGATATCCATTGATATTCCCTCCAGTGTCACCTATATCAGTTCTTGTGTCTTCTGGGATTGTGCTGGTCTGACTGCCGTCACTTTGCCGGAGAAAATTTCTTCCATCAACTATGCAACTTTTATCGGGTGCAGCGCACTAAGAGAATGTATCATTCCCAGCAATGTCACCAGCATTGATATGGATGCTTTTTATGGATGTTCCAGTCTGACATCTGTTACAATTCCGAAAAAAGTGAAATACATAGGCAGTTCTGCCTTTGGATGGTGTGGTTCACTGGAGAAAGTGGTAATTGAGAATGCCAATTGTAACATAGCGGATGACGAATATACCTTTACAAATTATGATATGTCCAGCGATTTTTCCGGGACAATTTACGGTTATGATGATTCGACAGCGCAGAAATACGCCGAACAGTATGGCAGAACTTTTGTATCTCTGGGAGAGCCGCCTCTTGCCACAGAAGTAGGAGAAACTGGCAGCTATGACGGTTTCCGGTATGAGGTACAATATGACCGAAGCCTGATGATCATCCGCTGTGATGATACGAAAACCCAGATTGAAATTCCGGAAGAAATTGAGGGCATGCCGGTCAGCGGTATTTCCAATGAGGCATTGCAGCATTGTACCGAATTGGAATCCTTGGCAATTTCCAAAAACGTCATAGAAATTGAATATGCTGCATTGCAGTATTGTGATTCACTTCGCACGATTACGGTGGATGAAGAGAACCCTTGCTATGTCAGTCAAAAGAATGTCTTGTTCCGCAGAGAATATGGCGAAGATGAAAAACAACTGGCATACCTTCTCCGGTATTGTCCGCAGGATCCAAGAGCAGAATATTCCATACCGGCTACGGTGACGAGTATCCAGGATGGGGCATTCCGGAATTGCGGAAATCTGACGGCAATTGCCATTCCGGAGAGTGTTAGTAATATTGGCAATGAAGCGTTTTATGAGTGCAGCAGCCTAGAGTCTGTTACCATTGCAAAGAATGTGAAATCCATTGGCAATCAGGCGTTCTGTAACTGTGCTTCGCTGAACGTTGTGACGGTAACAAGCTACAATTGTTCTATAGGCGGCTACGATGCTGTATTTACAAATAACAGTCTTTCAAGCACCTTTGACGGCACAATCTATGGATATGACAATTCAACAGCAGAAACTTATGCGGAGATATACGGTGTTTCATTTGTCTCTTTGGGAAAAGCGCCTGCGGATGCGAGGATCGGCGAAACCGGAACGGTTGGCGCACTGTCGTATGAAGTTCTGGAAAATGCGACAATTGCCATCACCAACTGCGATGATACAGCGACGACTGTGGAAATTCCAGATGAGATCGATGGAATTGCAGTCACCCAGATTCGTTATTCTGCTTTTTATGCATGTGAAAATCTGACAAGTATTACAATACCAGGCAGCATCACGGAGATTCAGTCAAGTGCATTTTCTTCCTGCGCCAGTCTGAAAGAAGTCGTCATTCCGAACGGTATCACAGAAATTGCAGACTATGCCTTTAGCTATTGCACGTCATTGACCTCTGTTTCGATCCCGGACAGTGTAACAGCCATTGGATACTATGCATTTTCAGGTTGTACCAGTCTGACAGACATCAAAATCCCTGATAGTGTGAAAGAAATCGGGAATTATGCCTTCCAGGATGTACCCTGGATGAATGAACAGACAGAGGAATTTGTGGTTCTTGGAGACGGCGTTTTTTATGCATACAACGGTACGGCACAGAAAATCACACTTCCTGAAACAGTAAAGACACTCTCTCAAAATGCATTTCATGTGACATACCTTTCTGATACTGAGGAAATGGAAGTCAGTGTGCCGTTCCAGGAAATCACACTGTCGGACAATGTGGAAAGCATTGACTTGACCTGGTTTGAAGAATGGTATAATTATCCTGTGACAGTCAATCTGGGGAAACGAACCAGACAGGTGGATTTCTGGTATGGTGATAAGGGCAATGGTTATTGGGTAGAGGCGGTCAATGCGCCGGCGGACAGCTTGTATTTTTCCTCTGATGACGGCATTCTGTACAACAAAAATCAGACGAAGCTGGTGTATTATCCTTTGTGTAAAGAGGATCTGGATGAGTATAAATTGCCTGCCACAGTCACGGAAATTGGGGACGGAGCGTTCTTCTTCTCTAACCTGAGCAAGATGGAATTAACAGAACAAATTACGAAAATCGGAGAATATGCCTTTGCGAATTCCGAGATTCAGTTTGGAAACCTGACGATACCAAAGGGTGTCACGACCATTCCCACAAAAGCATTTGGCGGATGCAATATCACAAATCTGACGCTTCCCCAGTCTGTGACAACCATAGAAGATATGGCGTTTATGGGCAGTACAGTGCAGTCAGTGCATCTTCCGGACGGCCTGGTCAGTCTACAATCCAGTGTATTCAATTTCTGCCAGAATCTAACCAGTATTATTATTCCGGACAGCGTGACTGAACTAGAATATGGCGTTTTCTGGGAGTGTACCGCTTTAGAAAATATCACGATTCCCAGCAGCGTAACTGAAATCGGATGGAGTGCATTTGGAAACTGTACAAGTCTGACAGATGTCTATTATACCGGAACACAGGCAGAATGGGATGCAATTACCATTGGCAATGAAAATGATGTTTTGAAAACAGTAACTGTTCACTATGAAAGCAGTCCTGCCCCAGAAGAGACCGAAGCTGAAACCGGCGACTTGGACGGAAACGATGTCATCGACACGAATGACGCTTATCTCTGTCTTTTCGCCTATGCCAAACTTTCTGTGGGGAACACTTCCGGATTGACAGAAGCGCAGGAAAAAGTCGCTGATGTGGATGGGGACGGCGCAATTACCACCAACGATGCTTACTATATTCTCCTGTACTACGCAAAGCATTCTGTTGGAAATGATGTTTCCTGGACAGAACTTCTGGGTTGACATTGTAAAAGACTGGATATCGGAACAGGTAGCTACTTTTGCTCACGATACAAAAATATGAAAAGGGGAAAATTAAAGTGAAACAAAGAAAATTGGTTTTGACATTGATGATTCTGGGCATTGCATCCGGTTTCTTGCTGACCGGATGCGCCAACGAAACAACCACAAGCGAAAGCTCGGCAGAAACAACCGCAGAAACAACAACAGAGACCGCCAAAGCAACAACAGAGACCACTGCTGTTACGACAACAGAACCAGAGGAGGTTTTGAAATCAATTGGTGATCCGGCAGAAGGCGATACTGTTTTTACAGTGCACCTGATAAATGCAACGGGGCAATCCATTACAGGGGTTTCCATCAAAGAAGATTCCCAGGAAAGCTTTTCAGACAATCTGCTAGGCGAAAATGATGTTTTTCTGGAAAAAGAGGAACGAGTTTTGTATTATAATACTGCCGATTTTTTGGAAGAAACTGGTGACGCAGTGGATGCAACATACACGGTTCTTCTGACATTTGAAGAGGGAACAACTGCAGAACTGCACCAGTTCCCATTCGGTGATATGGAATCCGGTCAGATAAAATCAGAGGATTCCGTTGCATTTTTGGTATACACATCCTTGGAGTCCAGCGCAGAGATCAGCACCAAGGAAGATGAACTGAATTTGATAGAAGAAATTGCTGCACAAAAAGAAGCAGAGGAACAGCAGCGTGCAGCTGAAGAAGCTGCTGCACAGCAAAATCAAGCAAACAATTATGAAGCACCTGCTTATGAAGAAGTGCCGGAACAGGTTCCTAAAAACGACGTACCATCTGTAGAAGAAACTCCACAAGAGGAAGCAGACCCGAATGCAGGCTGCCTGGGTGATGAGGGACTGTTTTATTGATGGAAAAACAACAAGAGAAGCTGACTTTCTTAACAGAACTGCGTGCACTTGCTTGTATTGCAATTGTATTTTTACACACCTTTTATGCAGCGAGCGCATTTGCATCTGATTTTTCAGAACAGGTCATAGCGTTAACCGTGCGAAACCTCATGATGTGGGCGGTGCCGTGTTTTGTGATGATTACCGGAACGCTGCTGTTAAATGAATCACGGAGCATTACCTACCGCAAGCTATTTCAAAAATATATTTTGCGCATGATTGTTGCATTATTGCTGTTTTCTGTTCTGTTTGAGATTCTGGACACCATTGCAGCAAAGGAACCGTTTCGGATATCAACGATTTTCCTTGGCTTAAAAAATGCAGCAACCGGAAAGAGCTGGAAGCATCTGTGGTATCTGTATCTTATGATTGGTCTGTACCTTCTTCTTCCATTTTACCGTAAAATTGCAGCGACACTGAATCGGAAGGATACCTGTTATCTCATTGGTGTATATTTGGTTTTCCTCTCCATCTTGCCGATGCTGGAAACACTGACCGAGATAAAAACAGCATTTTATATCTGTGTCTACAGCGTTTATCCGCTATATTTATTTCTGGGATACGCATTATATTGCGGTTTACTGCAAATTCCTCGCTGGGTCCAGATACTCTTTGCAGTGATTGGAACAATTTCAGTTGTTGTTCTGACATTCCTCAGCGAGAAACTACAGCTGAAATCACTTTCTGATTTACTGACAAATTACGCTTTTCCGCTCATTGTTCTTCAATCAATTGGTATTTTTGGATTGATGCGTGCAAAAAAAGCAAAAACGCCTCACTGGTTAGAATGGATTTTAGAGCAAATTGATTCCTGTTCTTTTGGGATTTACCTCATACACATGGCTTTTCTCAAAGCTGTTCTGGTTTATTTGCAATGGAATCCATATGCACACGGTGGAACAATGATGGTGCTCTTGTTGGCTCTGGCGGTGACGATTCTTTCATTTGGCTGTATCTGGGCTCTGAAGAAGATTCCGGGACTCAAAAAATTGCTGTAGGAAATGTTTCATCATCTCCAGTGATTGTCCTTTTTGATTTAAGGCAATACCGCGCAAAGCTGTCAGGCGCTCTTTGTGCGGTATTGCCTTATATTTTGATATCACTTTTTGCAGCTTTTTGCATCGAAGATCCCTGTCTTGAAATCGACTCGTAAAAACATATGTAATAAAACAATGAGGTGTAAGTGTATGAAAAACTCTTTTGTAAAACGCATTCTTGCAATGGCAGTGGGAGCAGCAATGCTGTTCTCAGCCGTGCCCGGTTCTATCGTATCTGCGGCAAACACCCAGGATCAACCCGATTTGCAGCTTCAGACCATATTGATCGACAATAATGGTGCAGACTGGACAACGGAAAGCTGGGGCGGTGCCACCATGACGCCAAACACCAACTGGACCACCCTGACCATCCGGGATTACTATGAAAATGGCTGTCTGGATTTTGAGGTGCGCAGTAACGGTACGGGAAGCAGCACTTTCCGGATCGGTCTGGTGTCCAAACGCCATGGAAAAACGGTTCAGATCTGTTGGACGGATATGGCGGCATATCAGGATATCAGTGCAGGTACAGATTGGTCGGAGTATTCTCTGCCCATCAAAGAACTGGTAGATGCCTATCCGGATTCCGGCTTCAGCCTGGATAATTTCTGGTATGTGTATGTGGGAGGTGTTCCAAGCGGTACAACTCTTTCATTTCGCAATATGACCATTAGCTCCACTGACGATGAACGGCAGTATTCTATAATCAAGGTCGATCAGGTGGGCTATCCATGCAACGGTGCGAAAACTGCCCGTATCAGTTATTTTGAAAAGTTCGGCTCTCTGGAGGGAAAGATCTATGAGATCGTGAATGCAGATACCGATGCAGTGGTGGCATCCGGCACGCTGTCCGCTGCAAAAAAAGACGCTGCCTTTTCCGGGGAATGTGTTCATGTCGTAAACTTTGATGAAGTGACTGCACCCGGCACATACTATATTCGCATTCCAAATGCCGGACTGGATGCATCGGCACGTTCACCGCGTGATGTGGAAGAAGGGCTGGATATGGACACCATCACTTCTGTTGCGTTCCGGATTCAGGACGATGTATACGATGGTCTCCTCAGTGATCTGACAAAGTATTTCTACTATCAGAGACAGGGGATAGATCTGAAACCGGAATATGCAGGAGAATTCGCAAGAGAGAATCTTCACCCCAACGATATATCCGTGAAAAAATGGTCGGATCGGAATAATCCTGGCGCAGAGACTTACGATGTTTCGGGCGGTTGGTACGATGCAGGAGATTACGGAAAATATGTCTCTCCGGCTGCGGCGACTGTTGAAGATCTGCTGCTTGCCTATGAGTTGTTTCCGGATGCCTTTGCGGATATGGATCTGGAGATTCCCGAAACCGATCCGGACAATTCCCGCTATGTAGACGCTCCGGGGATTCTCAGCGAGATCAAATGGGAACTGGATATGCTCCTGAAAATGGAGCACAGCAGCAAGGACGGTTCCTTCTATGCGGCAGCCAATTACAGAGACGGTGTGATATATCTGGAGGATACGCTGTATCAAACTTCCACATATCAATCGGACGATTCCGAGACCGATCTGCGTTCTCATCTGGCAACTGCCGGTGCGGCGGCTGTTTTTGCCCATGCATATATTGTTTACAAGGATATTCCGGCGTATACGGAATTTGCAGAGGAATGCCTTGCTACAGCACTGCGTGCCTGGGACTGGGTGACGGATTCTTCCAACGCTATGCATATGTCCATCAGCGCAGCAAACCGGACATACACCTTCACACAGGAAGAACTGAACCGTGATATGTTCTGGGCGGCAGGTGCTCTCTATAGAGCATTGACACTTTCCGGGGTAGATGCCAGTGCATTTGAGAATTATCTCATCGAAAATTGTAATGCAGCGGAAAATACGAACTGTTTCAATAGTTCCATGTCTCTCAGCTACAACCATGCAGGGGAATCGTTCCTGGGATTTTTCCACTATTTATATGGGAATAATCAAGCGAATGAGGAAATCGCCAAAGTATTTTCCAAGTTTTCCACCTGGCGTGCCAATATGCTGCGAAACAATACCTGGGGGACGACTTTTCCGGAATGGGGCTGCTGGTGGGGATCCAATAAACAAGTTGCCCAGAACGCTATGACTCTTCTGCTGGGCAGCATCATTCTGGAAGGTCAGGATTTGCTTCCGGAGAATACAGTGACAGCAGCGGAGAATGCGTTCCATTATCTGCTGGGTGAAAATCCGATTTCCTTCAGCTATGTTTCCGGCAACGGAGAGAATTGCGTAGAAAACATTTACAGCGGCATCTATTCCAATGATGCAAGACTTGATCCGTATCAGATTCCTGCCGGATATTTCACGGAGGGCAGCGATTATTATGACAACCGGCATCTATCCAAATTCAATGGAAAATGCTATCTGGACAGTGACGGCGAATATACCACAAACGAAAATACCATTTATGGCAATGCGGCAATGATACTTCTCACCGCTGCAATCATTTCACAGAATGCTTCCCATCCTGTGACGGGGGATGTGAATGCAGACGGTGTATTCAATATCTCAGATATCGTAATGATGCAGAAGTGGCTTCTTGCTGTACCGAATGCAACGCTTACCGATTGGAGAGCCGGAGATCTATACTCAGATCATATCATAAACGCTTTTGATTTGTGTTTCATGAGAAAATTACTGATAGAACAATAAGGCAACACCACTCAAAGTGTGTCAGGCGGCTTTGCACGTCGTATGCTTGCATATTTTTCGTCATATTTCACAAAAATGCTTGTGAATACACAAAGTATTCACGAGCATTTTTGTTTCATCTGACGCACAATCTTTGTGCGGCTTGCCATAAAAATTCCTTTCCTCATAATCACGCCCCAATTTTTATTGTTCCAATAATCTGAAAAAGTTCCGCTGACATTCGATCACATGTTCTTTTCTCAGCTTGCTGATCTCCGCAGACAGACCGCTTCTGTCAACCTCAAGAAAATCTGCAAGTTCCTGCCTGTCATAGGGAATGGTAAAGCTGCTACCATGCTTCTTCGCCTGTATCA
>NZ_CALDMP010000052.1 GCF_937915125.1 uncultured Ruminococcus sp. | reverse complement strand
CATAAACTTTGTCAGATTTTTCGTCAGATGAAACAAAAAGCGCAGTGAATACTTTTTGTATTCACGAGCATTTTTGTGAAATATGACGGAAAAGATGCAAGCATATGACGTGCAAAGCCGTCAGGCGCTCTTTGTGCGGTGTTGCCTTTATAAAAGGTGCCAAAAAACCGCCCGGTGATGTGCCGGACGGTTTTTCGGAAAAATAATAAGGAGAATGTATGAAAAAACGAGATGTCAAAATAATGATGGAACGGGATCAGTTCTGGGACGCTGTGACTTCTTCCAGCGTCACATCCACTTTCATTTCTTCACCGCTGCGGACAACTGTCAGCGTAACTGTATCGCCGGCGTTGTATTCATTCTTCACAGCGTTCAGTTCTTCCGTGGTAGTGATCTCCTGATCCTGAATTGCGGTGATCACATCCGCCGGCTGTAATCCGGCAGCATCTGCTGCACCGCCCTCGGTGACGCTGATGATATAGGCGCCAACGGGAATATGATATGCCTGAGACACAGCCTCCGAAACATCCTGGCAGGTAATGCCAAGCTGCGGACGGCCTGTCACATAGCCGTAGTTGATGAGATCATCAATGATGATCTTTGCCTCCGACATAGGGATCGCAAAGCCGATGCCTTCTACTGTTGCCTGACCGGAATAGGTCGAGGACATTTTGGCAGAGTTGATGCCGATGACCTGACCGGCGCTGTTGATCAGCGGACCGCCGGAGTTACCGCTGTTGATGGCAGTATCCGTCTGGATCAGGGTCATAGTGTTATCGTTAATGGTGACCTGGCGGTTCAAAGCGGAAATAATGCCGCAGGTAACGGTGTTCTGGAATTCCAGACCCAGGGGGTTACCGATGGCAACTACCATTTCGCCCACTTCACAGCTGGAGCTGTCACCGAATTCTGCTGGTGTCAGGTCTTTTGCTTCGATTTTCAGCACGGCAATGTCTGCTTCCTTGTCATATGCCACAACGCGTGCATCATACACAGTTTCCTGGTCGGACATCTGCACCTGTACCGCAGTGGCTTCGCCGTAGCCGTACTCATCATCATAGATGACATGGGCATTGGTAACGATATAGCCGTCCTTTGACATAACGATGCCAGTGCCAACGCCTGTAGCCTGCTGGGTACCGCTGTTTTGATTGCCATAGCCGAAGAAACCGCCGTAATAGTTATTGCCTGTATTGGATGATGCAAAGGTTGCCTGCACGCCTACAACAGACGGGGTTACCTTTTTGACGATATCCGCAACGGACATGGCACCGCTGGTGGATGCCAGCTGGATCCAGCTTTCCTGCGCATTGCTGCTCTCTGCGTTATTCTTGGAGGTTTCATTTTTGCTATCATCCTTTTCCGCCGTCACATCAGAGACTACGGTGTCTTCAGAATCCAGTGAAGAACGGATGCCCTCATAGATGCCGATGGATGCACCGGAAATCAGTGCCATTGCAAGGACACAGGCAGTTACTTTTAAACCCGTATGCTTTTTCTTGGGCTTTTTCCTCGGATCTCCGGGTGTACTGCCGTTGGGATCGGAATAGTAATTTACATAGGTATAACCATTGTTCCCGTTGGAACCGCCATTGGGCGGCGGTGTCTGTGCAGCATTTCCTGCACTGTAGGAATTTGCAGAACCGGCACCGCTGTGCACTGCCTCGTCCTGATGCGGTGTAGGATTGCGGTAATAGCCGTTCTGATAGGCATAAGGATCATTTGCACTGTTGGGAGTGCCTGCCCCTGTGTTTCCCATATTGTTGTTCATGCCTGTGTTGTTATTTTCAAAATCAGCCATAATGCTCTTCCTTTCTATCTATGTCAGACTATCGCGGAAGCTGTTGTCCGGATGTCCTGGAGCTGTGCTTTTCGTTTCTGTAATTCTTATTATACGGTTTTTTGTGATAATCGTATGATAAGCGATAGAAAAGACGGTAAAATACTGTTCCACACAGGCTTCACATTGTTATTTTGCCGCAAATGTACGTCTCCGGCTCACTTACGTCCGTTTTCCTGGAGAAATGTCTCCAGCTCCACGTCCTGTCCTACGGAGCATGCCGCATAGTATTTCAGCATCAGATATGCATCATCGGCATCTGCTGCGCCGCTGTTGTTCATATCAGACGCACGGCGCTGTGTGGGAATAAAACCGCTGGGCTTTCCCACAGATACAGTAGCATATTCTTTCAGGGTGAGATATGCATCGTCTGCATTGATCATATCATTGGAATCCACATCCCCCAGGAAAAATGCAGTCCTGGTGTTTGCCGAAGCGGTATCCATCATCTCATCCAGTGCCGGACGGAGTGTCTCCAGATTGCTGCGTTCACCGGTGGCATCATATGCTGCTGCGATGACACTGCCGTCACCGTTGGAGAGTGCCTTGTCCGCATTGATGGCAGCAGAAGCTGCTACGACCTGTCCCACAGCAGTGAATGTCATATCCAGATTTGCAATATTGCTCAGATAGAAGCCCAGCGCCTTTTCACCTACTGCGCCCACATATGGCTCATAGAAATCTGCCACTGCAACATTGGGCAGAGACGAAATGGCTTCGTTCACGCCCACAGAAACGATAGGAGCACTTGCATCCGAACCGCCCAGGAGGCATGCCTCCAGGTATGTAAACAATGTGGAAAGTGCAGCACGGCGGTTCTGGGAAACAGTATCACTCAGCGCCTTGAAATCAACCGCCAGAGGGTTGGACACCTTCTGTACCACGATATTGGCGCTGCTGTTCTCATTCCGGATCAGCTGCACTGCCTCTGCAATTGCCGCGTTAGCCTCTGCCACTGTGTTGGGCAGGGATTTCATGAGCCGGCTGTCCAGTTCCATGATTTTGTTCATATCGCCGGGCATACCATTGGCAAGAGACTCCAGCGTGCTGTATTTGCTGCCGTCAATGATATCCGTATTTTCATAGAGAATCGGTGAAATAATGTCATTGACGCCGATGGATACCAGAATCACATCTGCCTCCTGAACATCTGTCCGGAGAGAGGCGTCAGTTTTCAGATCTTCCACCAGATCCGAAGCCTTCCGTCCGATCTCTGCGCGATTCACCCATGTGCCGCCCAGATAATCTGCCACATATTCCACTGAAGAGGTCATACCCTCCACCTGTGCCAGACAGTCATCGCCAATGGCAAGCACTTTTACAGCAGCCGGCTCCATGGAGAGTGCCGATGCAGAAAACGGCACCATAGCCAGTGTTGTTCCCACTGCGCAGACAGCGGCAACTCCCTTTTTCCAAACCTGTTTCATCATAAATCTCTGTTCCTTTCTTTGGGGAGCGTTCACTCCCATTTCTTATGGCAATACCGTGCAAAGCCGTCAGGCGCTCTTTGTGCGGTGTTGCCTTATCATTTCCGGACGTACCCCTTTTTTCTCGTCCACTGTCATTATAACGTGTTTCCACGATTCTGTCAAGTCATGTGGAAAAGGCAATTTTTGCTTGCCGCTGAGTGCCCAGACAAAACGAAACCGTGCCCATTCCGGAAAGAACGGGCACGGTTTCAGTAAAGCAATGAGAAAAAGAGAGATAACTGCAAAATTCTAAAATTGCAATTGAAAAATCCACCAACAGCATCCGATGTATCACTGCAGCAGACTTTTCTGATAGAAGCACCATTCCCCGGCCGCAATTCTTACCGGTGAATCATCTGCCTTGCTTCTGTCATAAATTATATCACATTTGTACGAATATGTCAACACCATTCTTTCATTTTTTATGTAAAACCTATAGCATTGTTTTTGTGCAACTTGCCTATTGAAATTGTGTTTCTGTGGGAGAAATTGGCGAAAGAGTGCAAAGAAAATGGCGTAAAAGATATGACTTTTTAAGGGACATTGCATGTGTGGGGTGGAACTTGATTCTGCCGGATTTATCTGAAGCCTCCGGTTTTTATGATTATGGCAATACCGCACAAAGATTGCACGTTAGATGCGTAGTCATATTTTTCGTCAGATGAAACAAAAAGCGCAGTGAATACTTTGTGTATTCACGAGC
>NZ_CALDMP010000051.1 GCF_937915125.1 uncultured Ruminococcus sp. | reverse complement strand
TGTGACAGCTTATCTATTTTATCACATCTTGTCGATTTTGTCAAGTGAACTTTTTATGAAGATTTTTGAACTCCCGTTCGTTCTTCATGTCTTTTCCCTTAACTTCAACTCCTGCAATTAACAGACAGCTTATTCATTCTATCACACTATTGCGATTTTGTCAAGTTAATTTTTTGTGAATAAAGGCGAACTCCCGTTCCCTTTTTTCACACTTTTTCCTTAACTTTCGCTCTCGTGCGACAGCTTTATTATTATATCACAACTTTTCACGCTTGTCAAGACGAATGTTTTGCTGAAATCAAGAGTATTTTTAGATAAATTGCACATGTGTCATTTAAAAAACCGCCGTCTTTTCAGACAGCGGTTTTTTTCATTTTCATCGTATTCATGCATCAGCACATCAGTGCGCCATACCCTACGGTAGTTGCTGCAATACTGCCAGCGACTGCCATTATGATAATGTTAATGAGTACACAAACGCCGAAAGAAATCGCAGCTGCAATGATGTATGCCTTTGCAGCCTTCGGTGTTTCTTTCTTCTTTACGAAGAACAGAATCAGACCCACGATCGGAAACAGAACCGATACGATAACAAGTCCTACATTAGCACGATCCTCCATCCCTATTCACCTCCCTACAATTTAGAATACCATAATTACGGTAAATTGTCAATAGGAATACCGATTTTTTCATCTAAATTTGGGTTTTTCTGTCTTATACTCTATACTGTGCGGTGCTATCTCATGAAATTCCAAAAAAAGCGCCGGTCTGAACTATCCAGACCGGCGCTTTTTCCGATATCAGGCAGCAGGAGCAAGTTCCTGTCCTACATATTCCAGCGCAAATTTCTGTTACGCCATCAGCTTCACCATAACCGCCTTCTGCGCATGGAGACGGTTCTCAGCTTCCTCAAAAATCTCAGCCGCATGGGCTTCGAATACCTTTTCGGTGATCTCTTCCTCCCGGTGTGCTGGCAGGCAGTGGAGCACCATGGCATCCTCGTGAGCCGCTGCCATGATCTCGTCGTTGATCTGGTAGCCGTGGAATGCCTTTTTCCGCTTCTCCGCTTCACCTTCCTGACCCATGGATGCCCATACGTCCGTGATTACCACATCGGCATCCTTGGCTGCCTCCAGGGGCACGTTTGTCATCTGGAACTTGTCGCCGTATGCCTTTGTGAATTCCAGTACCTGGGCATCCGGCTGATAGTCGTCCGGGCAGGCAATGGATACCGCCATGCCGACCTTCAGGCAGCCTACGATCAGCGAATTCGCCATATTGTTGCCGTCGCCGATAAAGCACATCTTCAGCCCGGCAAAATCCGTCTTGAACTCCCGAATGGTCATGAGATCCGCCAGAATCTGGCAGGGATGGCAGAAGTCCGTCAGACCGTTGATAATCGGGATCGAACCGTATTCCGCCAGATCTTCTACTTCCTTCTGCTCAAAGGTACGAATCATAATGCCATCCAGATACCGGGACAGTACCCGTGCAGTATCCTGCACCGGCTCGCCCCTGCCGATCTGCAAGTCGTCTGCGGACAGAAACAGCGGATGGCCGCCCAGCTGGTACATGCCTGTCTCAAAGGAAACACGTGTCCGGGTAGACGCCTTCTGGAAAATCATTCCCAGGGACTTGCCCTTCAGGTGCGGATGGGGAATGCCGTGCTTCAGCTCATATTTCAGCTGGTCGGCAAGGTCGAGAATCTCGATGATCTCTTCGGTGCTCAGATCGAGCATCTTCAGTAAGTGCTTCATGGTTTTTCCTCCGTTCATTTTTTATCTATTTTTTCTGCCTGACGGCAGCAGATTTTACTTTTTCAGAATCCGTTCCAGAATTGCAAGACCTTTTTCCATTTCTTCGTCTGTAATCGTCAGCGGCGGCAGCAGACGCACCTTATCCTTGGCAGTCAGCACCAGCAGTCCCTCTTCCAGGGCAGCATTTGCCACGTCAATTGCCTTCTTTTCCGTCAGCTGGATACCGATCATCAGTCCCATGCCGCTGACAGATGCCACCCCCGGCAGTGCCGCCAGCTTTTCCCGCAGGAGCGCCGCCTTACGCTGCACATTCTCCAGAAAGCCCGGTGCAGTAACCGTTTGCAGCACAGCAAGACCGCCGGCACAGCAAACGGGATTGCCGCCGAACGTGGAACCGTGTGCGCCCTTATTGAGCACGCCAGCGCACTTTTCGCTGGCAAGGCAAGCGCCCATAGGCAGACCGCCGGCAATACCCTTTGCAAGGGTAGTCACGTCTGCCTTATGCCCGAACTGCTCCCCGGCAAGGAATGTGCCTGTTCTGCCCACGCCAGTCTGCACCTCGTCTGCAATGACAAGGACATCCTTTTCGGCGCACAAGGCAAAGACAGCGTCCACGAATTCCTGTTCCAGGGCATTGACGCCGCCTTCCCCTTGGACATATTCCAGCATAACAGCGCAGACGGTATCGTCCAGTTTCTCTTTCAGGTCAGCGACATCGTTGGCGGTGACAAAATCGAAACCCTCCACGAAGGGGAAAAAGTAGTTATGGAACACGTCCTGTCCGGTAGCGGACAGGGTGCAGAGGGTTCTGCCGTGGAAGGAATTGACCAGAGTCAGGATCTTATGGCGGCCCTTGCCGTATTTGTCAAAGCTATACTTTCTCGCCAGCTTAATGGCGCATTCGTTGGCCTCTGCGCCGCTGTTGCCGAAAAAAACCTTGCTGTAGCCAGTGGCTTCGCAAAGCTGCTGGGCGAAGTCCGCCTGTATTTTAGTGTAATACAGGTTGGATGTATGCTGCATGGTTTTCACCTGACGGCAGACTGCATCTGTCCAGGCTTCGTTACAGTAGCCCAGCGAGGTCGTGCCGATGCCGCTGCCGAAGTCGATGTAGGTTTTTCCGGTTTCGTCGGTGCAGGATTCCCCTGCGCCGTGGTCGATGACCACCGGGAACCGCCCGTAGGTCGGCATGACGGATGCGTTCAGTTGTTCTTGTGTTGTCATATGTATGACCTCCTTAAAGCCCGACCCCTCCACCATTGCTGTGCAATGGTCCCCCTCCCCTTTCAGGGGAGGCTTTTTCGAGGGAAGCGAGGCTCTTTTCTTTTTTTCGCTTCCTTTTTTCTTTTCAGTAAAGAAAAAAGGAAGTAGAGCGCGAGACAACGTCTCGCAGCGTAGGATTGCAGTCCAGTAAAATTCAGAGAAACAAAGCGCAAAGCCGTAAAAAGCAAAGGAAAATCACTCTTCCAAGACACACCCAGAATCACACAGAAAAGGGTACAGGAAAAGTCAAAATCGGCTTTGCGCAAACCCAGGCGAACAGCGAGTGAAACGAGCGAACTTCGCCGAACCGTTTTTGCAAAGTGAAATTCAAATCTACCAACTCGTTGACAATTTAGTTTTCTTCCTGATATGCATAACCAAAATGAATTGGCGGCGCAGTCACAGAAATATACACAAACTCTGTGTTGCCATCGTTATACAAGCCATGCACATCACCGTCCGCAAACCGCACCACATCACCGGCTGTAAACTCCTGCTCCTGATTCTCTGAAAGCAGCAGCTTTCCTGTTCCCTGCACCGCATACCAAATTTGTTCAGAAGATTCATGGATATGTCTCGGCTGGCTTGCGCCAATTTCAAGATGTACCTCTGTAATGGTAACACGCTTGCTGGTGGAATTGTCCGGGTTCAGAATCTGTCGGGATACCACACCAGGATTGGACAGCGCCTTCATTGCATTTGCTTTGATCAATTCCATTTAAAAACCTCCCTAAATTATCTAAACACGCTAAAAACCTAGTATCTAGTAACGATTAAAACTTGATTTCATTGCAAACGTCCCACCGGGACGTTTGCAAAATTTCGCTTTGCCTGTATGGTTTCACAGGGGAAAGCGGTCTTGTTCGCTTTCCCCTCGAAAAGCTGTCGCTTTTCTCACCCCTTTTCTCCGCGCGCCGAAAGTACGGCGCAGGGTGTTTCGCCGCCTGCGGGCGGCGACCAGGGACGCTGTCCCTGGACTCTGCCAGCATTTTCGAGAAATTGCTGGATCAAAAAGCTTCATTGCCGCCTGCGGCGATATGCGGATTTTACTTTTTATCGGAATTGTGTGCCAATGCCCTCATTGGACAGGGTTTCAATCAGAATCGAGTGGGGCACTCTGCCATCAATGATGGCGGTTTTCTTTACGCCTCGTCTTACTGCCTCTACGCAGCAGTCGATCTTCGGAATCATGCCGCCGGAAATGATACCCTTCCGTTTCAGGAACGGCACTTCGCTGACATTCACAAAGGGAATCAGCGTAGATGGGTCGTCCTTATTCCGCAGCAGTCCTGCAATATCCGTCATGAGAATCAGGTTTTCCGCCCTCAGCTGCGCCGCAATTCTCGCCGCTGCCGTGTCTGCATTGACATTATAAGCCTGCCCGAATTCATCCGTTGCCACGGTGGCAATGACCGGAATGTACCCATTGTCCAGGGCATCCAGAATAGGCTTCTCATTGACTTTCACAATATCGCCCACAAAGCCCAGATCTTCGCCGTTCGGTCCCAGCTTGCGCTCCGCCGCCAGCATCTGTCCGTCAATACCGCACAGTCCCAGCGCCTTGCCCTTTGTCCGGGTCAGCAGACTTACCAGTTCCTTGTTGACCTTGCCGGACAGCACCATCTTCACCACGTCCACAGCGGCTTCGTCCGTATACCGCAGACCGCCGATGAATTTCGACTCAATGTTCAGCCGCTTCAGCATATCACTGATCTCAGGGCCGCCGCCGTGTACCAGCACTACCTTGACGCCCACCAGGGACAGCAGCACGATATCATCCATGACTGCCTGTTTTAGTTCCTTGTTGGTCATGGCATTGCCGCCGTATTTCACCACGACAATTTTGTTGTTGTATTTCTGAATGTACGGCAGGGCATCTACCAGCACCTGCGCCCGTACATTATTGTTGATTTCTCCCATTTTCGAAGTCCTCTCTTACGAACGATAGTCGCCGTTGATCTTGACATAGTCATAGGTCAGGTCACAGCCCCATGCCGTTGCCGATGCTGCGCCGTCACCGATGGACACCAGGATCTGAATTTCATCCTCCAGCAGTACCTTTTTGGCTTCTTCCTCGGAGAATTCCACCCCGGCACCGTTTTTGCATACGTCCACAGAACCAGCACGGGACGCCAGTGTCACTGCCACCTGATTGATGTCAAATTCCGCCGGTGCATAGCCTACTGCACACAGCACCCGTCCCCAGTTGGCATCTGCACCGAACATGGCACACTTAAACAAGGGCGAACAGATGACGCTCTTTGCCACGACAATTGCCGTGTCCACATCCTTTGCCCCGGAAACCGTGCATTCCAGGAGCTTTGTGGCACCTTCGCCGTCATAGGCAAGCATCCGTGTCATGTTCATCATGACGCAGTACAATCCCTGGCGGAATGTCTGATAATCGTCCGAATCCGCCGTAATTTCCGCATTTCCGGCAAGTCCCGACGCCAGCACAACGCAGGTATCATTGGTGGACTGATCGCCGTCTACGGACAGGCAATTATAAGTAATCTTTACCACATCGGACAGTGCCTTCTGGAGCATTTCCGGGGAAATTGCCGCATCGGTGGTGATACAGTTCAGGGTGGTCGCCATGTTCGGGTGAATCATGCCGCTGCCCTTTGCCATACCGCCCAGGTGACAGGTCTTGCCGTCCAAAGTGAATTCCACAGCAACTTCCTTTGCAAAAGTATCCGTTGTCATAATTGCCGTTGCAGCTTCATGAGCACCGGCAACATCTGCCGTCAGGCTTTTGCACAGTCCCGGCAGAGCTGCTGCAATGGGTTCCATGGGCAGCACCTGACCGATGACGCCGGTGGACATGACCAGCACTTCTTCCGGCTTCACGCCCAGTTCCTTTGCGGTGAGTGCGCACATGGTCTCCGCCTTTTCCTCGCCGTCCGCATTACAGGTGTTGGCATTTTTGGAATTTGCCACAAGCGCCATTGCCTTGCCATTCGTGGCTTTCAGATGCTTCTGCATGACCAGAACCGGAGCGCCTTTAACCTTATTCTGGGTATACACCGCCGCTGCATTGCACATAGTATCTGCGGCAACAACAGTCAGGTCGTTTTTCTCATCAGGATTTTCCTTGATGCCGCAGTACACGCCCCCGGCACGGAAACCCTTTGCGGCACAGATGCCACCGTCAATGAAGGTATAACCTTCCAATGCAATTTTTTCCATGGTATCTCTCTCCTCTCGTTTTTTTCAAAAATATAAGTAGGGCATCTCTAAAAACCCCGAATTCGTCAGATGTGGTGCAGATTTACGACAGATTCCCTTGCGGAAAAATGCAGGAATACTCGATGTATTTCAAGTTTTTTCGCAAGGGAAGATGGCGTAAAGATGCGCCGCAGATGACGGGTGAGCGGGTTTTTAGAGGTGACCAGTAGTAATGCTCGTTATCACATGATGCAGCAGGCTTGTTCCCGCCGAATCTATCTTTCTGCATTGTCATCAGACTGGAAGCAAAGGTGTTTTTGTAGGGGGCGACCATTGGTCGCCCGCATATATTCCCTCAGCCACAATGAATACCTATTTCCTCAGGCATTGGCGGGCGAACAATGTTCGCCCCTACTAGCTTGTCACATCTAAAAATTTATTCCGTTGAAAACGTCCCACCGGGACGTTTTCAAGGCGTTCCTTGGCATGATAGTTTCACCAGGGGAAGCGGTCTTGTCCGCTTCCCCTCGAAAAGCTGTCGCTTTTCTCACCCTTTTCTCCGCGCGCCAAAAGTATGGCGCAGGATGTTTCGCCGCCTGCGGGCGGCGACCAGGGACGCTGTCCCTGGTCTCTGCCAGGGCTTCCGCAGCCCTGGACCTGCGCCAGCCCGATGCCCAGCGGAAATGGCATCGGCAGACTCACCCTAAAGATGGCGAGCCAGCTGTGCTCAGCTGGACCAGCTTGATGCGCAGCCTTTTCTCAAACCAGCCCCGTTGTCTCATCCAATCCCAGCATAATATTCATACACTGCACTGCTGCACCGGATGCGCCCTTGCCCAGGTTATCCAGACGGGAACACAGCAGAATCTGCTCTGCATCGCCGAATACGAAAATTTCCATCTGATTGGTATCCCGCAGGTCGTTACAGGTCAGCTTTGTGGCAGTCATTTCCTCCGGTGTACCCAGAGGTTTTACATGGACGAAATTCGACCCGGCGTAGTGCTGTTCGAACATCTCCTGCACCTGCTCCGGCGGAAGGGCATGTCCTGCAATGGCGGCTTGCACCGGTACGCAGACCAGCATGCCGTTATAATAATCGTCCACAATAGGCGTGAACATGGGTTTTCTCTCCAGTCCGGAAATGATCTGCATTTCCGGCAAGTGCTTGTGGTTATTTGCCAGACCGTAAAACCGGGGGCTGAACAGCTCCGGCGCACGGTCAGGGGATTCGATCTCAGCGATCATTTTCTTGCCGCCGCCGCTGTAGCCCGACATGGCGAAGCACTGCACGGGGTAATCCTTGGGCAGCAGTCCGCTTTGTACCATGGGATACACCAGAGATGCAAAACCGCTGGCATAGCAGCCCGGCACAGCCACCCGCTTGGAAGTACGAATTTTCTCCCGATGTGCCGGGGACAGCTCCGGAAAACCATATGCCCAGTCCGGATTGGTGCGGTGGGCTGTGGATGCGTCAATGATACGCACGTCTGCATCCCCTGCCAATGCGACAGCTTCTCTCGCCGCTGCATCCGGCAGGCACAGGAAGGTGATGTCACTCTCCCGGATTGCCGCCCGGCGTGCCTCGGCATCCTTCCGAGTCTCCTCCGTCAGAGTAATCAGTTCCAGATCGGAACGGTTTTCCAGACGTTCGTGGATCCGCAGACCCGTTGTGCCTGCCTGTCCGTCAATAAATATTTTTGTAGCCATTTTCCTCATTCCCTTTCCAAATGCTGAAACAAGCGTTTATTCCGTCCCCACACAGTCCGGACAGGGTTCCAATCGATCTTTCATCCCGAACGACTCAGGGAATTCATGTACCATAGATTCCTTTGTCGCATCGTCCAAAGGCTGCGGCTCATTTTTGTAGTTATATGTCACGTCCGGCAATTCGCTTTTGGCGCAGTCTTTGGAATAGTGCCAATATTTCCCGAGCGGTGTCCAGTATACGAGCTTTGCCTCCTGCGTTTCTGCTGCCGTTGTCGTTGCAGCCGTAGTTGTGGTTGTTTGTACTGCTATGGCTGTTTTTCTCGTTCCGGCACCTTTCTTTGTCGTGCCGATCTGGGGAGCTGTATCTTTCAAAATGTCGCTGCTGCTTGTGGTTTCCGCAGCAGCCGTTGTTTCCGTCACGGCAGCAGAATCCTGTGCTGTTTCCGCACCACAGGCAGAAAACAAGCATAGTCCCATCAGGATCGCCATCAAAAACGCTGTCTTTCTCATGCTCTTTATCCTTTCTTGTATACCCCTATTCTCTGGGGCATTTCCACAGGCTGAATGCGCAGGTCAGTACAATGATGGCAATTGCCCAGATCCGGGAAACTGTCATCCCCAGATCCAGCACCAGTCCCAGCACGATCTCTCCCACGATCCACAGGATCACCGAAATGACGCACAATGCCACAATAAATTTGATCTGCCGTTTCTTCATCTTATGCCATACCCAGCTTCGACTTCACCAGCTTCAGCTGCTCTGCCACAGTCGCCGGAGACGGGCCACCTTGGGATACTCTGCCCTTGACGCAGGTCTCCAGGCTGATGGCTTCATAGACGTCCTCAGTAAACAGCGGTGTCATTTTCTGGTATTCCTCCAGCGGCAGTGTTTCCAGAGTCAGTCCCTGGTCAATACACTGCGCCACCAGGGTGCCGGAGATCTTATAGGCATCCCGGAAGGGCATTCCTTTCTTTACCAGATAGTCTGCACAGTCTGTGGCATTGATGAAGCCCTTTGCCGCAGCGGCACGCATATTTTCCTTATTGACACGCATGGTCTCCAACATGGGAATAAAGGTCTCCAGACACAGCTTTACGTTATCCACTGCGTCAAAAATAGCCTCTTTATCCTCCTGCATATCCTTGTTATACGCCAGAGGCAGACCCTTCATCATGGTCAGCAGGGTTTGCAGATCGCCGTAGACACGTGCAGTCTTGCCACGAATCAGCTCGGTGATATCCGGGTTTTTCTTCTGAGGCATAATGGACGAACCAGTGGCAAAGGCGTCATCCAGTTCGATGAACTTGAATTCCCAGGAGCACCACAGAATAATTTCCTCGGAAAAACGGGAAAGGTGCATCATAATAATGGACAGTGTATCTGCCAGTTCAATGCAGTAATCCCGGTCGGAAACGCCGTCCAGGCTATTTGCCATCGGTGCATCGAAGCCCAGGAGGGATGCGGTCTGTTCCCGGTCAATATGATAAGTTGTACCAGCCAGTGCGCCGCTGCCCAGAGGGCATTCGTTCATACGCTTTGCGGTATCGTCCAGTCTGCCCAGGTCACGGAGAAACATCTGCACATATGCCAGCAGATGGTGGGCAAATGTCACAGGCTGGGCACGCTGCAAATGGGTATAGCCCGGCAGAACGGTCTCGGTATGCTGCTGCGCCATAGTGACCAGTGCGGTGCAGAGTTTCTGTACCAGAGTGCGGATTTCGGCGATCTCATCCCGGAGATACAGGCGCAGATCCAGTGCCACCTGGTCATTTCTGGAACGGGAGGTATGGAGACGCTTGCCCACATCGCCGCAGCGTTTGGTCAGTTCGGCTTCTACGAACATGTGGATGTCCTCTGCGTTGGGGTCGAATTCCAGTGCGCCGCTGTCCAGGTCGGCGAGGATGCCTTTCAGACCGGCGATAATGGCTGTACTGTCCTCTTTTGTGATAATACCGCAGTCACCCAGCATGGTTGCATGGGCAATGCTGCCCTGGATGTCGTGGCGATACATACGGGCATCGAATGCGATAGAGGAGTTGAACGCATTCACGCCGGCGTCAATTTCTTTGGAAAATCTTCCTGCCCAAAGTGCCATAATATAATATCCTTTCACGGCTCAACCCCTCCACCATTGCTGCGCAATGGTCCCCCTCCCCTTTCAGGGGAGGCATTTCCGAGCGAAGCGAGCCATCTTTTCTTTTTTCGCTTCCTTTTTTCCTTTCAGTAAAGAAAAAAGGAAGTAGAGCGCGAGACAACGTCTCGCAGCGTAGGGTTGCAGTCCCGTAAAATTCAGAGAAACAAAGCGCAAAGCCGCAAAAAGCAAAGAAAAATCACTCTTCCAAGACACACCCAGAATCACCCAGGAAAGGAAACAGGAAAAGTCAAAACCGGCTTTGCGTAAACCCAGGCGAACAGCGAGTGAAACGAGCGAACTTCGCCGACACGGTTCTGTCGAGTGAAACCTAGGATTCATGTTTGCGTTTCCAATGGAAAGATGTTAGTGCATACAGTACAACATGAAAAATGATTTCGTTGCAAACGTCCCACCGGGACGTTTGCAAAATTTCGCTTACTGAAATGGCTTCACAAGGCGGGGCGGTCTTGTTCGCCCCGCCTCGAAAAAGCTGTCGCTTTTTC
>NZ_CALDMP010000050.1 GCF_937915125.1 uncultured Ruminococcus sp. | reverse complement strand
TTCGCTGCATCCTCTGTTTCCAGTGCCGTCAGGTCAACCAGCGCACCATTCCCTGCAAAGCTGCACGAATATGTCATAGCGTCGTCATACGGTGCTTCGAGTGTATAGTCCGTCAGGACAGCCAGACCGCCGAACAGAGACTTTGTTTCCTTGATGTCCACGATCTTAATGCAGATCATATCGCCGCTTTCAAAATATTTTTGCAGCAGCTTATGGGATTCCGCACCCATGACATAAGCGCCGTCCGTGTCAACAGACCACTCCTTCATGCCGGCAGCCTGAGACTTCCAGCCGCCTTTCGTGTCCTTTGACGTTGTTTCCACGGTGTCAGCGCTTCTGTTGATCGTCAGACCCTGCTGACCTGCAACGGCAAGCAGCTTCGATCCGTCCTCTGTGAACAGGCAAAGCAGGATATCCTTTCCCGCCTTTGCCACAGCTTCCGGAAATTCGCAATATACATTTCCATCAAAATTTGCCATTGTCATTTCCTCCTGTTATTTGATTTTCAAGCCGTAGCTTGTCATGATTTCATAGCCAATGACAGCATGCCACTCTCCTGTATCGTCAAGCTGCATTGACTGTACACCGGTTTCAGATTGCAGCAGGCATTCCACACCGGACGGCATGGAAAGTGGTGCTGTCATTGCCTCCTCTGCTTCCTGGATCATCTGATACACCTGTGTGCGAGCATCAGACGGTTCCGCAATGCAGTGGATATTTACCGTAAATGTCTCTTTCCATGTTGTCTTGCTGGAGCTGTCACGCTTTCCGACAACTTCCGCAAATAGGAATGGACTTGGCGCATCCTCCGGCACAGCGTCATACACGTCATACTGTGTATTCTCCCGCAGAACCTCCAGGACCGCAGCAGCAAGCTCTGCAAACCCAAGTTTTCGATACATCATTCTTTCAACGTCTCCTTCAGATCATTCAGAAATTCCGGCTTTGTCTCCTCCATGGATTTTCGCAGAAAATATTGTCCCTGTACAAAGCTGGCTTTCAGCCGCTTGCCAAGTACAGGAACATATCTTCCAACCTTCTGGCGATGCCCGTATTCCACGTGCGGGGCATAGTGGATGGTGTACCCAACCATGCCATCATGCGATGCACTTGGCATCTCCATGCGAAGAGAGCGGCGCAGAGAACCGCCTTTGTGCGCTCCGATGACTTCGCCGCTGTCATTCTTGTACTGCACACTTTTTGCGACAGGCGTATTCTTCCGTGCATTGTTCCGCAGGAGCACTGTGGCACGCTTACTGCACGCCGAGAAATCTTCCAGAGACTTCTCTTTCAGCTTTCCTGCGAGTGCTTCTGCACCGTCAAAATACACTTTGAAGCCGCTCATTTCTGCCGCCACCTTTCGAGATAGAGAAGCCGCCACCGCCCGTGCAGATCCTTGACATTTTTGACACGATAATCCTCAGCTCCGGCACGTACGCCATCGGCACGTTTACAGTCATCCAGCGGCGCATCCGTCAGCATTTTTCGCTGCGTCTGCGTCACCTCACGACCCTCAAGCGCCGTTTCCTCCGCTGTCCATTCCGTGAATCTCCCAACGTATCTGCATCCGAAGATTTCAGGCGATGTCACCGGATTTCCGAGGATATCCGTTGCTGTTCCGGTATTCCGAAAAAGTCTTACCGAAAAATATCTCACAGAAACCGCACCGCCTTTTTCCCGGAATCTGCCGCTTTCTGATCGGCATACGCCTGGAATTCATCGTCATATTCTGCGAGAACATCCTCCACGAAGCTGGTGGAAATACTCTCACCGCTTTCAGAGGAAATTCCCTCATAGTTCCACCGCCGCCACAGCTTCACGACCACATCAGCCGCAATCGGTTCTAACATCTCCGGGAGCGTCGGTTCCCGGATACGAAGACAGATTCGTACACCTGCCAGGTCGCAGAGTTCACGCAGGATCGGTTCATCCTCCGATCTTGGTTCGCCCTGCAATCTGCACTGTACACGGTATAACAGCGACATGCTTATGCACCTGCGCCGATGGAGCCGACAATAACGCCATCCAGACGTTCTGCAAACATCGTCAGACCGGTGAAGATCACAGTCTCATAGTTTACACGGCTTGTATCCGCAGAGTGTGTGATGCCGATGAGACCAGTCTCGTCCGTGGTAAAGCTGAACGCCTTGTTGATCTCGCCGCCGGAGATCTGCGGGTATGCAATGTTGATGTTATCCGATACAGTGGCATAGAACTTGCCCTGCGGTACGCTGGAGTTTGTCAGAATAGACACATCTGTGAATGCCTTGAAATAGGTCATGCCGAATGCATTCTGTGTGGAAATGGATGCGCTGCCGATATAGTCGGAGATGTCCATGGGGTTTGCCAGAACAATGACATCTCCTGCAGCATCGTCCTCAAAGAGCACCTGAAGCTTGCCCCATGCATTTGCCACAGCCTCCTGGAAGCTTGCACCTTTTGCAGCACCTGTGCCTTTTGCCAGAAACGATGCGAAGCTGGAGCGCACATTGCTCTGGATCTTCTTCAGAAGAGCATTGTCTGCATCGGTTACAGCGTGGTCGAAACCGCTCCGCTGGATTGCCTCCAGTGTCACCGCCTTGCGGTACTTCTGGTAGGTCAGCTCGTATGTATTTGCAAGCTTGCTTTCCACTTTGGACAGCGGAATCAGATCACCCTCTGCCACATTGCCGTCCGCCAGTGTCACTGTGCTGCTGTAGGTCTTGATGACAGACCCATTTGCGAGGGGTGTGCTGCGAGTGATTCCCAGAAGCGCCTGCAGATTCTGGATGCCTCTGTGAAAACGTGTCACGAAGTCGATGGACTGCGCCTTTGCGAAGTCCGTGGTAACATTTGTATTTGTCTGTACTGCCATAGTTTAATTCGCTCCTTTTCAGAATAAATCGATGTTTTCATTGATTGCCTTGATCCTCGCATCGTTGTCCTTGATGGCGAAGATCTGTTCTTTCGTCAGCTTGGATGCCGCAGATCCGGTTCTCGGTGTCTCCGATTTGAGCCTGGATTTGACGCATGCCTCCACTGCTGCTGTAAAAGCCTGTGAAAAGCCCTCCACATTCTGTTTGGTTGTCTCTGCGTCCTCTGTGACGATTGCCGCAATGAGACTGTCCGGCACGTGGATGTTCTTCTCTGCCAGCATGGTTCGTGCAGCTCCCTGCATTTTCGACACAGCCACCTGCTTCTGTAGATCCTCCAGCTGCGTGCGGTAGTTGTCCCGTTCATACTCTGCTTTCTGCTGCGCATTCATGCCGGACAGCTTTTCCGCCTCTGTCTGCGCTTCCTTCTGCTGCTTTGCAAACTCAGCGAAAGCAGACTTGATCATCTGTGAGACGCTTTCCGGTGTGATGCCGGACGGCTTTTCCTTGGTTTTGGATTCTGTTTCCTGCTTTGTTCCTCCTGTACCTGGCTTTTCGGTGTCTCCGGCTCCGGTGCTGTGCTCCGGCTTTCCGGTTTCCTCTGGCTCGGTTCCAGTGGTGTCAACTTGATTTTCCGCATCATTCATTTGTTTCACCTCCGTTTAAAAATGGGTCGAACGCCTTATGCAGCGTTTCCAGTGTATGTGCAGCTTCTGTCCGCACAAGTTCCTTTCCGGCATCGTCTTTCAGAATCAGGCACGG
>NZ_CALDMP010000049.1 GCF_937915125.1 uncultured Ruminococcus sp. | reverse complement strand
TGCAAGCATATGACGTGCAAAGCCGTCAGGCGCTCTTTGTGCGGTGTTGCCCATAAGATCGTACCGATGTAGGGGCGAACTGTGTTCGCCCGTTGGACGATTTCAGGAGATTTGCGGGCGAACGCAGTTCGCCCCTACAGTTTCACGGACAACAATGTGCCATAAATTTGATTTGGGTGAGTATATATTATAATGCATGATGCATGCAAAAAGACGGAGCGGGCAGTGGTTGCTCTGCTCCGTTTTCTATAGAAGGGAGTTTTTTCAGCATGTCATATTTCTACAACAGCTGGGATGCCGATTATAAATCCCCGTTCGGGGCGATCCGCCGCAATCAGGGCTGTCAGTTCACCATCCGTCTGCCGGAAGAAACACCGCTGGATTATGCTCCAGTACTGGTGGTTTTCCGTACCGGCTTCAAAGAACGGTTCCTGCCCATGAATGTGAAAGAGTGTGAGAATGGCTATGTCCTCTATACCACCACGCTCATTCCCAAATATGCCGGGGTACACTATTATTATTTCTCCTACACCAGCAACGGCGTACGCCATTATATCAAGCGGGGCGATGCCTGTCACGGCACATTGGATCATGGGGAAATGTTCCAGCTCACTGTATTCGGCGAGGACTATCAGACACCCCAGTTCCTCAAGGGCGGCGTCATGTATCAGATCTTCCCCGACCGTTTTTGCAGCAGCGGCAAGGCGCACGAAAATGTGCCCTCTGACCGTGTGATGCGCAATTGGGGCGAGCTGCCCTATTACAAGCCCGACCAGAACGGTCATGTGTGGAACAACGACTATTTCGGCGGCGACTTAGAGGGTATCCGCAGCAAGCTGGACTATCTGGAAGATCTTGGGGTCACCTGCATCTACCTGAACCCGGTCTTTGAATCCCACGAAAATCACCGCTACAACACCGCAAACTACCGGAATCTGGATCCCCTTCTGGGTACCAACGAGGATTTCCGAAAGCTGTGCGAGGATGCCAAAAAGCGTGGTATTTCCGTGATCCTGGACGGCGTATTCTCTCACACCGGTGCAGACAGCATCTATTTCAACAAATTCGGACGATATGACAATCTGGGTGCATATCAGTCAGAACAAAGTCCCTATTATTCCTGGTATCACTTCTGGGGCAACAAGGAATACGAGTCCTGGTGGGGTATCGACACTCTGCCCAATGTAGACGAAAACAACCCGGATTATACCAAATACATCTGCGGCGAAGGCGGCGTGCTGGACTACTGGATGGATCTGGGTGCTGCCGGCTATCGTCTGGATGTGGCAGATGAGCTGCCGGACGAGTTCCTGGACAATCTGCGTGCCTGCGTGAAAAAATACGACGAGGAAAAGATCGTTATCGGTGAGGTCTGGGAGGATGCTTCCAACAAGGAGGCTTATGGCGTAAAACGGCGCTATCTCCTGGGCGACCAGCTGGACAGCGTCATGAACTATCCCTTCCGGGAGGCAATCATTGCCTACATGAAGGGCGAAGCAGTCACCACCTTCCGTGACCGGATCATGGGCATTCTGGAGAATTATCCGAAATGTACCGTGGATGTGCTCATGAATTTCGTCTCCACACATGACATTGAGCGTGCCATCAACCGCTTCGGCGGTCAGCCCTGCGACGACAAGAGCAAGGACTGGATGGCTGGAAACGAGCTGTCCCCGGAGGAATACAACCGGGGCAAGACAATGCTCAAGGGTGCCATGGTGTTGCAGTTCTTCCTGCCGGGCGTGCCCAGCATCTACTACGGCGATGAGGCAGGGCTCCAGGGCTGGAAAGATCCTTTCAACCGCCGGTGCTACCCCTGGGGTAATGAGGACACGGAGCTGCTGGAATACACCAGACAGCTGGCGCATATCCGCCGGGAAAACGCCGTATTTGCAGAGGGTGCCATGGAATTTCTGGTGCTGGAGGAAAACATCGTGGGCTTCTCCAGATACGATGAGGAGACCGGCAGCAGCGCCATTGTCCTGCTGAACCGCAGCGGCGACACAGGCATGGTCTCCCTCCGGGACAAGTGCTTCCGCAAGTATGCATTCAGCACTGTCATCAGCGGTATCTGTGACGGCGATGCTATCATCCTACCGGCGAACAGCTACGCTGTCATCAGCGCTGTCCGCACCAGTGTTCCTGTGGCTGAAGCGGAACAGAACTGAGCGATTCCGAAAGCGTTTTACAATTGTATCATAAATTCAACAGAGCGACCTTTTTGGTCGCTTTTTGTTATTTAGAGCCCATTTTTACAGTAATATTGGCTCTGTTTCAATTTACTATTTTAATATTGTGCAATTGAAACTTTTCTTTTTTCGTTTTCATCAAAATTCACTTTACAAATCCGGCGAAATGTGTTATACTATATTAGTCGCATCGAGGTGTGGCTCAGTTTGGTAGAGCACTACGTTCGGGACGTAGGGGCCGCAAGTTCGAATCTTGTCACCTCGACCAGATGTATAAGGCTGAATTACGGAAAAATCACGTAATTCAGCCTTTTTTCGTGGCTTGGACATTTCCGGGATGGGAAAGATTTTTCGGGAAATGGCAAGTGAATTCGGGGAAATGGCAAGTAAAATGGCAAGTGGGTTCTGCCTTTGATTTCGGTATCTGCCGGATGGAGAAAATCTGCAAATCCTGACATCCCCAATATACAAAAAAGAAAAGCCTGCATGTGCGGGCTTTTCTTTCTACCTGGGAATATATGCTCAGTGATTCTGAATAATACCGTTGAAATAGTCATCGATCATGCTGTCCGCCTTGTTGCGCTCACTGTCGAAAGTCTCCTGATACACGTTCTTGTACACATCCGGTGTGCTCCAGCCGCCCATTTCCATGGCGTACTTCTCCGGAATGTGCAGCATTGCCGTAGTGCTGGCGAAGATATGCCGCAGGTCGTGAAACCGGATGTCCTCCAGCCCATTCTCCCGTACCAGCTTCTTGAACCGCTTGCGGATGGTGTTGGGGGTGAATGGAATGATGCGATCCGTTTCCTTCTTGTGCGGAACTTCCTGCATCAGCTGATAAATGTACGCCGGTAGATTGACATACCGCATACTCTTGGCAGTTTTGCAGTGGTCGATCTCTGCCCAACCGCTGTCTACCTTGACGATCTCACGATGCACATAGAGCCGCATCTGTACCGGGTCTACGTCACGGAACTGCAAGCCTGCCACTTCCCCGATCCGCAGAGAGAGCCACATTGCCAAAAGCACCGGAAGTTCACTGCTTGTCCCCTTCACAATGGAATAGATTACGTCTGCGGAGGGAAGCTTACGCTCCCTGACTTCCTTTTTTGGCAGACGGATGCTGCCCATTTTGATGGTCACATCATTTGCATTCAGAACCGCCCGGAGGAACCCAAAGGCACACTTGATGGACTTGTGACTGAGCCGCTGAGCATCGATATTGATGGCAACCTGAATATCCCGAGAGGTCAGTTCCTCGATTTTGATGTCCATGATGTATTGCAGCTTGTTGCGGACAATCTCCCTGTAGCAGCACAGGCTGGTGGGCTCCAGAACCTTGCTTCTGCTTTCAATGAATTGCAGCATGGCTTCTCTCACTGTAAAGGGGCTCTTTTTCTCCTCCTCGATTCCCTTGAGCCACTTCATGGCCTTGAGATAGACCTCTTCCTCCGTGCTTCCGGTGAACATCTTCCGGTTTCGCTTGCCGTCTGGACGCACGCCCTTGGACACCTGGGTGAAGTATGTACCGCTTTCGGCTTGCTGAATGATAACTTTTGTCTTTTTCTTCATCTTGCTTGCTCCCTTCTTTCTGCAAAAAGAGCAAGCTACACCTATCCTTTTGCGGTATAGCCTGCGCATTTTGTTATGCTGCCAGTAAATCTTCCAGAGTCATGTCATTGATGCAAAGAAATGTATCGACGGTTTGCAGCGTGAGGCTCTTTGCATCATGATCATAGTTCTGAAGCGTCCTGATGGAGCAGTTCAGATATGTTGCCAACTCGTTGTCGGTCATATCATGAAGCTGCTGCCAATAACGGATTTTACACCACACTGTTTTGTACAGTGTGATACGCTTTGACTTTTTCATCCTTGTCCCTCCTTCATGGATATAATATATAACCGAAACAGCCGACTTTAACAGCTGCATTCCTCTACTGCAAAAGCCTCTCCCAGACTGGAGATCTTCGCCTCTATCCCGGCACAGTGCAGAATTTTCTGCATGGTTCCCAGCTGGATATTGCTGCTTGTAATCTTTTCCCCATACACATTGGTAGTACGCACGGCGGAGATCAATGCCTGCGCCAGTGCGTCACGGTCTGCCTTGTATTTGGGAGAAACAAGAAAAGCATCATAGGCATCCCGCACCTTGGCACAGAATGATTCCCTGTCGTCATAGTCCAGAAAGTCCTGCTCCTCCGGCTGTTCTGACAAATGCAACAGCTGCCGCAGAAAGCGGATATGGGCATGATGTTCTTCCCTCTGGGATTCCAGCAGACAGTCCACATGGTCTGCTAAGTGCTCCAGCTTTATCAGCGCAAGGTCGTTGACCCGGACGGTTTTGCCATTGGAATGAATCATCCAAGGCTGCAAACGTTCCGGATGCCGGAGAAAGTCATGGAAATCATGACGGATGTCCCGAAGCGCCTGAATGCGTTCCAGCAGCATCTGCCGGTATTGGCTTAGCTCCTGCGCTGTGTAATCCGGAATCCACACCGTAAGTGTCCGGGGATGTTTCCGCTTGTTGCGGACACGTCCCAGAAACTGCATCCATGCAATGGGGTCGATTTCCTCAATGACAATGTGTCGTACTGCTTCCTCTGTCATGGATACACCGTTTTCCAGCACTTTAGTGGAAACCAGCGTATTTGGCGCAAACTGTTCTGTCCGGGCAATTTGTTCCAGCACTTCCGATTCTTCCTCGGAGGAATAGACAAAAGCGCTGTCCGGCAGCAGTTCTTTCAGCGCTGCGCCGCGTTCCTTGTTTCGGACGAACAGCACCGTTTTTTCTCCCGATGGAATCTCCCGCAGTTTCTCCGTAAGCTGCTCCGCATTACCATAGGAATAGTACCGGAATTGCAAATGAGACCAGTCGCTTTGCAGGGTAAAGCACTGCTGCAAATGTGGTGGACAGGGGGTTCCGGTCAGCGTATACAGCATTTGTGTTGTTTGCTCCGGCTGCTCCAGTTTCCACAAAAGAGGGGCGACTTCTTCTGCTGTGGCAGAAATGTAAATACGCTTGGTCTTTGACAGAATGCTACGCAGAAATTTCCGGAACAGCATGGGCGCAGTGGAAAACACGGCATCGTTCAGCAGATAGTGAATCTCGTCAAAGATGCAGACACTGCCATGATATAACTTTGGCACACCACCTGCGGCAATTGCCTGATAGGTGGTGACGGTGATTCTGCCAGTGTGGGCTGCCCCGATGGCGTTGGACGGCCAATCGGAAACATCCATGCCCTGGGCTGTCAGGATCGCCTTTTTCGTCTGAATCGCCAGTGCCTTTCGGTTTGTGACCCATAGCACAGGGCATTCCTGCTGCACTGCCTGTTTGATCAGCGCCGTGGTCTTGCCGCTACCCACTGGGGCATGAATCAGAACGCTGGTTCCAATCTGCATCTCTGTGAGCAGGTGCTCCGGCAGAATGTCGCTCAGATATTGTGTCCCATCGCCAGAAATTACGGGCACTGGCAGAATGGGACGATTCTCGTCCCTGGGATGATATATGCTGACGGGCAGCTCTTTTGCCACAGAAATTTTCATACAGTCTCTATCTCCTTTAATCCTACGCCATCGAAACCGTTGCAGTTGCCCATGGGGTAACGCTTGCGAGTGCTGACGATGTCCTTGTTATGACAATAGGTGGAAAATGCCCGGGAAAAGGCTGTGATGTCCTTGTATTCCGCATCGGAATACACCCGGCAGAAGCAGTCGTACAGCTGCCTTGTGGGCGTGGAATATTCTGCCTCAAAGACGCAGTAATTTTCCACAAAACTTCCCATCTTCTCATAGGGAAGTTCTCCCGGCAGAAAGATGGACGTGGATTCATACGTCTTGTCATCACCGGAAAAAACATAGCCGTTGCGGCGAAGCGCTTGATAATAGAAGTAGGCATCCGTGACAATGGCGTCCCGTTCTTCCAGCAGCTTCGACAGCAATTTCTGATCCTGCTCCAATTTCGGCGTAGCAAAGTTGAAAGGAATGATCATCAGCCGGCGCTGGAAAGCAGGGTCATTTGCGGCATACACGGCACGAAGGGTGTGGTTGGATGCGATCACCAGCTTTGCCCTTGCCACAAATGTGACCTGGGATTTATTTTTCACATCCGCCGTAATGCAGTCCTCGCCGCCGCTCAGCCGTTTCAGCGTGGCAATGTCCTGCTGGGACAGAGACAGATTGCTCTCATCAAAGGACATACAGACCTGCTTGTCCTTTAGTTCTGACAGGGCAAAGCGGCTGCCTGTGATGTTTTTCAATGACATGGCATTTGTCAGGCACGGCGAAAGAAGCTTCTTGATCAGCTTCAGAAGCACGCTTTTTCCGGAATCGCTGACCCCGATGAGGTAGAAGATCCGTTTGGCGTGGCTGTCTCCGGACAGGCAATAGCCAATCAGCTCCCAGATGCGCCGGATGAGCACCGGGTTATTGCCGGTGCACTGTTGCAGGAACTGGTCCATAAGGGGATGCCGGAACCGGATATTCGGATTGAAATTGGCTTCTACACCGCCGATGAAGAAATATTTCGGAGAAATCGGCAGCGGCTGATTCTGCTGCACATCCATAATGCAATTGTGATACAGAATGTATCCCTCGTCATTGGGCGGATAATCCCAAGGCGTTGCCAACTTTTTCAGCTGATCCAGTGCACCGTTGACATCAGAACTTTCGGGATACAATTTGCTGCAGGTGAAAATTTGGCTCAGTTCATTCAGGCAGCGATCTCTATTGTCCATTGGCGTGTAGTGATGCCCTGTGTACCAATAGAACATATTTCCATGCCGCAATACCAGGCCGTTGGCAGCCAGCTTATTGATCAGCGCACGGACGGCATCGGGGTCATTTTTGCACGCATCTGCGTTCAGCGGTATCTGCGTTCCGAAGAGCTGCAAGGGTGAGAGACTCCTCTGCTCTTCTGTGGGCATGTTCACCAGGAACGGCAGCGGCGCAGCAGGTACTGCAAATGTCGTAGTAGCCCCGGATTGTACTGCTTGCGGTGCTGACACAGGATGAAATGGCGAAGAATATGCCATAGTTGCATTGGCTTCCATCATTTGCGTTTCGGGCACACGATGAAATGGCGAAGCATGCCCATTGGACTCTGTTACAGACGGAGTCTGATTGGGGGCGGACACTTTTTTAAAGGAATAATAATAATTTTGCATGATGATACCTCCAAAAAAATTTTTCTTAACTATACTTTTGTTCTCTTCTGCATGGAAAATGCAGGAGGGGGTCGACAATACAACATTACAATCGCTCCTTAGAAGTAGCGCTTCAAGCTGGTGTCAGCATTCATGGCTTCCAGAAGCTTTGCACATTCTGCCGGATTGATCTGCTCCAGAGAAGCAGTGTTTGGCGACTCGAACCGTTCGGATACCTGAATGACCGGGTAGTCATACTGGAATTCCGTGGTGTTCGGCGCATATGTATAGCATTCCGGCGTGAAGTCGATGATCGCCATGAGGAAAGGATTGGATTCCTTCTGGGCGATTGCAAGAACCGCCTCCAGGAATGCTTTGCTTTCCATAGCTTCTGCCAGTGCTTCTTCGGACATATTTGTGAATACTCTCATAATCTTTTCTCCTTTTTTGTCTGGCTGATTGCAGCCTGATATGAATATTTGGATGATGAAAGCTGGGCTTTCGTGTGGGGGAACGGCAATATGACATTGTGATCACTTCCTCTTACATGAAGTAGCGCTTTAAGCTGGTGTCAGCGTTCATGGATTCCAGAAGCTTTGCGCACTCTGCCGGGTCAATCTGCTCCAGAGAAGCAGTGTTTGGCGACTCGAACCGTTCGGATACCCGAATGACCGGATAATCATACTGGAACTCCGTAGTGTTCGGTGCATATGTATAGCATTCCGGCGTGAAGTCGATGATCGCCATGAGGAAAGGATTGGATTCCTTGTGGGAGATGTTGAGAACCGCCTCCAGGAATGCCTTGCTTTCCATAGCTACTGCCAGTGCTTCTTCGGACATGTTTGTGAATACTCTCATGATCTTTTCTCCTTTTTTTGTCTGACTGATTGCAGCCTGATATGAATTTTTGGATGATGAAAGCTGGGCTTTCGTGTGGGGGAGCGGCAATATGACATTGTGAAGCCTCCTGACACAATATACTGCAATCTTTCTTGATCGCCATTATTATCTTATCACATAATTACCAGATACGCAAATGACACGGTTTCAAATCATGTTGCGATAAAACAATACACAAAAAAAGATGTTGATATATGTACAATATACTGAACTGATAAAGAGGGGGTTTTAGATGTTCTGATAAATTTTTTATAGTATAATGTTAAAATGGTTGAATTTTCATAATATTTGTGCTATAATAATGAAAAATGGAACTGCTTTTTACAGGAGAATATAAAATGAGAATAACAAATGAGATGATATATCAGAAGTTGGTATTGGATGTTTTTTCTTTAAATGATAATCAAATAAAAGAACTATGCAAAATAACTAAAACATCTATAAAAGTTTTTTCTCCAACCCCAAAAAGGAAAAGGGAAATCTGGATCGATTTGGAACGAAAAGAGTTGATTGAAAACTTATATAAAAAAATTTTGATTAGATGGTATTATATGTCACCGCTTAAGCTAGATTATGATTGCAATGCTGAAGATGAATTACAGGACTTGGATATAATATTATGCGGCTATAATATGGAAGAAATGTGTGATTTTTTTATATTGATAATATTAATATTGGAGATTTAAAAACGGAAGAGGTGGCATTTGATATTGTCAGTATCATTCTATCGACAGTTGCAAACAAGAAAGAAGTGGAATTCGGAGAAATACTGCTAAGATTATCCCGACATACTACGCAAGAGGGACAGAAGCTTGAACTGAATAAACAGGGTAAACAGTTAGTGCAAAAATACAAAAAATTTAAAAATGGGAGAAATGATAAAAGAGACCTTTTATTCACGCCGATTCCAACAATTGAAGGGTATAAACCAGATAAAATATTACATGATGAGATTATAAATAAATTATCACGCTACAGAGTGGTAATGCTAGAAGGTGCTCCTGGCATGGGAAAATATTCTGCGGCAATTCATTATGCAAATACTTCAAAATATAGTGCTGTAGTATGTCAGAAGTGGAAAGGAAGCCTTGACAAATTTATTGAAGAGATGCCAACTGCTGATGATGCCTTTTACACTTCAGAAATCACCGAGAATTATACAGACTTTCGTAAAATTGAAAATTCGTCTGAACGATTGGAACGGAAAAAAGAAAATTTGCACCTCTCTTTGAAACCTGTTTTGTGGATCATTTATGATATGGATGGTGCTGTTCCGGAAGCAAAGATCAGGAATTTTTGCGCCGAATTTCAAAACGTAGATATTATTCTGACAAGAAATGAGGAATATACAGGAAGAGGCTTGCAGAAAATACATGTCGGAATGCCTCCAGCTGATGTTTATGAAAAGGTCTTCCGATATTGGACTGGAAAAAATACGGAGAATTATATCCGATATGTAGAAATGTTAAAAAGTATGGCAAATGGGAATATGTACCGGTTTGTTGTTCTCTTGAAGCTTGCAAAGAATGATTGGATCAATGTAAAGAAGGCATTGGAGGATTGTTATAGCAATCTCTTCCCATATAGACTTTTTCGCAATGCATCTGAAGTGTCGATGGAATATCATGGAGAACCCAACACGAAGTCCATGTTGAATCATTTTGCAGATTGTAGTAATCTCGGAAAACTGACGCAAGAAGAGAAAGAACAGCTGCATCAAATGGTGCTTGTTGTGGGGGATTCTGAAGACGATGACCATTTGAGTGACTCTATTGACGTGGATTGTCTGAAAAATGCTTGCCTGGGTAGCATTGTGAAAAGTGATGGTGATTGGGACAAGCTTTTGAAAAAGTGTGTGCAGCTTTATTTGTTGCAATATCAACAGAAAGATAGAAAGGTTAGTTTTGAAAAGTTTCTTCGGTTTATCTTCTATGAGCAAGGCGGAAATAAACTGGTCAGGCAACTCTATCTCGTATTAAATTATCAGAATAAAATGGTTTTTCTGAAATGGAGTCAGTGGCGTCAGTATTTTCATATGCTGGAGAATTATTATTGCTATGCTTCGGAGGTTTTTCCAGATCTTAAATCATATGAAAGTAATACAGATGATCCGTTCTATCTTCAGAGTCGCTTGTTTTTTCGTGCGCTTCTTCGGATCCTGCCGTTTTACTATTGGTGTATATGCGATTTGACGCTGGAAAAAAGAAATCTTGTTTTTCTGTGCTATGAAGCCGAAATGTGTCAATTGTTGGCGGTCAAACAGGAAATACAATCGAAGTGCCTTTATTTTCAACGGAAGTTCAAAGAAGACTGGAAAGAGCAGGATTCAAAATCAGAACATACATTGAAGCTATCCTATCTTACCTGTAATGCTTTTTTGGAATTGTGTTTTTCAGATGATGAAGCTGCAAAGTGTTGTTATGCTGAAATTCAAAAAATGTATGAGGCTTTATGGGTTGACAAAGAGATGTATTTATACGAGCGGATACAAATCATTTTTTTGAAGTTGTGTTTTGAATCTCGATTACATAAAAAACAAGAACTGGATAAAACTGTACAGGCATTGGTAGATTTGTTTTATTGGATTTCAAATGGGCAATTGGATCAAAAATCCGCAATGTGCATTCATGATTGTGTACTGGTGCTTTTATTTTGTGCAAATGATTATGACGAATTGCTGCATTGCGTTTATCAGATTCTTTCTCCGTGCAGAGAAATCGATATATGCAGCGAATGTTTGTACGCAAATGCGGCAATTGATTTATTGGGTGTTGCTGTGACAGGTGATTTTTGTCTGGAACAATTCCAAAAGTATGACAAGGATCTTTTTGCATTTGATAAGTATAATTACTATGTTTTGGCAGTTTCTGTTTTACTTTGGAAGAATCCGACCCATGCTGTCATAAAAGATGTCATTCCTATTCTGGACGAGCATGGTTACTTTCCGCTGTCAATATATGATCAAATGATTCATATGATTTTGGGATCTGGTGATCCAGTTCTTATGTTAGGAAAGCTTGTTCCATATTTATCTGATATGAAAGATGATATTGCGTCATTGCATATAGCTGAAGGAAATGAAGTGAATCAGATCATAGAAACTATGATTGCAAGGATCCAAACATCTTACTGCGACAACTATGGTTATTCAGGGCTTATGGGGATTGTTCAGGCGGGCGTTTCTATAGATTCTGATTTTACAGAGAAGCTGGACAGACTTCTCGAAGAACATAAGAAACAATCTGGTGATAATAAATAATGATGGTTGTTTGACTTATCAAAAACCACGTAAAATCGGGAAAGTATTTTTTCAGAAAAATAATTTTCCAACCCACACTTATATAGATTGATGTGAAAAAAATATTTTATGTGGGGTGGATTTGTGGGGGACAGCAGAATTTTGGAGGTTTCAGAAAAAAGAGCTTCTTCTCCGGAACGTAGAACGTGGAACATTGTTCCAGGTTCCATGTTCCGAACAGATAGATAATTTTCAAGGCAAAAAAGAAAGGCAATGCACGTGCAAAGCCTTTCTTTTTTTCTGCACAGGTGGGTTGTTTTACCACTCTGAGCAGGCGTTCAGTTCCTCCTGGAGCATACTGGGATACATCAGAAGTTCCTCGATCTCATCATAGGAATAGCCATAGTCCAGCAACTCCATTACCGCATCCGGATCTACGCCGAAGCAAGTGCACATCTCTAAAATGGTATCCAGTTCGGTTTCATCCTCTTCCAAGTCATATGCGGAAAATGTGTAGGGATGCTGAAATCGTTCAAAGCTGAATGTACGAAAAGAATCCCTTGCCATATTGCCAAAGCGGTTGATAGATAGAATATCGCCGGTGTCGGTGGCAATCACTGTGTAGGGATAGCGACTCATCCCGCATGCTTTCAGAGCGTGCTTCATGATGGACTGTGTAGAAGCGTAAACATATAGCCCCAATTCTTCGAAGAGAATCA
>NZ_CALDMP010000048.1 GCF_937915125.1 uncultured Ruminococcus sp. | reverse complement strand
AGCGGAGTGAATACTTTGTGTATTCACGAGCATTTTTGTGAAATATGACGGAAAATATGCAAGCATATGACGTGCAAAGCCGGCAGGCGCTCTTTGTGCGGTGTTGCCTTTATCTATCCTGCAACCACAATTGCGGAACAGATGTTTTTCTCATTATACTAGATAGACACAAAAAAGTCAATATGTCATGTTCAAAATAGTTCATTCTTGTGCAATTGCAACAATTTGCTTAGATTTTTTGGTAATGCACGATAAATTATCGTCATTCTTCACAAATTATGTGTATTTCGTTTCAGCAGAACATCCAGCATTCAATCACATATGACGAAAGGGAATACCATTTTTTGAAATATTTGGTCAAAAAGGCTATTGCATTGCAGGGAAAAATCCGTTATAATAAGATAGAGATAGTATGGTGAATCGGCGTGCCGTGCTGTCCGGCGCAGACTTTCTGTCCCACGGGGACGGTATATGGCGGTTTGTGCAGCAAATCCCTGACGGAAGAATAGTCAGGCAGCGAAACATCTTTTTTTCGCCGTAGTGAGGAGGATACAATGGCAGTGAAACAAACAGGAAATCCCCAGAGAGAAGAATTGAAGCAGAAGTTCGTGGACAAGCTCCAGCTGGAGTGCGGCGTTTCTCCGGACGAGGCATCCGATAAGCAGATCTATCAGGTGCTCTCTGCAATGATGGTGGAGAAGCTGAAGCTCAAGCGTCAGCGCTTTGTGAACAAGACCCATTCTGTGGGCGGAAAGAACGTATATTATCTGTCCATGGAATTTCTCATGGGACGTTCCCTCAAGACCACTCTGTACAACCTGGAACTGGCTGACGATGTGAGAGCCATTCTGAAGGACTATCACATCAATCTGGACAATATCTTTGAGTGCGAACCGGACGCAGGTCTCGGAAACGGCGGTCTGGGCCGTCTGGCAGCCTGCTATCTGGATGCTATGGCAACCCAGGAGATCCCGGCAAAGGGCCACTCCATCTGCTATGAGTACGGTATTTTCAAGCAGAAGCTGGAGGACGGCTGGCAGACCGAAGAGCCGGACAACTGGCTCCCCGGCGGCAGCGTATGGCTGGATCCCAAGCCAGATGAAGCGATCGAAGTCCACTTCGAGGGCAATGTCCAGGAATATTGGCAGGATTCTTACCACTACATTTCCCATGTGAACTACAACACCGTAATTGCAATGCCCTATGATATGTATGTATCCGGCTATGGCAGCTCCGGCGTTTCTACCCTGCGTCTCTGGAAAGCACAGGCACCCAGCTTCGATATGAAGCAGTTCAACGAGGGCAACTATGAACAGGCACTCTCCCGGAACTCTATGGCAAATGCCATCTCCAAGGTGCTATACCCCAATGATAACCACCTGGAAGGTAAATCGCTCCGTCTGCGTCAGCAGTATTTCCTGTGCGCAGCCGCTGTGGGCGATATCGTAAACCACCATATGAATGTATATGGCACGCTGGAAAATCTCCACGAAAAGGTTGCCATCCACATCAACGACACCCACCCCACTCTGGCGATTCCGGAACTGATGCGTGTCCTGCTGGATGACTGCGGCTATTCCTGGGAGCGTGCATGGCACATCGTTACCAACACCTTCGCTTACACCAACCACACCGTTATGGCTGAGGCGCTGGAAAAGTGGGATGTCAATCTGGTAAAGCAGATCGTACCGCGTATCTTCCAGATCATCGTGGAGATCAACAACCGCTACTGTGCAGGTCTCATGGAGCGCAACGGCAACGACAGCGCAAAGACGACCCGCATGTCCATCATCAAGGACAACCAGATCCACATGGCTACCCTGTGCGTTATGGCTTCTCACAGCGTCAACGGCGTTTCCAAGCTGCACTCCGAGATCATCAAGGAGAGCGTATTCCACGAAGAATATCTGGATACTCCCAACAAGTTCAAGAATGTCACAAACGGTATTGCATACCGCCGCTGGCTGTATCAGTCCAACCCGGGTCTGACCCAGCTGCTCCGTGACAAGATCGGTGACGGTTTCCTGAAGGACGGCAGCGAGCTGCGGAAGCTGGACGTTTTCGCAGAGGACAAGGCTGTGCTGGAACAGCTCCGCAAGATCAAGAAGGAAAACAAGGAGCGTTTTGCCAAGTATGTCAAGAAGCAGAGCGGTCTCGTACTGGATACTGACAGCATCTTCGACGCACAGGTAAAGCGTCTGCATGAATACAAGCGTCAGCATCTGAATGTCATGCACATTCTGGCGCAGTATAATGCCCTGCTGGAAAATCCCAACATGGACTTCACTCCCAAGACCTATATCTTTGCAGCAAAGGCTGCACCGGGCTACTATCTGGCAAAGCAGATCATCAAGATGATCTGGGCACTGTCTGAGGAAATCCGCAAGAATCCGCGCATTTCCGAAAAGCTGTCTGTTTACTTCCTGGAGGACTATCGTGTGACCATGTCCGAGCTGCTCATGCCGGCTTGTGACATTTCCGAGCAGATCTCTCTGGCAGGTACAGAAGCTTCCGGTACCGGCAACATGAAACTCATGCTCAACGGTGCTGTGACACTGGGTACTCTGGACGGCGCAAACATCGAGATCGGCGACGCAGTAGGTCCGGACAACATCCTCATCTTCGGCATGAAGACCGAGGAGGTCAACGCGCTCAAGGCTCGCGGCTACCATCCGGAAGAGTACTACCACAAGAACCCCATCATCAAGAGCTGTATCGACCGCATGTATGCCGGCATCAACGGCTGTAAGTTCAATGAAGTGGCTGATTCCCTGCGCACCGTTGACCCGTATATGGTTCTGGCAGACTTTGACAGCTATTGCCAGGTGCAGGCGCACAGCTCCGAGCTGTACACCGATGCGGATGCCTGGACAAAGATGTCTCTCCACAACATCGCCGGCGCAGGCATCTTCTCCGCTGACCGTGCTGTCAACGAGTATGCCAAGGACATCTGGGGCATGAAGTAAGTGCATCATAATCGCCTATCACTGGCTACCACGCAGATCAATTTCTCTTGTTTTATTTCATAGGCAATACCGCACAAAGATTGTACGTCAGATGCGCCGTCAGATTTTTCGTCAG
>NZ_CALDMP010000047.1 GCF_937915125.1 uncultured Ruminococcus sp. | reverse complement strand
CAAGCATATGACGTGCAAAGCCGTCAGGCGCTCTTTGTGCGGTGTTGCCTTAGAAGTGATCTTCGTAAATCCGGACAAATTAGGGTTGCTTTTTTCGCAGAAATCTTGTATAATAGAAACAAGAACATTTGCGGCACTGCCGTATGGAAACAAAGGAGTTAAACTATGACCACAAATGAAATCATCGAAAAGATCCGGGACGGACTGACCGGAGAATACAGCGTGGATATTGTCTATCTGGAATCCCAGGCAGACAAGTACCGCCCGACAAAAAATGGTAAGGAAATCGAAAGCGCCATTGCCGACCTGGCATATGAAATTATGCCCGAGGACAAGCGTGCCATTCTGAACAAAATGATGTACATCGACGGCAAGCGTCTGGATGTTGTCTTTGCCGAAGCGCAAAAACTCATTCAGGAAAAGAAAATCGAGGAATCCTTCCGCCTGACCGAAGCACTCTATACCAAGATCCGCATGAATTACCGTGAGACGGAAAGCGAAGTCTATCTAAGTATGCGCAACACGCTGGAACACCAGCTCTACCTCTATTTCTACCGCCCATCCAAAAAGCTGGTTCGCCCGGTGTTTGACCTGTCTCAGATGGTGCTGCTCCACGGCTACAATCTCCTGGAATTAAACCGCCCGGAAGAAGCGGCACGTGTTATCAACGATGCCATCCGCTATAATCCCATGAATACAGACGCCTATTTCGAACTGGCAGAGTGCTATAAAGTGATGCATGACCCGGATCAGCTGCTCTCTGTCATCAAGGAGACCCTGGAAGTTGCCGTCACACCGGTTCAGATTTCCCGGTGCTACTGCAATCTGGGCTTCTACTGCGTGGAAGTGAAGGATTATGACAGGGCTGTCTGCTTCTATTATGAGAGCCTGATCTATGCGGATCACCCCTTCGTTGCGGCAGAACTGCACCATATCCATACCATTACACAAAAGAAAATTGTTCCGCCTACACGTGAAGAGGTCAATGCAGCATTCGAGCACTATGGCATGAAACCCGGCGCCAATCAGGATGTGGTGGGCGTTATCACAGCCCTAGCAAAGGAAGCTGTGGAGAACAAGGATCTCCCGGCAATCCGGTTCTACCTGCACATGCAGTACGGTCTGACAAACGATCCTGAGATCAAGGAAATGATGGATCGCTATGACCTGCTGGCAAAGGAACGAGGCGGAAAATAAGCGGAAAATTCGGTAATATAGCAATATCAGACGGACAGCCTCGGCTGTCCGTTTCTTGTCTATTCCTCCGGTATATCATCATACATATGGCAGACCTGCCGTATTTTTTCCGCAAAATTCCGGCGCACGGATTCCGGAGACAAAATCTCCACTGCACTGCCGTACTTCATGAGCCAACGGTAAAAGCCGAAGCTAATGCCAATCTTCGCCCGGACGATGACATAATCCGGGTGAGACAGATCATCACGGATGCTGGCGTAATACCCCAACTGTTCCAGCATATCATCCAGCAGTTCCCGGCTCACACGCAGCCTGACATTTTCATAGCGTTCTGGCTCAAAGATATCCACCACTGCCCCTTCCCGTTTTGGCAGTTCCGGACAGGCTCCTGCTTTTTCGCCGGCAGTGATATTTTTCATGCGGTCTACCCGATAGGTACGCACCTGACCAGTCTCTTCACTGACACATTTTAGGTAGAACCGTTCGCTGAAATAGACCACACGGCAAGGGATCAGTTCTCGCTTTTTGTCATAATAGACCATTTGCTTCTTGGTGTTGTATTTTCCATAGGCAAAATTGATCTTCTGGTGTTCACCCAGAATCTGATAGATCCGTTCCAGATTTTCCAGCAAGTCCAGAGACGGCGGCGTCACCTCGCTGATGGTAATACGCCCGATGAGTTTCCGCACTTCCGCCTGGGAGCACAAGCCTTCGAATTTCTGGAACAAGCGCTGTTTCTGCTCTGCTGACAGGAACTTATTGATGGAGACCGAATCTACAAGGAAACGAATCTCATTAAATGTAAAGCTGCGCCTGGGCATCCGGTAATAATAAGTATTATGCGCTCCCCGCTCAACCTCAATATGGTGCCCGGCGAGGATCAGGCTGTCAATATCACGCCGGATGCTCAGAGCGGAAATGCTGCCCACATTTGTCCGTGCCGCCAGATAGGTCTGGATTTCCTTGATGGTGGCACTTTTTTCATCGTCTGTATAGCAACTGAGATATTCCAGTATATGTATGATTCGCTCTCGTTCCATAACTGCCTCCATTGTAATGAGCTTTTTTGTGCGGTGTTGCCTTTGATTATACCATATCACCGTTTTTTTTGCAATGCCTGAATACAGGTATTTTATGTGCACTGTATATTTTGTTTTATATCCTTATTTGCCTGGGTGTCATGGATGACACTAGGGCAACACCGCACAAAGAGCGCCTGACGGCTTTGCACGTCATATGCTTGCATCTT
>NZ_CALDMP010000046.1 GCF_937915125.1 uncultured Ruminococcus sp. | reverse complement strand
TTACACTTCTGGTTGCGTTGATGTTTTTTAGTGGTGAGTTTTACGGATTGAGGTGATTATGAGAAAATCCTCGCTCATGCAGAGAAAGAACTGCCCGATGAAGCCTGCGGTCTGATTGCAGGAACATCAGATGGTACAGATAAGGCCATCAAGAAGGTGTACCTTCTGACCAATATCGACCATTCCAATGAGCACTTTTCCCTCGACCCGAAGGAGCAGCTTGCAGCCGTCAAGGATATGCGTGCCAATGGCTGGGTTCCGCTTGGAAACTGGCATTCCCATCCGGAATCGCCCTCACGTCCATCGGAAGAAGATAAGCGCCTTGCCTATGACAGCAAGGCAAGCTATATGATTCTGTCGCTGATGGATCGGGCAAATCCGGTGCTGAACTCCTTTAAAATTGAGGGCAGCAATGCGGAAAAGGAAACTCTGATCATTACTGAGGAGTAAATATATGTACGACATCATGATCATCGGCAGCGGTCCTGCTGGTCTGACTGCAGCGATTTATGCCAGCCGTGCACAACTCCGGGCTGTTGTCATCGAGAAAGATTACATGGGTTCGGGACAAATCGCAGCAACCGAACAAGTGGACAATTATCCCGGGCTCCCCGGAATCGGCGGATATGAACTGGGAGAGGCTTTTCGGGAACATGCTGAAAAAATGGGTGCATCTTTTTTTGAGGGCGAAGCTATAGCTATCCAAAGGAATGAGGATGCATTCACTGTACACTTCAAAGACGGCAGCTCCTTAGAGGGCAAAAGTATCATCTACACTGCCGGAACATCTTACCGCAGACTGGAAATCCCAGGTGGCGAGCTGCTTGGAGTATCCTATTGCGCAACCTGTGACGGTGCTTTCTATCAGGACAAAACGGTAGCAGTTGTAGGCGGCGGTGATACAGCACTGGAAGATGCATTGTATCTTTCCAAAATTGCAGAAAAGGTATACCTGATCCACCGCAGAGATACCTTCCGTGCAAACCAGGCTTTGCAGACAGCTGTGAAAAATACACCGAACATTGCGTTGGTGCTGAATGCAGTACCTGTAGAGATCTCAGGCGAAAAACGAGCGGAAGCACTTGTGCTTTTGCAAAATGGTGAAGCCAGAAAACTAGATGTCAACGGCATTTTCGTAGCGATCGGTTCCATCCCCAATACTGCTTTGCTGGAAGGAATCTGTGATCTCGATGCAAACGGATATGTTTCTGCCGGAGAAAATGGTGTCACTTCAGCAGCAGGTATTTTCGCCGGAGGAGATGTCCGCACGAAAACACTCCGTCAGGTGGTGACGGCTGTTTCAGACGGTGCAAACTGTGTGCAGTCTGTAGAAAAGTATTTGAGAGAAACGAGCTGAGCAGGAGATGAAAACAGAGCGAATCCAAACAGATATTCTGATTATCGGCGGCGGTACAGCAGGTTGTTATGCAGCACTGACTATCGCAGAACATTCCGATGCAAAGGTACTGATCTGTGAAAAAGCACATATCAAGCGAAGCGGCTGTCTGGCAGCTGGTGTCAACGCCTTGAATGCGTATATCACAGAGGGCAGAAAGCCCCAGGATTATGTAGATTATGCCAAAAAGGATGCAGATGGTATCGTCCGTGAGGATCTGCTGCTGACCATGTCAGAGCGCCTGAATGCAGTAACAGAACGGTTGGAACAGCTGGGACTTGTTATTCTGAAAGACGAAAATGGAAAATATGTGACTCGCGGCAACCGTAACCTAAAAATCAACGGTGAAAATATCAAGCCCATTCTGGCAGATACTGTGGAACAGCTTCCCACTGTCACAGTTCTGAACCGTGTCAATATCATTGATTTTGCAGTTAGTGACAACCGGATCAGAGGTGCCTTTGGCATTGGCGTTGAAAATGATACATTCTATGTCATCGAAGCCAATGCGGTGATCGTGGCTACCGGCGGTGCTGCTGGTCTGTACAAGCCGAACAATCCGGGATTTTCCCGCCATAAGATGTGGTATCCGCCTTTCAATACCGGTGCCGGTTATGCCATGGGTATTCGTGCTGGTGCAGAGATGACAACCTTTGAGATGCGGTTTATTGCCCTGCGCTGTAAGGACACCATCGCTCCCACAGGCACTCTGGCACAGGGTGTAGGCGCAAAGCAGATCAACTCTCTTGGCGAGGTCTATGAGACAAAATACGGTCTTATAACTTCCGAGCGTGTCTATGGTACTGTCAACGAAAACCTGGAGGGCAGGGGACCGTGTTATCTGCGGACAGAGGGAATCACACCGGAACAGGATGCATCCCTCATGAAAGCATATCTGAATATGGCACCCTCTCAGACGCTGAAATGGATTGAAAGCGGAAAAAAACCGTCTCAGCAAAATGTAGAGATCGAGGGTACAGAACCCTATATTGTAGGAGGACATACTGCAAGCGGCTATTGGGTCGATACCAACCGTGCTACAACTATTCAAGGATTGTTTGCAGCAGGTGATGTGGCAGGCGGATGTCCTCAGAAGTATGTGACAGGTGCACTTGCAGAAGGTGAGATCGCAGCGGAATCTGCTGTGGCATTTATCCAGCAGCACACACCTGTTCAAATTGAAGCAGAGAAAACAGAGAGACAAATTGCAGAAATAGAACGATTTCTGGGCGCATCGGAATTCCGTTTCACAACAGAACAGCTGGAAGAAGCCATGCAGACAGTCATGGATGCCTATGCAGGCGGCATCAAGACCAATTATCGTTTTAATGGGAAACAGCTTGCCATTGCCGATGAAAAGATCGTGCAGCTCACACAGCTTTCTGAGACCCTGCATGCAGAGGATTTCCAGGAACTGATGTATATTTATGAACTGCGTGAGAGACTGACTGTTTGCCGCAGCGTCATTGCACATCTGAAAGCGCGTCAGGAAACACGCTGGCACAGCTTTGCAGAAAATCTGGACTATCCGGAAAAGGACGACGCAAACTGGCGTAAATACGTCAATTCCCGGATGGAACACGGAGTGATCCGCATTATCTTGAGAGATCTGGTGGAAGGAGGGCAGACATATGAGCATCATGATTGATAAAAAATCCTGCATTGGATGCGGAAAGTGCCATATCGTCTGTCCCGGAACACTAATCAAAATCGGCGCAGATAAAAAGGCATACATCAAGTATCCTAAAGACTGCTGGGGCTGCACTTCCTGCATTAAAGAATGTCCCGTACATGCTATCCGGTTTTATCTGGGTGCTGATATGGGCGGTATGGGCAGCCTTGTACATACAGAAAAAGAGGGCGATATTCTGCGGTGGATCATAGAACACCCCAATGGTGAAATCTCCGAGATCCCTGTCAATCAGAAGGAGTCCAATCAATATTAAGGAGGAAACCGCATGAGCGAATTCTCACATCTTGACGAACTGGAAGCAGAAGCAATCTATATTATTCGTGAGGTTGCGGCAGAGTGTGAAAAACCAGTAATGCTCTATTCCATCGGCAAGGACAGCTCTGTAATGCTGCATCTTGCTATGAAGGCATTCTATCCGGAAAAGCCGCCGTTCCCGTTTCTGCACGTCAATACGACATGGAAATTTAAGGAAATGATCGAGTTCCGTGATAAAACTGCCGAAAAGCTGGGCATTGAAATGATCGAATATATCAATCAGGACGGTGTTAATCAGGGCATCAACCCCTTTGATCACGGCTCTGCATATACAGATATTATGAAAACACAGGCGCTGAAACAGGCGTTGAATAAATACGGTTTTACCGCAGCATTCGGCGGCGGCAGACGGGATGAGGAAAAATCCCGTGCAAAAGAGCGCATCTTCTCTTTCCGCAATGAAGCACATGCCTGGGACCCGAAAAATCAGCGTCCGGAAATGTGGAAGCTCTACAATACCAAGATCAAAAAAGGGGAGAGCATCCGTGTATTCCCCATCTCCAATTGGACGGAAAAGGATATCTGGCAGTACATCAAGCGGGAGAAGATCGACATTGTGCCCCTGTACTTTGCAGCAGAACGCCCGGTCGTCAACCGTGACGGCAATATCATTATGGTAGACGATGACAGATTTCCTCTTTTGCCGGGTGAGAAGCCGGAATATAAGTCTGTACGGTTCCGGACATTGGGTTGCTATCCGCTGACAGGCGGCATTGAATCAACGGCATCCACACTGGATGAGATCATTGAGGAAACGCTCAGCTCTGTCTCTTCTGAACGTACTTCCAGAGTCATTGACAACGAAGCAGCAGGCAGCATGGAACGCAGAAAACGGGAGGGATATTTTTAATGAAAGGCTTATTGAAATTTATCACCTGCGGCAGTGTGGATGATGGAAAGTCCACATTGATCGGACATATTCTGTATGATGCAAAGCTGCTGTACGCTGACCAGGAAAAAGCGCTGGAACTGGACAGCAAAGTAGGCAGCCGCAGCGGTGCCATTGACTATTCTCTTTTGCTGGACGGACTGATGGCAGAACGAGAACAGGGCATTACCATTGACGTGGCATACCGCTATTTCACTACCGATCACCGCAGTTTCATAGTAGCAGATACGCCGGGGCATGAGGAATATACAAGAAATATGGCTGTAGGCGCATCCTTTGCAGACCTGGCAGTTATCCTCATTGACGCATCCCAGGGTGTTCTGGTGCAGACCAGACGCCATGCGAGAATCTGCAAGCTCATGGGTATCCGTTATTTTGTATTTGCAGTCAACAAAATGGATCTGGTGGGCTACAGCGAATCAAGATTCCAGGAGATCCTTGCACAGATCGAAGAACTGCAAAACGAACTGTCTCTGGAAAATGTAGAGATCATTCCGCTTTCTGCAACAGAAGGGGACAATGTCACTGTAAAATCGGAGAATATCCCATGGTACACCGGTGTTCCGCTTCTGGAATATCTGGAAACAGTGGACATTCACTCTGATGATACCGAACAGGGCTTCTATATGCCGGTACAGAGAGTCTGCCGTCCTGACCATACATTCCGTGGCTTTCAGGGACAGATCGAATCCGGCAGCATTTCTGTGGGCGATGAGATCGTCACACTGCCCAGCAGTGAAAAGGCGGTTGTCAAAGGTATCCTGATGACGGATAAAAGCGTACAAACTGCATACGAGGGACAGCCAGTCACCATTTCGCTGGATCGGGAAGTAGACGTCTCCCGTGGTTGCGTGCTGACGAAAGATACCGAAATTGCTGTTTATAAGAAGTTGACAGTTTCCTTGCTCTGGATGGATGATGATGCACTGCAGATCGGCAAGGATTATCTGGTGAAGCTGGGCACCAAAACAATTCCCGGCATTCTGACCAAGGTCAATTATGCCATCGATGTCAACACCGGTGCACAGCTCCAGACAGATACTTTACATAAAAACGAGATCGCAGTTTGCGAGATCCTGTTGACAGAGGGCATTGTAGTAGATCTGTTTTCGAAGCACAAGACTCTGGGCGAACTGATTCTGATCGACCGTGTGACAAATATGACATCTGCCTGCGGTGTTGTGGAAACAGTCAGCGAAAAAGCCGGAAACACCGGAGATAAGGCTTCTTTCAAGCTGGGCGAGCTGGAAGCGAGAGGAGACATCTTCGAGGAATTCTACTATGACACCGCCAGCCTGAATGTTCTGAAATATCAGCCGGTAAATTGCACTTACACCGTTGGGGATGAAATTCCTGTATCCGGAGAGAGCTATCAGTATCCCGACAGTTTTGATATTATCGTGCTGAGAGACGGCGTGGCTGTCAGAGTCCGTGAGAAAAAGATCACAGAAATTCTTCCGACAGCGGAGTACACCTATGGAAATGTACCTGTCATCAACGGCAGAGGCTTTGAAGTGCTTGCAAAATCCGATGATGAGATCCAGCAATTCCTGAAAGAATATGCTGAAACAAGCGAAGCAGATCAGAAAGCCTTTTTCGCAAAGTGGGTGCACTTTGATACCTATAGAAAGGTAATTTTCTCCAAAACAATATAAGCCAGGGCAATACCGCACAAAGATTGTGCGTCAGATGCGCCGTCAGATTTTTCGTCAGATGAAACAAAAAGCGCAGTGAATACTTTGTGTATTCACGAGCATTTTTGTGAAATATGACGGAAAAGATGCAAGCATATGACGTGCAAAGCCGGAAGGCGCTCTTTGTGCGGTGTTGCCCCAGATTCAGATAGTGTTGTCTTGAATAAAAAGCTGTTGCATCAGTTGTGTGCAGCAGCTTTTTCCAATTAGGGGATTTTTTCTCTTTACATGTAAATCTTTTTGTGGTATAATGAGATAAATCGTCATAATTTGTAAGACAAATGGAAAAAGGAGAGCCTTTATGACAAATCATATTATCCGAATCGACCACTTGTCCAAAAGTTTTGGTCAGGTGAAAGCTGTACAGGATCTGAGCTTTCAAGTCAGAGAAGGAGAACTGTTCGCTTTTCTGGGTATTAATGGTGCCGGAAAAAGCACCACGATCTCCATTATGTGCGGACAGCTTGCAAAAGATGCTGGAACAGTTCAGATCGACGGTGCTGATCTGGACAAAGACACGGAAACGATCAAGCGCAGCCTGGGTGTTGTATTCCAGAATTCTCTTCTGGATAAAGCTCTGACTGTACAGGACAACCTGGAAAGCCGTGCGGCACTATACGGTATCACCGGAAAGGCGTTTCAAGCCCGATTGGAGACCCTTGCCACGTTGCTGGATTTTTCTGATTTGCTGCGGCGTACTGTCGGAAAGCTTTCCGGTGGTCAGCGGCGCAGGATCGACATTGCCCGGGCACTGCTGCACGATCCGAAGATCCTGATACTAGACGAACCCACAACCGGACTGGACCCGCAGACAAGAAAGCTGCTCTGGGATACCATTGCCCAACTGCGGCAGGAAAAACATCTGACAGTTTTCCTTACCACCCACTATATGGAAGAAGCGGCAGATGCGGATTATGTTGTGATTTTAGACAGCGGCAGGATCGCTGCCGAAGGTACTCCATTGGAATTGAAAAACAAGTACACCGGCGACTTCATTACCCTTTATGGTGCGTCAGAAGAACAGGTGCAAGCCCTGGCGTATCCTGGCGAACAGATACGTGATGCGTACCGGATCGCTGTGCCGGACACCGCCGCCGCTACAAAGCTCATTGTGCAGCATCCAGAAATTTTTCAGGATTATGAGATCACGAAGGGAAAAATGGACGATGTCTTTCTGGCAGTAACAGGTAAGAAACTGACAGGAGGTGCTGAGAAATGATTGCATTAAAGGCGCTGATCAAACGGAATACCAAGCTGTTTTTTAAGGACAAGGGAATGTTTTTTACTTCGCTCATTACTCCCTTGATCCTTCTGGTGCTATACGGTACATTTTTAAGCAATGTCTACGAAGAAACTTTTCAAAAATCCTTGAAAGCGGCTGGGGCAACTGTAACAGATAAGCTGATTCACGGCTGCGTCGGCGGTCAGCTGGTTTCCTCGCTGTTGGCAGTGAGCTGTGTCACTGTGGCATTCTGCTCCAATATGATCATGGTACAGGATAAGGTCAACGGTGCCAGACGAGACCTGACGATTTCACCGGTGAAAAGCAGTACCCTTGCCCTGAGTTATTACATATCGACACTTCTTTCCACACTTTTGGTTTGCTGTATTGCCGCTGGTATTTGCCTGCTGTATCTTGCGAAAGTCGGCTGGTTTCTGACGCTCACCGATGTGCTGCTTTTATTGCTGGATGTCCTGCTGTTGTCCTTGTTCGGCACAGCATTGTCCAGCATCGTCAACCACTTCTTGTCTTCACAAGGACAGATGTCTGCTGTAGGTGCAATTATCAGTGCCGGATATGGCTTTATCTGCGGTGCGTATATGCCCATTTCGCAATTCAGCAAAGCAATCCAGCATACCGTTTCTTTCCTGCCGGGAACTTATGGCACATCTTTGCTGCGAAATCACGTCATGCGGGGGACTTTCGAAGAAATGGGGGATCAGAAGCTTCCATCTGAGGTGGTAGAAGCCATAAAGGATTCTATCGACTGCAATCTGTATTTCTTTGATAACAAGGTACAAACTGGAACTATGTACTTGACTCTCGTAGGTGCTGTTGTACTTCTGATCGCTGTTTATGTGCTCTTGAATGTTTTACAAGGCAAAAAACGCAAATAGTTTTGGTCTAACAAAAAAAGCTGCTGCAAGCAGTCAAAACTTGTTTTCTGAAGTTTGACTGACATTGCAGCAGCTTTTTTTCATTTATGACAGAAAGATTAAATTACGACCTGTCAAAAGAAATTTCCACCAACCTGACATTCTGGACAGTGTAATTTCCTACGTGACTGCCAAAATTGAAGAAGAGGTTCCAGTTGTTATTGGTCTCCTCTGATACCGGAATACTGAGGGAATACTCCTGCATTTCCGGTGTCAGATACACATCCGCATATCCAAATCCAATGTATTCCGAACCCACCTGATGGGTAAATCCCAGATCCATTTTGGAATATTGTGGGCAGGCTGCTTCAAATGTCAGACGATATACCTTTTCCTTTTCCAGCGTCAGGTTGGGAAATTGCGCCTGGATATCCCAGGCATTTTCTCCAAGGGCAGTGACATTGACGCTAAGACTGTTCTGGGCTGCGTCAGCTGAAAAGATAGCTGCGCCGCCATTCGTTGCATAATGTCCCATATTGGAAGCGTTGGGCAGAAGATTCTCTCCGAAATCTGCTGTTTCCTTTCCCACCAGCATATCCAGATATAGTTTTGCGTAATCGGGACGATTGTTGAAGAAGTTTCGCAGCAGTTCCAATTCGCTGTTGTATTTCGAATTGATCCATTCGTTGCTATAGCGGATATTTGTCGCAGTAATTGCCGGTCTCAGCCTGTCGACAAATTGGGTGATCTGATTATTTACAGCATCCGGTTCAAAATTATTCTTCATGATCTCAAGATAATTTGCATAAAACGCTTCCCGGAATGTATTGTTGTTTAGTAGGTTGTAGAACAACAATGAAAAATTCGACCAGGTCTCTTTTCGATACATGGAACTCAGGGAATCATAGCCATAGCTGGTTCCGGCGGACTGGAACAGTTCTGTAGAAAATTCCGTATCGTACAGCATAAACCGCCATTTCCCATCTGCATAGGGATTGGATGCATCAACGGTATTGGCTCGCCACATCTGCCAGTTGTTCAAATAGCCGGCTACGCCGTTGGACCAGTCATAGTTATTGATATAGGTTTCAATTGTAATGTAATCCATAAAGCTTTGCATGTCGATCACATCGCAAACCTTCTGATAATTTGCCTCCACTGTCATATCGGCGCGCATTGCCCAGTTGGCGAAAGTCCGATACTCACTTGCCACAGATTCTGAGCCTTCTACCTCGCCGCATTTGATGGTCGTCACATCATCTTTATCAATGCCATAATGGGATTCTAAATAATCGCCGTCCAGCTTTTCCTTGAAACTGTACATGCCCCAAAATTCCCCGTCAATGAAGAGAATACACGGCTCTGTGCCCTGGACATCCACTGCTCTGTCCGATACCAGACTCTGGATCAGTTCATCCCGGAAATGGAGATTATTACAGTCTGTTCCGCCGTTCCGCAGGGTGATCTTATCAAAAGAAGTGATGGCTTTTCCGCCCATATCTGTCAGACCGTCAATAAATTCGTACTCCATTTTGGAATCACCGTATTCACTCCGTGCATAGAACCGGATGCTCTTTTGCGGATAAGCACGTGACCAGTTTCCGGCGATGCGTATGCCGATATCTGCGGAATACGCCGGTGAACCGTTTTCGAAAATCTGAATAGAAGCAGGACGCTCCCATTCTCTGCCGTCCTGGTTGTAATTCGTGGGATTCCGTGTATCACCGTCCTCATATTCCACATATGCCGCACTTTCTTTCCAGGCATAATATGCATCCCCGTTGACATAGATGCCGTCTTTACTGCTGAACAGATTATCGCTGTCTGTGACAAGGGAAACGACCTTCATATCGTTATAATAAGAAGCTGTCTTTCCCACAAAATAGCTGTTTGTGACAACACAACTGAAATTGCCGTCTGCATCCTTTGCAGCTGCACGGATCACGATGCCCTTGTCTACTTTTTGATATGGGGGATAGTATGTGGAAATGGAAACATCACGAATGGCACTGTATATGTTCGGTTCACTTGTGTTATTATAAATAGAAATTGCACCGGTGTACAGCATTGCTGATTCGGATGTCGTGGGGTCGCTGCCGTCCGTAGTATAATAAATCGCATTCTGTTCCTTACTCGTGACGGTCAGATCAAAAGCGGCGTCATAGAAACCGCCTTCTGCAGAAAAGACAGGCTCAGCGACATTCACGATCACTGTTCCGGTATCATTGCTTGCCCCCGGCGTAGGCGTCAGAATAGAAAAGGAATCCGATCCGTTGGAATAACGCCCATAGGTACTATCCGCTTCCAGTGCCGGGATCACCATTATGTCGATCAGCATACCGTCTGGACTGGACAGCCGGATGGTTTCACCGGTTGCACTCAGCTTAAAGGCAGCGTGAAACTCTCCCACAGTGACATTGGTATCATCACACAGCACCATTCCATATTCGCCGGGGGACAGCACTGTTCCTTCCGGAAATCTGAACTTGAACAGATTCTTTTTCCCATCTGATAATCCACAGCCAGACAGATCAATCGCGTGATCAGAAGCATTATAGATCTCGATCCAATCTGGTGTATTTCCGGATGCATCCTGATAGGAGCCTTGATTCGAGGTACACGCCTCATTGATGACAAGACCTCCATAATCCGAACGAATCCGCTCTGCAAGCTTCTGCCGGAGGAGTGCCAGATCAAATCCATTGACAACACCGTTTTCATCTAAATCTGCATTTTTCCAAGCGGCAGCCGTCAACGACGGATTGCCCAGCAGATATTTCTGTAAAGCGGCAGCATCTTTTCCATTGACTGTACCATCAAGGGTAATGTCACCAATCAGACTTTCTTGTGCTTCTGCTGCAAAGGCAATACTGGATATGGGAATGCTTGTCACTGCCAGCACAGCAGCGAGTATACAGCATTGTATTTTTTTCATAGCAACTCCACCTTTCTCATGTATCTGCCGAGAATACATGCGTTCTGTTTTTACGGGAACACGCTCAAGTATCTATCATCATTATACATTTCAGAGCAAGAGATGTCAAGGAATATTGCCCAAATAGTTTGAAATATATCGTAAAAAATACAGAAGATTATGACAAAATGCGACTTTCTTTGCCCCCTATGTCTGATGGGGGAATGCTTATCGTTTCAATTTGACAGAATCGTCCTGATATGCTATACTATGGATAAAATAATCAAAACAGATACGCAATACAAATCCGGCAATATCAGAAAAAGTCACGCAGTTTCAGACAATGCTGAAATCACGTGACTTTTGGAAATCAAAAGAAATGAACCTTACCACATGAGGGATGTGATATCATCCAGAACGCAGCCGGCTGCCTTCACTGCCTTTCCGGCATTTTTCTTGATATCATGTTTCTGTCTGGAAGATGCTTTGGACATCATATAGCAAACGGTACCAACGGTCGCACCAACTGTTACACCACGTACGATAGACTTGAACGTCATGGAAATCTGCCTCCTTTCCGCACCATCCGCATTCCGTTTGCGGAATTCTGCTGCTCTCTTAGTATGGCAAAAAAGCGGGCAGATTATCCTTGTGTATCTGCACCAAATCTGGAAAAGAAAGGATCTTTTTATGCAAAAATCACAGATGAATATTGTACTTGTGGAGCCTCAGATTCCGCAGAATACCGGAAATATTTCCCGCACCTGCGCCGTCACCGGAGCACGTCTCCATCTGGTGGAGCCTATGGGCTTCACTGTCACAGACAAGCATCTGAAGCGTGCCGGGCTGGACTATTGGGACAAGCTGGATCTGACGTATTACTCCGATCTGGATGATTTTTTTGCGAAGAATCCGGATGGGTTCTTCTATTATTTTACAACAAAGGGGAGACATGTGCACAGTGACGTGGTATATCCTGCGGATAAACCGATTTATTTGGTGTTCGGCAGGGAAGACCGTGGACTGGATGAAGCTTTACTGCATGACAACCCGGAAACTTGCGTGCGTATCCCTATGCGGAATACCTTGCGCAGTCTGAATCTCTCCAATTCTGTCGCCATTGCTGCTTATGAAGTGTTGCGGCAGTGGGGATATCCCGATTTATCTACGGAAGGGAATCTGACAAAGTTTACATGGGAATGATGCGATCCGTTTCAGATAGGAGAAAAGATGGATTTTTTTGAGATGCCCGATTTTATGCCGTTGTTCTATCCCCAGGAAAAGACGGATGAACAGCTGGAGGAAGAAATGTATGCACTGCGTGAGAAAATGGCAGATGCACTCACCGAAACCATCTGGCTGTATTATCACATAGTGCCCCAATATCTGATGAAATATGCTGATGCATATGGGCAGGAAGAATTGGAATTGTTACAGCTTCGCAGTCAGGAAGCATACACAAAGCGGCTCATCGCCTGTATCCAGGAAAAACAACAAAACAAAGAGCCGATCTGTCTGGACGCAATGACAAAAGGAGTACAACAAGAGTCGGATTTTCAAGCAGCGCAAAACCAGATCAACGAATATAAGACCCGGCTGTTTAATGCCAGGCTGTACCAGAATAATCCAGATACAACACCTGAACAGGATGAAGAAATGAAAGAAACAGTCCGAACTGTATTGTTGATTTTGCACCCATACCTCAACGCAGATTATGATGAAACGAAACGGGAACTGCTGGATAAAGTGTCGAAAGCCTGCAACCGAAATCAAGCCGAGGAACTCTGGCACATTGAACAGGAAATCGAAGCGCTGGAGCTCATTCCGATGGAACAAAAGGAATGTACCCGGGAATTAATACTGGATAATATCCGGATGTATCATGAAAAGCTTGAAGAAACGAAAAATCTAAATGCACGAATCTACGCTGCTTTTCCTTTGTCACAGCAAGAAATCCTGGACGATGCTGTAAAAACCCAGGCGTATCTTGCTGAATTGGAACGGCAGCTTGAAGAAGCACAAAACCACTTGCATCAGCTGGAACAAGAAATGAAGCAACTTCTGAGGTCTGAATAAAAAATGAGCACTCTGCATTCCTGCAAAGTGCTCATTCTGCGTAAAAATATGGGGTGGATAGAGAGATTCGAACTCTCGGTCTTCGGGACCACAATCCGACGCTTTAACCGGCTAAGCTATACCCACCATATTGGCGTCCCTCAGCAGGACGATTTGGCGCGCCTTACTGGATTCGAACCAGTGGCTTACTGCTTAGAAGGCAGTTACTCTATCCAGCTGAGTTAAAGGCGCATGTTGGAGCGGGTGATGGGAATCGAACCCACGTAACCAGCTTGGAAGGCTGGAATTCTACCATTGAACTACACCCGCATGGTAGTCACAGTTGTCAACCGACTTATTTATTATAGCACAACCGACCACTTTTGTCAAGTTAATTTTCAAATGTTTTTTTGATGATTGATGCTGCATTTTGTTGATCTTACTTAAAAAATAAAATCTGATATTGAAACCATAAGCACCGTCTCATGCAGGAAAACGAATATCACTTGCTTTTTCCAGCAAACTTTTTCTCCGGCACTTGATTTTTCCAGCCCGAGATGGTATAATATTTTTGTTTGTGCAATGACGGAATGCCGCACAGAGGCGCATTCCATGGGAAAGGACGAAAACATGGCAAAAAAACCAACCTATGACAACGAAAGTATTACCATGCTCAAAGGCCCGGATAAGGTGCGGAAACGACCGGGTGTTATTTTTGGCTCTGACGGCCCGGATGGCTGTGCCCACTCTATTTTTGAGGTGATTTCCAACTCCATTGACGAAGCACGCGCCGGATATGGCAGTAAAATCATTGTGACCCGCTATCGGGATCATTCTGTGGAGGTCGAGGATTTCGGGCGTGGCTGTCCGGTGGATTTCAACAAAAATGAAAATCGCTATAACTGGGAATTGGTTTATTGCGAGCTGTATGCCGGCGGCAAGTATGATGCCGGGGATGACAACTATGCCTATTCTCTGGGACTGAACGGTCTGGGACTTTGTGCTACCCAGTTTGCCTCTGCCTATATGGATGTGGAGATCATCCGTGACGGCTATCAATATAATCTGCACTTTGAAAAGGGCGAAAATGTAGGCGGTCTTGAGAAAAATCCCACAAAAAAGAAACAGACCGGTACCCGTACACGCTGGTTGCCGGATCTGGATGTGTTTACGGAGATCGAAATCCCCGATGAATATTACTGCGACACCCTGCGGCGGCAGGCGGTTGTGAATCCCAACCTGCTGTTTATTTACCGCAAGGAAGAAGCGGACGGCACATTTACCGAACGGCAGTATCTCTACGAGAACGGCATTGCCGACTATGTGCAGGAGATCGCCGGGGAGAACACCCTGACTTCCATCCAGAACTGGAGCTGTCAGCGTGAGGGACGTGACCGGGAGGACAAGCCGGATTATAAAGTCAAGTTGGGTGTGGCACTGACCTTTTCCAACCAGATTCAGAAAATCGAGTATTACCACAATTCCAGCTGGCTGGAGCACGGGGGCTCTCCGGAAAAGGCGGTAAAGCAGGCGTTTGTCTCCCAGATCGATACTTATCTGCGGCAAAATAACAAGTATCTGAAAAATGAATCCAAGCTGAAATTTGAGGACGTGGAGGCAAGTCTGATTCTGGTATCCTCCAGTTTTTCCACTCAGACCAGCTATGAGAACCAGACCAAAAAGGCGATTACCAATAAGTTTATTTACGAAGCCATGACGGATTTCCTCAAGCATCAGCTGGAAATCTACTTTATTGAGAATCCCGACGAAGCGGAGAAGATCGCAGCCCAGGTGCTTATTAACAAGCGCAGCAGGGAAAATGCGGAAAAAACACGTCTGAATCTGAAAAAGAAGCTTGCCGGCACCATTGATGTCACCAATATGATCCCGAAATTCGTGGATTGCCGCAGCAAGGATCTGTCCCGTCGGGAGCTGTATATCGTGGAGGGTGACTCTGCGCTGGGTTCCGTTAAAATGGCACGGGATGCGGAGTTCCAGGCAGTCATTCCGGTACGTGGTAAAATTCTGAACTGCCTGAAAGCGGATTATAATAAGATCTTCAAAAACGACATTATTACCGATATCATGAAGCTCCTGGGCTGCGGCGTAGAGGTCAATACCAAGGCAAACAAAGACATTGCTACTTTTAATCTGGACGGATTGCGCTGGAACAAGATCGTGATCTGTACCGATGCGGACGTAGACGGATTCCAGATCCGCACCCTGATTCTGACGATGCTGTACCGCCTGACACCGACTCTTATTGAAAAAGGCTATGTCTATATTGCGGAATCACCGCTGTTTGAGATCACTACCAAGAAACGGACATATTTCGCCTATACAGAAAAGGAAAAGACAGATATCCTGGCACAGATCGAAGGGGAGAAGTACACGCTCCAGCGGTCGAAAGGTCTTGGTGAGAACGAAGCGGATATGATGGCGCTGACGACCATGAACCCGGAAACACGCCGCCTGATCCAGGTGACTGCTGCCGGTGTGGAGGAGACAGCTGCTATGTTTGACATGCTGCTGGGAGATAATCTCCAGGGCAGAAAGGATTTCATTGCGGAGTTCGGCAGCGATTATCTGGAACTGGCAGATATTTCTTAACGTGACGAAAGGATAAACAATGGCAAGAAAAAAACAGCCGGAAAAACCGAAAAAGCCTGCGATTCCAAACGCCTATATTGCAGGTGCCGGAATTGTAGAAGAAGAAAAAATTACGGAAACACTGGAAAAAAACTACATGCCCTATGCCATGAGCGTCATCATTTCCCGTGCCCTGCCGGAGATCGACGGGTTCAAGCCGTCTCACCGGAAGCTGCTGTACACCATGTACAAAATGAATCTGCTCACCGGTGGTCTCACAAAGTCCGCCAATGTGGTGGGACAGACCATGCGTCTGAATCCCCACGGTGACAGTGCAATTTATGAGACCATGGTGCGTCTGGCACGAGGTAACGAGGCATTGCTGCACCCCTACGTGCAGTCCAAAGGAAACTTTGGTAAGGCGTATTCCCGGGACATGGCATATGCGGCATCCCGTTATACGGAAGTAAAGTTGGAGCCCATCTGCAACGAGCTGTTCCGGGATATCGACAAGGACACTGTGGATTTTGTGCCCAACTATGACAATACTATGCAGGAACCCACTTTGTTTCCTACCACGTTCCCCACGGTTCTAGTCAATGCCAACGTGGGTATTGCCGTCTCCATGGCGAGCAGCGTTTGTCCCTTTAATCTGGCGGAGGTGTGCGAGACAGCCATTGCCGTGATCAAAAATCCGAATCACGATATTCTCTCCACTTTAAAGGGTCCGGACTTTCCCGGCGGCGGTTTCCTGTATTATGATGAGGACGAGCTGCAGAAGATCTACGACACCGGACGCGGCAGTGTCCGGGTGCGGTCGAAATGGACATATAACAAGCAGGACAACTGTCTGGAAGTGACGGAGATACCCTACAGCACCACTATTGAAGCCATCATCGACAAGATCGTGGACTGCGCCAAGCAGGGAAAGCTGCGTGAGGTCTCTTACGTCCGGGATGAAACGGACATTGACGGTCTGAAGATCGCCATTGATCTGAAGCGGGGCAGTGATCCGGAAAAGGTGATGCAGAAGCTGTTCCGCATGACGCCTCTTCAGGACAGCTATTCCTGCAACTTCAATATTCTGGTAGGCGGTTCGCCAAAGGTCATGGGCGTCCGGGAAATCCTGGAGGAATGGACAGCGTTCCGACTGGAATGCGTCCGCCGCCGCTTGCTGTTCGACCTGAATAAGAAAAAGGAAAAGCTGCATTTGCTACTGGGTCTGGAGAAGATCCTGCTGGATATTGACAAGGCAATCCGCATTGTCCGGGAGACCGAGGAAGAAGCAGACGTGGTACCGAACCTGATGATCGGCTTCGGCATTGACGAGATTCAGGCGGAGTACGTGGCGGAGATCAAGCTGCGCCATCTGAACCGGGAATATATCCTGAAACGCACCCAGGAGACTGACCAGCTGAAAGCGGATATCACAGAGCTGGAGGAGATCCTGAAAGATCCGAAGAAAATGAAAAAAATCATTATTTCGGAACTGAAAGAAACAGCGAAGAAATATGGTCAGCCCCGGAAGACCCTGTTCTATTATGCTTCCGATGTACAGGAGGAAGATGTGGAAGAGGATGTACCAGACTTCCCGGTAAACCTGTTCCTGTCGGAGAGCGGTTACTTTAAAAAGATCACGCCGGCATCCCTGCGCATGAGCAGTGAGCAGAAGCTGAAAGAGGATGACCGCATGATCTGTCACCTGGAAACCACAAACCGGATCGAGCTGCTTTTCTTCACCAGTCAGCAGCAGGTATACAAGACACGTGCCAGCGAATTCAGCGAATCCAAGGCCAGCGTGCTGGGTGATTATGTGCCGGCGAAGCTGGGATTTGCCGAGGGTGAATTCGTGGTGCAGATGGTTGCTACAACGGACTACAGCGGCGATTTCCTCTTTGTCTTTGCAAACGGCAAGGCGGCACGTGTGCCCTTGTCGGCATATGCCACAAAGACCAACCGGAAAAAGCTGCAAAAGGCATACAGCGCCAAGTCACCTCTGGTGCAGGTACTGCAAATTCCGGCAGGCGAAGAACCCTGTGCGATCTTCATGCGTACCGACGGAAACCGGGCGGTACAGTTTGACGCATCGCTGGTAGCTGTCAAGACTACCCGTGATACCCAGGGCGTCCAGATCATGACGCTCAAGGCAAAGCATCAGGTGTGCGAAGCACGTATTCTCAGCGCAGAGGATGCGGAACTGCTGAAAAAATACCGTGTGAAAACCATCCCTGCCACCGGCGGTATGGCGAAAGATCTGCCGGGAACAGGACAGATGTCTCTGTTATCATAAAATGAATACCATAGGCAACACCGCACAAAGAGCGCCTAGCGGCTTTGCACGTCATATGCTTGCATATTTTCCGTCATATTTCACAAAAATGCTCGTGAATACACAAAGTATTCACTGCGCTTTTTGTTTCATCTGACGAAAAATCTGACGGCGCATCTGACGCACAATCTTTGTGCGGTATTGCCCATAAACGGAAAAACCACCCCGATTGGGATGGTTTTTCTGCGTTTATGAAGAAATGTGTGAAATTGTCAGAGGATTATTCTGCCGACGGGAGACTCTGCACCAGGTGCACCAGGAATTTCAGCAGGACAAGTGCATCGTTGTTGCTCAGTTCGCCGTTTCCATCGCAGTCGGCATTTACCTGTGCCTGTTCATTGAATGTAACCTGTCCGGCAGCAGCCTTGTTCAGAAGCACTGCATCTGTGATATCCACTCTGCCGTCCAGCGTCACATCGCCGTACAGAATAGCGGAACTCGGCAAAGAGCTTGAAACACTTGTGGTAGCTTCTGTGGAAGTCTGACTGGTCTCCGTGCTGGGTTCTACAGAAGATGTAGTGTCTGTGTTTTCCTCAGAAGTGATTGCCTCCGTTGTGGTGGTCTCTGTCTCTTCTGTAGTAGTGGTAACAGCCGGCGTAGTGGTAGTGGTTTCCGGTGTGTCATTGTCATACTCATAGACGAGTTTGATGGTGTTAAATGTAACGGTAATATCCGAGCCTGCCTTCGGGTCATTTTCTGAAGAAACCCACCAGTTCTGCAATTCAGAATAGGTATCGTTGCAGCTGCCGGTGATGGTCACGCTCTTTTCATTTTCCACAATGGTGAACTGATCATCAAAGGGAACGATGGTATCCCCGTTGCCGAGACTATAGCCGAAGGATTTGTTGCCCCAGACTTCACTGCTGGAACCTTCCTGTACGACCTTATTGAAACAGAATGCACCGCCGCCGCTGCACCAAGTAGAGCCGGCGTTGGAAGTAACTGTAGTATTGATAACGATCTCTTTCAGATGCTCCTTGTCGCCCAGAGGAATCATGGGGAAACCATTTTCTGAAATTTCCAGATCGCTGTACTGATAGATCACTTCTTCCGTGCGGATGTTCGGCTCTTCGGTGATGGTTTTGTCTGTCTTTTCGTTGGAGATCACGATCTGTGCCACGGAAAGAGGCGGCAGTTCCACTGTGACCTGGTTGCCGGAAATGTCATTCTGAACGTCAATGATCTTAATGTCGCTGCTTTCCTGTGTGATTGCATAGACAACAGCGCTCTGATAATCTGTAGAAGCACCTTCCAGCGAAATAGTTGCCTGTTCGCTGTCGGTCATGCTCTTGTTGGAGAGTACCAGTGTCACTTCAGAATCATCCGTGCCGTCGATCGCTGCAAAAGCCGTAGCCTTGGAGAGATCTTCTGTCTGTGCTTCCACCAGCGTATCGCCGAATGCAGCGCCTTCGCCGTCATAGTTGGTGTAGAGATTGAATGCAGCCTCAACATAAGGACATTCCGGCAGCGTGCCCCAATAGGTCGCCAGATATACGCCCTGATCTGCAAAAGCACCCAGCGTCTCTGTCTGTGTAATGGCAGAAACCACGGATTTACCAGTGTTTTTCTCATCAGCAATGTTGGCGAGATTGTATTCCGTCAGCGCCAGCTTTGTGCCGGGATAATACTTGTCAATGGATTCCTGCAAACGTGTCAGGAAGGGGAAATATCCGCCGAAATATGGCTGGAGCCAGCTGTTTTCCTTATAGTCCGGGTCGTAGAGGCTTCTTGCCGCCTGGAGCCGTCCTTCATCTGTCGAGCAGTCCTGGGCATAATAGTGTACATCCACTACATCCAGCAGTCGCTTGCCGTATTCCTGTTCTGCATCTGCCATTTGCTTGAGATAATAGTCCATGTACCAGCTGTAGTCATTCTGAACAGCTGCCCAGTCGGGATCGGTATAGGTGTTTCCGTTGCCAGCCTGGATACAGGGCAGCATACCCCAGAATGCCGGACCGAATACTTCAGCATTGGGGTCAATATCTTTGACCACGCTTGCCAGCTCGATGGACTTGGAGATCAGCTCACTGTTGGAGACTTCATCTCCGTGGATCAGGGGATGGGTATCATTCCAGAGTACCGGCTCATTGTCCAGGTTGTATCCCTGGATACCATTTCCCGTGGTAGAATCGCCCAGCGTCTGTACCAGATAGTTGACATATTCGTCCATGTATACAGTGCCGTCTTCCAGATCCGGTGTCAGGGAAAGCTCTCCGTTCTTGCGGAATTCCACCTTGTTCCAGCGGGCAGAAGGTGCAGCCTCGTTCTCAGCAACAGTGCCGTTCTTGTCGGCAGAAACATATCCTGCCATCTGGAGCGTTGTCATTTTATAAGGTACATTGTATTTCTGGCAGCTTTCCGACAGTCTCTGTGCGGCATAAGCCGGACCGTCTGTAATATCACCGATATTGGTGTCAGAGCTCTGGAGCCAGTCCTCACCGGCGTTGGAATAGTTCGTCTCCCAGTTGTATCCGGTGTAGCGGTTGCCGCCCTGCCGAACTGCGTTGACACTGATGTTCTTGAGATTGTTGGCGTTGCCATACTCGTTGACACCATAGATATACGGGCTGATTTCCTTTTTCTCTCCGGCGAGATTGACTGTGACATTCATGTTGTAGCTGCCTTCAACGGCTGTCACAGCAGAAAGCTGGGCGATGCAGGAAACGGTGAGTACGCCTGCCACCAGGCTGGCGAATGCTCGACGATGAAACATAGATATGACCTCCTGAAAAATATAAATAAAATGGATAATTTGGAAACTACTTTTGTTCCGGTGGATTCCGGAAAGGACCCTGAAGCCAGGTATCAATATCCGGCTCGCAGTTGACCACATAATTGGTCAGGGTCGTGGCAAGTGTCAGAATCGCTGCAAGAGGAACGGTGTGGACATAGCCATAGACTGGGAAAGGCGTGCTGCCGGTATCTGCGGTCAGTTCCCACATGATGCCAAGCTTATCGCAACAGTCCACAATGTCCGAGACCTTTTCCAGAGGAATATGCAGCCGTTCTGAGAGACACTCTTTGGTCAGCACGAAATTCCGGGGAAGATGTTCTGCAAAAAAGAGCACCCGCAGGGCAGATTCGTCTGACAAAAGCTGAAACAGCTTTAATAGACGGGGCGTGATCTTCGTATAGCTGTCAATGCCCTTCTCAGGAATGCGGAAAAAGCAAAAATACTGCATATCCGGATTGAGCCGTGCAATGGCAAGCGCATCGTCTGTTCGCAGATGGGCATAGGTCTCTTTGTTCAGCTGTTCCGGGAATTGTACAAGCTCTGTTCTGAGGTTGTCATGATAGCCATATAACATATGATAGCCAAGCTCCATGACGCGCTCGCCCCGTTCTTTTTCGGGGAGCGTTTGGATCTCTTCCATGACATTCTTTGCCAGATCTGTATTGGATTCATCTGGTTTCAGACCAAATAATACATCCAGGGAAACATCTAAAGTGGCAGCGATCTTCGGCAGAAGATCCCCGTCGGGATAGCTGCCCTTTTCCCATTTGGAGACCGCCTGAGGCGTTACCATGAGAAGCTGCGCCAGGTGTTCCTGGGTCAGACCGCATTTTTTGCGGTAGTAGGAAAGGTTCAGACCGAATTCAGATTGTTCCATACAGGCTTATCACTTCCTTTTCTGAGATGGACACATTGCATATCTGATGTACAGCAGCATCTATCATTGCGCCGTTTTTTCTATTATAGCATGTTTTGCAGTTGAATTCAAGCAATTTGTACTTCCTATATTCAACTGTTGGTTTATTTTTGTGTATAATATCAAATTTAACATGAGCGTGATGTTTATGGTGAATTTTAAAAAGTACGGGACAGCATGAAGGAATGGAGAAAAGGTGAAGGAAAAGATTGTGGAATCTCCTTGACAAATTCACCAGTATCATGGTAAAATAAAAACTGAAAATCGGAGAATCTGTTTCGCAAAATGGATGGGTTCAATTCGACCTGAATCGGAGGTTTTTCATGATATCTTTCCAAAAGCGTATTTTGCCGCTGTTGCTTTTCCTGACCATGGCGGCTGGCTTGTCTGCCTGCGGTGGGAGCAGCACGGAGTCTGTTTCTGACACCGGTACTTCGGAGGAGGCTTCTTCGGTGTCCAGGGAGCCGGTTCTGTTCGATACCTATGTTTCCAATACAGTGGTAGCCACGGGAAGCAATACTGCCATCAAAAATGCAGAGCATGTGACTTATCGTGCATGGCTCCCGGTAGAGGCGGCAGGGGAATTTGACTATTGCTTTTATTTTTCCAACACAGTGGACTCCACCTGGGACGACGGCAGCGAGACCTATGCTGGGATGCCTGGCGGCAGCTATACGATTGAAAGTGCCAGCGTTTCAGACGGCGGCACGGAATTTGACGCCAATGTGGAACCCACAAATACAGTAACCGTCAAATTTTCCGGCAGTGAGACAAAGGAAGTGGCATCGGGCGAGACCTTCTGGAGCGATCCGGTGCAGCTGGATATACCCGACGGGCACTATCTGCTCTGGGAATGGACGCTGAATGGCACGAATATCCCGGCGATCTGCATGTCCAATATGACCTATACCTATGCTGACAAGGGCGATGACAAGGGTTTTACCTATGTCAATGAAATTCCGTTGCCCCAGCTGTTCGGCTGCGACCGGGAGGTAAAAACCCGTATCGTCACGCTGGGGGATTCTGTCACCCAGGGCTGCCAGACCTCGGATAATGCCTACCAGTTCTGGGCTGCCCAGACTCTGGATCAGCTGGGTACAGAGGACTACAGCCTCTGGAATCTGGGGCTTGGCTATGCCCGTGCAACAGATTGTGCCCAGGGCGGTGACTGGCTGCAGCGTGCAGTTGCCGGAGCAGATCTGATCACCGTGGCGTTCGGCACCAATGATATCATCAGCGGACCTTACGGCGGAACAGGACATGCCACTGCCGGAGAGCTCCAGGAAGCTGTCCGTATCATTGCAGATACCTGCACCAGAGCTGGCGTGGAGACCATTGTCTGGAATTCGCCGCCCTTTGATCTTACCCCGGAACTGGATACCATCCGCACAGAGTATAACGCAACAGTGGAAAATCTCGCCTACGACTGTGGTGCGACTTATTTTGATGCGGCATCCCTGCTGGCTGACCCGTCAGATCCCTCGAAAACTGTTTATGGTCAGCACCCCAACGATGAGGGCGGCACCGTTCTTGCCACAGCACTTGTGGAGACCATCCGTTCTCTTGAAGGAAAATAAGGCAACACCGCACAAAGAGCGCCTGGCGGCTTTGCACGTCATATGCTTGCATATTTTCCGTCATATTTCACAAAAATGCTCGTGAATACACAAAGTATTCACTGCGCTTTTTGTTTCATCTGACGAAAAATCTGACGGCGCATCTGACGCACAATCTTTGTGCGGTATTGCCTAAAGAAATGAGGTATTTTAAATGAAACGACGTATTCTCTCTGCATGCACTGCACTGTGTGCTATTGTGACGCTTTCCGGTGTGGGAATATCTTCTGTCATGTCTTCCGCGGCAGACACTGAGCCGGTGCGTATTCTGGCAATGGGAGATTCCATCACACATGGCTATATCAACAACGACAACGGCTATCGGAAATATCTCTGCTATAATTTACAGCAGCAGGGATTTACCAATTTTGATATGGTCGGCCCAAATAACAGCTGGTCAGAGACTGCCACTTATGATTACAACGGAACGACCATTACCTATGACCCGGCACATGCAGGCTACAGCGGCTATGCCATTCAGGCAATGAGTGGGCGTTCCGGTATTATGGAAACAGTTTTTGACCAGACGTACAGTGGCTCTGACGGAACTACAGGCAATATGCTGGAGGTCTATGATCCGGATATGATCCTGCTGCAAATTGGCACCAACGATCTGCTGGATGCCAAGGGCGAGGGTGCACCGGAACGGCTGGAGGAACTGGTGGATAAGATCGCCTTGTACCTGGATGCGGGGGATGTGCTGTTCCTGGCATCTATCCCCGAAATTGACGTGGAAGTGCGCAATGACTGGCTGGGCAATTATCAGTGGATATATAGTATTCCCAGCTATACTGAAGATCCGGCAACTTATATTGCGACAGTAGAACGCTGCGTGGACGAATACAATGCTACCGTAAAATCTCTGGTGGAGAAGAAGCAGTCGGAGGGCATGAATATCCGTTTTGCAGATATCAACAGCGTTGTGGATATGAAAAACGGTCTGCACGACGGCGTGCATCCTAACGAGGATGGCTATGCCTGCATGGGACAGTACTGGTCGGAGCAGATCATGGCATATCTGAACGGTACCGAACCAATCACCACAACAACTACAACGGAGGAACAGCCTACCGAAACCGTGACGGAAACGACAAGTACAACGGAAATCGTTACCGAAACGACAAGTACAACAGAAGCCGTGACTGAAACCACAAGCGCAATTGAAACCACTATGACGTCAGAAACGAATACGACAGAGGAAATCACAGAGCTTACAACAGAAATATCCACAGAAAGTACTGAGACAGAGACAACCGTGGACACGCAGGAGCCGGCTTTACTGAAAGGAGATGTCACTCTAGACGAATCCATCAATCTGGCAGATGCGGTACAGCTTTGCCATTATCTGTTGGGACAGGATACCCTTTCCTATGAGGCATACCAGCGTGCGGACATGACAGGAGACGCAGTGGTCAACGGCTTTGATCTGGCTGCACTGCGGCAGTATCTGCTGCGTGCCAGAGGGCTTTGAATATGATCCGCGGCTTGATCTTTGATATGGACGGGGTACTGCTGGACACGGAACGAATTTATTTTTCCTGCTGGCAGAAGAGTGCCGCAGAGTTCGGTTATACGTTAAAACCAGAGTACGCCCTTGCTGTGCGCAGCTGCTGCCAGCGCTATGCGGAATCGTATCTGAAACGAATGCTGGGTGAAGAATTTGACTATCTGGCAGTACGTAACCGCCGCCGGGAACTGGTGTCCCAGTATATTGCGGAGCATGGCATTGTTCAAAAGCCAGGTGTGGCGAAGCTGGTGCAATACTGCGAAAAGAATGGCATCCAGGTGGCAGTTGCCACGGCGACTTCTAAGGAGCTTGCAGAAGAACGCCTTGCTATGGCAGGACTTTCGGGCATCTTTTCCGTCATAGTTGGCGGTGATCAGGTAGAGCGTGGCAAACCCGACCCGGATATTTATCTCACGGCAGCCCGGGCGCTGGGACTGCCTGCGGAGGAATGTGCCGCTGTGGAAGATTCTCCCAACGGTATTGCGGCTGCTTTTGCCGCCGGTTGCAGCCCCATTATGGTACCAGATCTCACAGTGCCGGAGGATTGCTTCCAGCCGCTGCTGCTGGGGGTTGCGGCGGATCTGGAGCAGGTGATCCCAATCTTACAGGCTGTCGGTAAATGAAAAGGAGCAGGTGATCATGCGAATCAATCCCACATCAGAAATTTTTGATATCCCTCAGTTTTCCTATTTTCAGTTTGGCAACGACTTCACCGGGAGCTATGGCACATTGAGCTATAAGATCACCCCCGGGGATGAGATGACAGTCCAGATCTGGCATAGCCGTCTTTGTTCGGAACTGGCGGAGATCGAGGAGGAACACAAGTACCCCATGGATGAAGAAGGCTTTCACGCCTTGCTGCGCTGGCTGGAGACACAGGTGCAGCCGGCACAGAATTCTGAAGAAAAGTAATATTTGCCACCTCTAAAAACTCGCTCATCTGTCATCTGCGGCGCATCTTTACGCCATCTTCTCTTGCGGAAAAACTTGAAATACATCGAGTATTCCTGCGTTTTTCCGCAAGGGAATCTGTC
>NZ_CALDMP010000045.1 GCF_937915125.1 uncultured Ruminococcus sp. | reverse complement strand
GACGAAAAATCTGACGGCGCATCTGACGCACAATCTTTGTGCGGTATTGCCTTACGTTACAAATCGGCTTAAACTAAGATAAATATAATCATTTATCTTATATATACATGCAAAATGGAAGTTTAAAAAAGTCAGATGATATTATTTTTACTTCAATAAACCACCGAGAATTGGCATGTGTTATAATAGAAAAAAGTGTTGCACCATTCTTGTACAGCATGATCAATGAAAAAATGAGAGACCGGAAGAGGAATCCGGTGATGCGGACGCCGCATGGAAAAGGAAGGACAGAGTTTATTGAAAACATGGATGACGCTTGGGGGAGCGTGATGCAATGAAAAAAACAGACGGAAAGAATATACAGACCCAAAAGTCGGATACAGTAGATGTGGTCGCAGATTCCAACTACAGTACGGTATCCGAGGAATATAATACATTGTTCCGTGCCTGGCGGAATGATGAGACAAATGAATATGCATTCCACTGTCGAAAGCGGGAAAAAGAAGTGGTCTATGTGGAAGGAAAAGGCTATCACGACATCGACCCGGCAGTGGAAGAACGGAATACCATGCTTCGCATCAATGTGGTGCTGGGCATGGCAATGCTTTACTATTTGCTGATTGAAAATATGCTGACAGCGGTTCTGATGGGTGTGGCACAGCTTATGGGGCTGGATGTGGGCTATTGCTACAGTGATGGTACGGTGTATGGCAATCAGACAGCGGTGCTGATCATTCTCATGCTGAAAACCCTGCTGAAATATCTGGTGCCCATATTGGTGTTCCACTTTTCCTTCCGGATGCCGCGCCGGGTGGCATATCGCCTGAGACCGGAGGAACCACGGGAGATCCCGGCATCTCTGGCAATAGAATTTATTGTGTTTGCTGTGGTGAATATCTGGCTTCTGTTCTCGTCGTCAAATTTGCTGAGCTTCAGCACGCTGGGGGACGCATACTATACGGTTTCTTATATGCGGCCGGTATATCAGGCAATTTATCTGATATTTGAACTGCTTATGGTGAGCATTCTGAAAGAAGTTATGTTTCATGGGGAAATACTCCACGTGCTGCGGCAGTTCGGTGACTGGTATGCCATATTCCTGACGGCAATGCTGGCAGTCTGTGCTGCACACAGTCATGTGACAATACTCATGGAACTTTCTATGTCCATTGTGACCGGAATTGCTGTACTGCGAAGCGGTTCACTTCTGGCAGGGATCGTGGATCAATTGGTGTGTCACATACTATTGTTTTCGTTTTTTTACCTGGAAATTTCGCCGGATGGGAGCCTGTATTCATACCGTCCACTTCTGATGGCGGCTGTACTTCTGACAGGTTTGATTCTCTGTGTTACTGTCATTCGTCCCACTGAGAAGAGCCCGGCACTCCTGCCCCAGAAGCACTTTCTTACATTTCGGGAACGGCTCCAGACACTGCTGCATTTTGGTCCGCTGACCATAATCTTTTGTCTGTGTGCTATTCTGATGTTAGTCGAGGTGGTGCTCTAAGTGACAGAGTTTGTACCGGAACAACGATATATGGAGCGTGCACTGGAGCTTGCAGCTCTGGCAGCGTCCATGGGCGAGGTGCCTGTGGGCGCTGTTGTTGTACACAAGCCCACGGGACGCATTGTGGGAGAGGGATACAACCGGCGTGAGACAGACCGTTCGCCGTTGGCACATGCGGAAATTCTGGCAATTCAGGAGGCAAGCCGTACCCTTGGAGGATGGCGGCTGGTGGACAGTGCACTTTATGTCACGCTGGAACCGTGCCCTATGTGCGCTGGTGCCATATTACATGCCCGGCTGGATCAGGTTGTGTTCGGTACACGTGACCCAAAGGGTGGTGCCGTGCGCTCTGTGCAGGAAATGTTCGCTTTGCCCTATAACTGGAAGCCGGAAGTGCTGGAGGGACTGATGCAGGAGGAATGCGCACAGGTGCTCCGGGATTTTTTTCGGGAACTGCGGACGAGGAAACGGGAAAAACGTAGTGAACTTCACGATACGCTCTGAAACAAAAATAGAATAAGGAGAATACAATGACTTATCCATTTCAGAATACATCGCTCTCCATGGAAGCGCGTGTCCGGGATCTGCTGTCCCGGCTGACCATGGAAGAAAAAATCTACTTGCTTTCCACCCATCAGATGCCGGTGGAACGGCTGGGTGTGGGAGAGTGGTACATCGGCACAGAGGTGGCACGAGGCTATGTTTCCAGAGAACCGGGGGAATATTCCACTGTGTTTCCCCAGCCCATCGGTCTGGCGTCAACCTTTGACCCCAATCTCATGGAACAGCTGGGAGAGATCGCCGGGGAAGAAGCACGTTATTTCCACCGGAAAGACCCCAAGAGTCACCTTATGCTCTGGGGCCCGACCGTTGACCCGGAACGTGACCCCAGATGGGGACGCACCGAAGAGGGCTATGGTGAGGATCCGTTCCTCATCGGGGAAATGACTACAGCATATACCCAGGGTATGGCTGGCAATGATCTGGTGTACCGCCGCACCATCCCTACTCTCAAGCACTTCTGCGCCAACAACAATGAAAAACAGCGGGATCGCTGTTCTGCCAATGTGACGCCACGAACCTTGCACGAATACTATTATCGTGCCTTTGAAGCATCTATTGTCCGGGGCGGTGCTGGTTCTATGATGACCGCCTATAATGAATTGAACGGTGTTCCTGCATGTATGAACCCGGATCTGAAAAATGTGGTGAAAGACCAGTGGAAGCTGGGATTCGTGGTGACAGATGGTGCGGATTTTTCCCAGAATGTCCTGGCGCACCGTTCTCATACCACCCATGCCGAAGCCCTGGCAGCCTGTCTCAAAAACGGCAATGACGTTATGACTGACGATACGGAAATGGTTGCCGCTGCTGCCAGAGATGCACTGGATCGTGGGCTAATCACCGAAGCGGATATTGACCGTGCTGTGGGGGATTCCATGCTGGGTCGGTTCCGGCTGGGAGAATTCGATGGCGACAAATGCCCCTATAACACCGAACCGGCGGAAACGGATACCATCATTCACCGTGCAGTGAACCAGTGTGCCGCCAAGGAGCAGATGTGCCTGCTGCACAACGATGGTATTCTGCCCTTGCATCTGAAATCGGGCGCAAAAGTCGCTGTTATTGGCCCTCTGGGTGCGGAGAATTATCGGGATTGGTACACGGGTACGGCATCCTATGCAGTGCATATTGTGGATGCGCTTCGGGAACGCCTGGGTGCAGAACAGGTGCTCTTCGATGATGGCTATGATATTGTCGGTGTGCAGTCGGTACAGAACGGAAAGTTCCTCTCTGTGGCAGAGGACGGCACCATCTGTGCCGATGGGGAACAGCTGGGAGAACGGGAACGCTTCCGGTATCACGACTGGGATTTCGGCAGCGTGAATCTGCGTGCCTGCTGCAATGACCGCTATGTCATTGAGGACGGCGCTTATCGTGCCACAAGTGAAACGCCCTATGAGTGGTTCATCAGGGAATGGCTGCGCCCGGAACCCTACGGCGATGGGGTACGGTTCCGCAGCTGGCACGATATCCCCATGGATGTGGCTGTTCGGGCAGATGGTACGCTGGGAGCAGTGAAATCCGGACGTCCGGCGGCAGACCGGCTGTTCCGGATCGTGATAGCAGAGGATGGCGCAGCACGTGCAGCTGCATTAGCGAAGGAAGCAGATGTGGTGATTCTCTGCCTGGGCAACCATCCCATGCAGGTGGCACGGGAGTGCTATGACCGTCCTGATCTGGAACTGCCGGCACATCAGAAGAAACTGCTCCGTGCCGTACAGGCGGCAAATCCCAACACAGTGCTCACTGTGGTTTCCAGCTATCCCTATGCCCTGGGTGAAGCGCAGTCCCTCTTGCCGGCGATTTTGTATACCACCCACGCCGGGGCAGAACTGGGCAATGCAGTGGCGGATACGCTTCTGGGAAAAAATAATCCGGCGGCACGCTGTCCTATTACCTGGTATAAAACGGCGCAGGATCTGCCCGATATCATGGAATATGACATCATTGAGGCGGAGCGCACTTATTTATATGACACAGTAGAACCCTTGTACCCCTTTGGCCATGGGCTGTCCTATTCCACTTTTGTGTACCGTGATCTGACCGCAGAGGTAAAGCCGGAGGGTGTATTATTCCGTTTAACGGTGGAAAATACCTCGGAGCGGGACGGCGATGAGGTAGTGCAGCTGTATTTCCGTGCACTTGCATCCCACATGAAGCGTCCGAATCGACAGCTGTGTGGTTTCCAGCGTGTGCCGGTACCTGCCGGGACGGCTGTGCCGGTGACGATTTTTGTGCCATGGTATGCTCTGGAATGCTATGATGTGACACGGGAAAAAATGATGGTGGAGCAGGGAAGATATCGGTTCTTTGCAGGTGCATCGTCAGCGGATATCCGGCTGGAGACTGAGGTGGATATTCCGGGAGAAAGCGTTCCGCCCAGAGACCTGTCCCAGCCGGTTTGTGTGAAAAATTATGATGGCAAGGCTGGCATGATGACCCGGCTGGCGTATTCCATGAAGGAAAATGACTGGTATGGCTGTACCAATGAGTGGGGTGGTTCCTTTACCTTTGCAGATGCGGCATTTGCAGGATACACCAAGGCGGAACTGTGGGCAGCTGCACCATGCGGCAAAGCAGTTGTAACGGTGTTTGCCGGCGAGGAGGAATTGGGTAAGGCGGAGCTCCTGCCGGCACGCTGCATGGATGATTTCCGGGGGTATCCCATTTCGCTGAAACCGTTTTCCGGACAGGCTGATCTGCGTCTGGAGATAAAGGGTATGGCTTGTTTGTATCGGATACAGTTGGGGTAAAGTATAGGGATTCTAAGGCGATTATCCTGTGTGCTGTGACAGAAAAAATTGACAATTACCACTTTATGTGATACAATGGGCAATACCGCACAAAGATTGTGCGTCAGATGCGCCGTCAGATGAAACAAAAAGCGGAGTGAATACTTTGTGTATTCACGAGCATTTTTGTGAAATATGACGGAAAATATGCAAGCATATGACGTGCAAAGCCGCTAGGCGCTCTTTGTGCGGTGTTGCCAATGTATTTATTGTCGGCTTCTTCCGCAAGGAGGGAGGTGACCGTATGGAATACATATTCTCTTTTGTAGTCGGTGTCATGGCACGTGTAGTTGGTTACTGCATTTGCAAGTGGTTAGACAAATGACATAAGTCTGACAAGTAACCCACTATACCTTATCTTTTTGGATAAGGCAAAAGCCCCGGAGTTGCAGCTCCGGGGCTTTTGTTTTTTGTGTGTCCGTATGGACATACTCTCTTTTGTGGTTAATTTTATTATACCACGTGACATCTGTTTTGTCAAGGCAATACCGCACAAAGATTGTGCGTCAGATGCGCCGTCAGATTTTT
>NZ_CALDMP010000044.1 GCF_937915125.1 uncultured Ruminococcus sp. | reverse complement strand
GCCAGCATTTTTGAAAAATTGCTGGATCAAAAAACTTCATTGCCGCCTGCGGCGTTCGGAACCGGAGAGATTTCCTCAGAATTGTGCATTCAAAAAGGCCTCCGCCGTGTTGGGCGAAAGCCTTTTTTACGTATATTCTCTTGGTCAGCGCATACGCTCATAATAAGCGATCACTTCGCCCACAAATTCCCGGTGCATCGGGTCGGAGCTATACCACTTCTCATATGTCTCCGGCTTCACAAAACCATCCTGCTGCAGCATGGATGTATAAAGCTTGCGGCAGATAAACACCCGGCGTGCCTGCGCAAATGTAGTCGTTCCGTCCAGGAGAACGGGCTGTAATCCGGTTTCCTTTGCCTTATCACAGTCCCGGCCGGAATGGGAACCGCAGAATTGCAGTGCCGGCTTATAACCCGGATCAAAAAATGTGACCGTGAACAGTTCGTTCCGATCCAGATATTCTAATGTATGACGATTTGTACGCACAACACAGTGAAAGGATGGTTTCCCCCAGATTTCACCCATGGCACCCCAGGACGCTGTCATGGTGTTATACTCTTCCGGTATTCCGGCGGTGAGCAGATACCATTCCTTACCGATCATGGTAAACGGATTGCACATCAGTTCGCTGAGATCCGTCTTTTTAAAAAACATGTTTCCATCAGTCATAAAATCAGTTCCTTTCGCATAAAATAATCGTATGGCATCCTTCTCTGTTCTGCCACAATTCTATTTTACCACAATAAAGCCGCAGACTGCATGAAAAATATGTAAAAGGTATACAGATCCCATAGCGGCATATCTCTCGGCACACATTCTGTTCATTCACTCTGTCTCTTTTTCATTCTATGCAGATGATCCGGTTTTTATTCTGCGCAGAGCGACTTCTCCCCGGCGATTTCCGGAAAGATCAGCCCCGGCGCTGTTCGCCGCTTCTGCCGTACTGGAGACGAAGCTTGTCTGTCAGCAGTGCAATAAACTCGGAATTGGTAGGCTTTCCCTTGCAGTTGTTCACGGTATAACCAAAGAAGGAGTTGATGGTATCCAGATCGCCCCGATCCCATGCGATCTCAATGGCGTGACGGATGGCACGCTCCACACGGGAAGAGGTGGTGTCGAACTGCTTTGCCACAGTGGGATAGAGCATTTTTGTGACACTCTCCAGCAGTGCCTGATCCTCGATAGATGCCAGGATCGCTGCACGCAGATAGTGATAGCCTTTGATGTGTGCAGGCACGCCCAGCTGGTGGATCATATCGGTGACAACGATCTCCAGATCCTCACGATCCGTACACTTTGCCGGCAGCATAGTCTTAGACATAAGACCCATGATCCGGTTTCCGAGGACAGAAATATCAAAGGGCTTCAGCATGAAATATGATGCACCTTTTTCCATGACCTGGCGTTCAATGAATTCATTTTCATAGGCAGATGTGATGATGAATGCCGGTGCCTGCTCCAACGTCTGAGATTTCTCAAGGATCTCTATGGCGTCCATGTTCGGCAGAATCGCATCCATAACGACAACATCGGGTTTATCATTCCGGATGGCATCCAGAATTACCTTTCCGTCTCTGCGCCGTGTCACGACGTAGAGACCCAGAGACCGCAGCTCATTGGCACAGGCTATGCCGTACTCAGCGCTGTCGTCTCCAATCAGGACTTTTATTTTTTTGTTGTCCATTTTGTTACCTCCTGTTTTTTTGTTCTACCTTACAATTTTACCACATTCCATGGGGAAATTGCAAGCCGGAATCCTGTCGAAAAACAAAATTTCACGGAAAATATACAGAAATTTTTGTAAAATATAAGTAAATTCCTACCATATGGAAATATTTGTTCTATTTTTTATGGGAATCCCCCAGTACAGAAGGTGCTTTTCTGGATTCCTGGTGTTTTTGACGATTCCGCCGCATTTTGTCATCTATGGAGAAGAACTGGACAAGCGCCAGTGCCGCAAGACTGCCGTATACCACAAGGGTAGGGAGAATTTCCATGCGGTAGAGCGCATCCGCAGGCATGTCCATGATCTTGCTGTAGAATCCGCTGTCCGCCGCATAGGACGAAACACGGTACAATGGGATCATACAGAGGAGAATGCCCACAGTGCCCACGCCAATGCCTGCCCAGTTCATCCAGCGGCGGCGGTGCACCAGGACAAGCACTGCACCCACGGTCAAAAAGACGGACGCCGCGATCATCATCTGTCCATAGCCCACAAATTCCAGAGGCCAGCTTTCTCCGGCTCTGGCGTTGCGGATCCAGCCCAGTGCACAGCCCAGATCTATCACCCAGCAGCAGACAATGCCGGTGAGGATGAGCAGAATGCGCAAAAAAATACAGATGCCCTTCTGAGCACGGCGGCGGCGATATTGTGCGGCGGTCTGCATTCCCGTTTTTGTTTCCTCACGTTGTTTCATATGTTCCATATTCCTTTCCCATGATGCCGGATTCCGGCGCATTCGCCGACCCACACCAGTATTTCTTCCGCTGCTTTGCAGGTATGGCTTCCTTGCTTTTACGCTGATAAACTCCCGGAAGACAGCGCAATATAATTGCAGTTCCCCATGCGGATCATGTGTGAATTTTTGTTTCTTGGTGTATTACCCCTCCACCGCCTTTTGGCGGTTCCCCTCCCCTTTCGTGGAAGGCATTATAACAAAAATCCCCACATCCTCACGCATTCGGTCATCTCAAAAGAAAGCAGGGATTTTTCATGATACAATGGATTCGACGAACGGCGGCTGCCGGGGCTGCCGTACTTCTTTCGATATATGGTGCAGCTGCCTATTACGCCTGGCAGCTGCCGGACAGCTATTATATTCCCACAGACGGCACGCTGCAGGTTGACACCATGCTGCACATCTCCGCCGCGCCCTCCGATCACACGGCGGTACAAGCTGCCACAGACAGCGCTCCTGGTACAGAAACTGCCTCGCTGCAGCTCTTCGGCATTGTTCCCATCAAGGACGTGGAAGTGCAGGAGATCGAACGCCCGATGCTCGTCCCATGCGGTCAGGCATTCGGCATCAAGCTGCGCATGGAGGGTGCCATGGTAGTGGGCATGGACAGTGTGGAAACCACCTCCGGTGACCGCTGTCCGGCACAGGAGGCAGGGCTTCAGACCGGCGACCTCATCCAGAAAGTGAATGGACAGGCGGTGGACTCCAATGCGTCCCTGCAAAATGCCATTGCCGCTTCTAAAGGCGACACAGTCTCTGTGACATACGTCCGGGGTGCGGAAACCTGCACCTGTACCCTCAGTCCGGCATTCGCCGTGGACGACAACCGCTATGAAGCCGGGGTATGGGTGCGTGACAGCAGCGCCGGCATCGGCACCATTACCTTTTATGACCCGGAGACCGGCAGCTTCGGCGGTCTGGGGCATCCCATCTGCGATACGGACACCGGGGACATTCTGCCCCTTGGTTCTGGTGATGCAGTGGCGGCTAACATTTCACAGGTTATCCGGGGCACTTCCGGCAGTCCGGGGATGCTCCAGGGCAGCTTCAGAGACGAAGTCCCCATGGGTGAGCTGCTGTGCAACAACCGCTGCGGCGTGTTCGGTACACTGTACGAGAACCCGTCCGAAGAAGAAGCCATCCCCATGGCATTCAAGCAGGAGATACAGACGGGCGAAGCCCAGATTCTCTGCACCGCCTTGGGTGATACACCGAAGGCATATGACGTGGTGCTGGAGGAGATCGACTACAGCGGCACGGACAGCACGAAAAATATGACCATCCGTGTGACAGATCCGGAACTGCTGGAACGCACCGGCGGTATTGTTCAGGGCATGAGCGGCAGTCCTATCCTCCAGAATGGGATGCTGGTAGGGGCTGTGACACACGTTTTTGTGGACGACCCCACCTGCGGCTACGCCATTTTCTGTGAAAATATGGTGCGATACGGTCTGTGCGGCAGTTAAGGCAATACCGTACAAAGCCGTCAAGCGCTCTTTGTGCGGTGTTGCCTTAAAGCAAAACATGTTTCTTTCCCATTTTCAAAAAGGCAGCCTGGCAATGAAGTTTTTTGATCCAGCAATTTTTCAAAAATGCTGGCAGAGTCCAGGGACAGCGTCCCTGGTCGCCGCCCGCAGGCGGCGAAACACCCTGCGCCGTACTTTCGGCGCGCGGAGAGGGTGGTGAGAAAAAGCGACAGCTTTTTCGAGGCGGGGCGAACAAGACCGCCCCGCCTTGTAAAGCCGTTTCAGTAAGTGAAATTTTGGAAACGTCCCGGTGGGACGTTTCCAACGTTCTTCCAACAATCCAACAAAAACAAGAATAAAAATCAAACAAACCCACGGGCGAACAATGTTCGCCCCTACATTGGAACCACAATCCCAACCCCGATTCGGGAAAATTCGCAGATTGACAAAAAAACCTCACGGCAGGACGATACCTGTACCGTGAGGTCTATTTTTGTGTCAGCCGCAGCTTAGTCGCTGAATCCACTCTCTACCAGCTCAACCAGAGAATTTACTGCGATCTGTTCGTCAGAACCGTCAGCAATGATCTTGATATCAGTGCCGCCCACAATACCCAGGGACAGAATGCCCAGCAGGCTCTTTGCGTTTACACGGCGCTCTTCCTTTTCGATCCAGATCGAAGCCTTGAATTCATTGGCACGCTGAATGAAAAATGTAGCCGGTCTTGCGTGAAGTCCAACCTGATTCTGTACCGTTACTTCTTTTACATACATAATAAAACTCTCCCATCTTTGGAATGATGCAATCTCTCACATCAATCGTTGGCTTTATTTCTACCATATCCCCATTATACAGGTTTTTCCTGATAACGTCAACGTATTTTTTGCAACAAATCCCCTATTTTCCGGAATTTTCTACGTGTTGACTTAACCGGTCTCCCTTTTTTTCTCAAAGTTTGTGGAACATGACAACAATGCCAAACGAAAAAAACGTGAATTGCCGTCCTACCACATTTTATTCAAATTCGACAAAAAGTTCTGCTACTTTTTGTCCAAATAGCGAGTATACAGATCCGGACGCTGTATCTTTGTCACTTCCAGACTTTGTGCAAAACGCCAATCTGCAATATTTTTGTGATGTCCCGTCAGAAGTACCGGCGGCACTTCCTTGTCGTGCCAGACTGCCGGGCGGGTGTACTGGGGATATTCCAGCAGTCCTCCGAAGTGGCTCTCATCCTCAAAGCACTGGGATTCCGGCAGTACCCCCGGCAGCATCCGTGCCACGGTATCAATCAGCACCATTGCCGGCAGCTCGCCGCCGGTGAGTACGTAGTCTCCAATGGAGATCTCTTCGTCAATGATCTCGTCCAGAATGCGCTGGTCTACACCTTCATAATGCCCACAAAGAATAAAAATATGCGGCATTGCCGACAATTCCAAAGCACGCTGCTGGGTGAGTACGGCGCCCTTTGGTGACATATAAATTCTATGCGGTTTCGTGCCCGTTTGTGCGCAGACAGCCTCATAGCAGCGGTAGATGGGATCCGCCTGCATGACCATGCCTCTGCCGCCGCCGTAGGGCACATCGTCCACCCGGCGGTGCTTGTCCAGGGTATAATCCCGGATATTCCAGCACTGGATGGACAGGCAGTCGTTTTTTCTGGCTCTCCCCAGAATGCTCTCCGAAAGTACGCCCTCACACATTTCCGGGAACAAAGTCGCTACATCAATCCGCATCGAACAAGCCCTCCAGTGGACGAATCCGCATGACGCCCGACGCCAGATCCGTTTCCAATACCACATCGGGGATTGCCGGGATCAGTACGGTCTTTCCCGTTTCGTCCTTGACCTCGTAAACATCGTTTGCCCCGGTCTGGAGCACGTCCGTCAGCTTGCCGTAGCTTTCGCCACTGTCGGCGTCCAGCACTTCCAGACCAATGAGATCCTGGATAAAGTACACGCCTTCTTCCAGTTCCACCTCGTCCCGATCCATATAGAGCACCTGATTACGAAGCTTTTCCGCTTCTTCCACAGTTTTCACGCCCTTCAGATGGAGCAGCACGTTATTTTTTTGCAGCCGTGCGGCAGTGACCTCCATGGGCTTGTATTCCTTGCCCAGATAGAGTGTGTCAAATTCGCACAAAAATTCCGGATCATCGCACCAGGGCACGACTTTGACATCGCCCCGCAGTCCATGGACATTGACGATCTTTCCGATCTCAAGATATTGTTTCATGTTGCGTAACCTTTCCCATATAGATATAGAATGTAGTATTACATTCCCTTGTATACAACAACAGGCGAACGCATCCGTCCGCCTGTTTTCGTTTGTTTAATCGATCTCTACAGCGATCTTCTGATTGTTCTTTGCAGCCCCGGCACGCATGATCACGCGAATCGCCTTTGCGATACGTCCCTGCTTGCCGATGACACGTCCGGTATCCTCCGGTGCTACGTGCAGATGAAAGACGATCACGCCTTCTTCGTTAGGTGCATCCTCTGTGACTTCAATTGCCGACGGGTCTTCTACCAGTCCAGCAACGATAACTTTCAGCAGTTCCTGCATTTGTGATTCCTCCTTTTTGGATTCGGGAAAACATTGCTCCACTGGTCAGCTGTACAACTCATATGGTAAAGCATTCTGAAATCTACATCGGCAGGCGGATGATATCCGCCCCTACAATTGCGCCTGTATTCAAGATATTTTCTTACAGAACACTCTGTATCCCACAGCTCACCGGCGGAGCAATCACTGTGCCATACATCGACGGCACACCCCGCACTCGGACAGACTCTGGGCAATACCGTACAAAGCCGCCAGGCGCTCTTTGTGCGGTGTTGCCTCTGGATTAGAGTACGCCTTCCTTCTTCAGGATCGACTTTACGGTATCGGTCGGCTGTGCGCCGTTTGCCAGCCAGGTCTTTGCCTTGTCAGCGTCCAGGCTAACAACAGTCGGCTCCTTGGTCGGGTCATAGTAACCGATCTCCTCGATGAAGCGGCCATCTCTCGGATAACGCTCATCTGCTACAACAATACGATAGAACGGAGCCTTCTTTGCACCCATTCTTCTCAGTCTGATCTTTACTGCCATTTTGATTTCACCTCCGTGTGTTGTTCAGGCTTTTCGCCCATCTATGTCCAGCAGTTTCCTGCAGGATTGCATTTTACATTCTCGTAGGGAACAACCTCCGTGTCGTTCCCTACGAGTTTATCTGGATTATTTTTTCGGCATCAGCCCCGGGGGAATGCCCGGAATATTGCCGTTCTGCATCTGATCCAGATTCATGCCTGCCAGCCGCTTCATGGCACGGCGGTTCATCTTGCCGCCCTTGCCGGGTTTGCCGCCAAGCTGTTTCATCATCTTCTGCATCTGGTCGAACTGCTTCAGCAGCCGGTTCACATCCTCCACCTTGGTACCGCTTCCGGCAGCGATTCTGCGCTTCCGGGAGGGATTGATAATGGAGGGCTTTGCACGCTCTGCCTTTGTCATGGACGTGATCATGGCTTCAATGCGGACGAACTGTCTTTCGTCAATATCCACATCTTTCAGCTTATCGCCCACGCCGGGGAGCATATTCATAATAGACCGGATGGAGCCCATTTTCTGGATCTGGCGCAGCTGATCCAGCAGATCGTTCATATCGAACTTGTTCTGTTCCAGCTTTTTCGCCATTTTTTCGGCATCCTTCTGGCTGATGGTACTCTCCGCTTTTTCAATGAGGGTCAGCATATCGCCCATGCCCAGGATACGGGACGCCATGCGCTGGGGGTGGAACTGTTCGAAATCATCCAGTTTTTCACCCATGCCCACATATTTGATGGGCTTACCGGTGACAGCCAGTACGGACAGTGCCGCACCGCCTCTGGTGTCGGAGTCCAGCTTGGACATAAGCACGCTGTCAATGCCCAGGGCATCGTCAAATGCCTTTGCCACATTCACCGCATCCTGACCGGTCATGGCGTCCACCACCAGCATGATCTCGTTGGGGTTGGTCAGTTCCTTGAGGTCTTTCAGCTCATCCATGAGCGCCGTGTCGATATGCAGACGGCCGGCGGTATCCAGGATCACCACGTCATTGCCGTGATCCTTGGCGTGCTTCATTGCCTCCTTGGCAATGATCCGTGGATCGATCTGTCCCATTTCAAAGACCTTCACCCCGGCACGCTCGCCCACTACCTGCAACTGGTTAATTGCCGCAGGACGGTAGATATCGCACGCCACAAGCAGCGGATAATGTCCCTCTTTTTTCAGCATTTTTGCCAGCTTTGCGGAATGGGTGGTCTTACCGGAGCCCTGAAGGCCGCACATCATAATGACACAGGGCGGCTTCGACGGGAACTGGATCCGGGCATTTTCATTGCCCATGAGATTGCACAGTTCTTCGTTGACGATCTTGATGACCTGCTGTGCCGGTGTGAGACTGGAGAGCACCTCTTCGCCCACGGCACGGTCAGAGACCTTTTTCACGAAATCCTTGACAACCTTATAGCTGACATCCGCCTCCAGCAGTGCCATACGTACTTCACGCATAGCCTCCTTGACATCGCTCTCCGTCAGCTTTCCGTGGGATTTCAGCTTCTTAAATACCTGATTCAGTTTTCCGGAAAGTCCTTCAAATGCCATGATATCCGCCTCCTTTGCCCGTGGTCAGAGCAGCTCCAATCCCTGGTGTACTGCCTCCATTGCACTATGACAGGCACGCTGCACTGCGCCGTTTTCCCCGGCTGCGCCGGAAATGGTCTCCAGTGACGCTGCAATCGTCGCATAATTCTCACGCAGTGCGTTCAGACGTGCAGCAAACTGGAGTTTCTCCTCCATTTCCAGCAGCACCTGTTCGCCCCGTTTGATGCCGTCACGCACACCCTGACGGGTGATGCCGGCGATCTCTGCGATCTCGCTCAGAGAGAGATCGGCGCAGTAGTACAGCTCTGTGAGCCGGTACTGGTGGGGCGTCAGGAATTCGCCATAGCAATCCAGCAGCATGGCAAACCGCAGATCCTTCGCCATCTCACCGTCTCCTCTCCATACCTGTAAAAGCAATCTGCTTTACAAGTATACCCGATTTTTTGCCCCTTGTCAAGTCTTTCTTTATCGTGAAACTGCACAAATCTGCATTCGGATTTTCTACTGTTTATCAATATATTTGCTTATTTTTCACGCTTTATCCTTATTTCCCTTGACATCTTCCAATTTTTCGCCTATAATAACAAAAGTAACATGAAACAAAACCCGGATATTTCCAGAGACGCTGCGGCGAATCTGGAAAATGAGAACCGTTGCCTCTTATCCGGTTTCCGAACAGCAACGCCGTGCGGCAGTGTGCCGCATTAGAAAGGATTGACAAAAATGACTTTTGAAGAAATGTTTCAGCAGGCAAAGAGCGCTCTGACCCAGGCAAGTGCCGCAAAGGTAACAGAGCACGTTGCTGTACAGTTCAACGTGACCGGCGAGGGCGAGGGCGTCTTCTATGCAGAGATCGCAGAGGGCACTCTGGCAGTTGAGCCTTATGATTATAAGGACAATGACGCTGTTCTCACGGCTGATTCCGCTGCGCTTCTGACCGCGCTGAAGAATGCTGACACTGAAAAGCTGAGTCTGGAAGGAAACAGCGAAAAGATCGCTGTATTCCGTTCTGTTCTGGCAACACTGCCGGCACCGAAGAAGACTGAGTCGAAGCCGGCTGCAAAGGCTGCTGCGCCGAAAAAGGCAGAGACAAAGACTGCTGCACCGAAGGCAGCTACAGTAAAGCCGGCAACTGCTGCTGCAAAAAAAGCTGAGGCAAAGCCGGCGGCAAAGACAGTTGCAGAAGCACCGAAGACTGCTGCAAAGACAACGACAACTGGCAAGAAGACTTGCGGACGCAAAACAAAGTAATGATTTTTCATCCGTAAAAAGAAAGCGGACAGACATCGCGAGGTGTCTGTCCGCTTTCTTTGTAAATGCACATGCGCCGCAGGCGGCAATGAAGTTTTTCCTTGACTGCTCGTCTATCTTAAAGGCAATACCGCACAAAGATTGTGCGTCAGACGTACTCTACGAGCATAAACTTTGTCAGATTTTTCGTCAGATGAAACAAAAAGCGCAGTGAATACTTTGTGTATTCACGAGCATTTTTGTGAAATATGACGGAAAAGATGCAAGCATATGACGTGCAAAGCCGGCAGGCGCTCTTTGTGCGGTGTTGCCTAAATATCCTCCCATTGGGCATCGCCGCCCACAGAAGCTGTGGCATAATACAGCAGAATATCAAAGGCATCCTCTGTGGTAAGGCTACCATCCTTGTCCACATCTGCCGCTGCCGCCTGAGCACTGCGGAGCTCCGAAAGGGAACCCACCGACATTGCCGCATATGCCTTTAACGTCAAGTAGGCATCCTGGCTGTCCACCTTTCCATCCTCGTCCACATCGCCGCGGGTATAGACCGCATTGGCATACATCAGCTGAGGATACGCCGCCAGCCCTGCCTGCTCCAATCCGCCCAGGAGATTCTTTGCAGCGTTGTCGATCTCCTGCTGCGAAGCATCCGCTTCCAGCCGCTGCGCCTCTGCATACGCCCTCTGATACAGTTGATTCGTGTTGCTGTCCGGTTCGCCCAATGCCAGGGCGGCATCCAGCTGATTCCGGTTTGTCTCCGGGGTATCCTCGCTGACGATCGCCTTGATGGCGGCATTTCCCATATTCTGATAAGGTCTCTGTCCGCTGGAATTTTCCATTTGCCGCAGATCCAGCACATCTGTCCACTGCCCCGCGGAATTCTGCACGTAACTCTGTCCCGAAAGAATCTGACATTTCCGGGCAAGTCCGCTGCTTTTCGGTGCATTGGATTCAAAGGCAAGATAGAGCAGCGAATCCCGGTCTGAAATATCCCTCAGTTCCACCACCACAGAAAACCGTTCGCCCTTTTTCAGCTGCACCTGTTTCCCCAAAAGGGAAACATTTTTATAGCCCCCATACTGCACAGTTCCCGACTGGGTGCAAAGCTTCGTGCCGTCTGTGGGAGACTGGGCATCCTTGTCCAGGGCACACACCGAAATGGTATAGGATGCACTCTGAGGATTGTTCACCACCATGGGGAACATGACTTCCTCCAGCGTTCCATCCGATTCCGCAGTGAATACATTTGCCGCCGCAGCGCATGACAACCCTGTATAGGCAACGCTGCCGTCGTATTGATATTTGGTCACATGCTCCGCAGCTTCTTTCATATGGAACACGGCAAATTCACACAGAGAGGGTTCCTCATAGGACATCCAGAAATAGCCCTCATAGGCATCGTTGTCGCCCCAGCTGTTTCGCACCAACCATGCGCCGTCCTTGCTGGGCTGGCTGCCGGGACGAAAATTGGTTCTGGAATAGTTGTCGTCCCATCCCACAATGAGCACCGCATGATCCGCATCGTCCGCAGAATGTGCCGTCTGGTAATAGGCATAGGATGTATCATTTTCATAGAATTCGTTCTTGGAATAAAAAGAAACACTCACGGCGCCTGTATTCATGAGCCAGCTTTTCACGTTCTTCTCATAGCCTGTGGTCTTGTTCCAGATCATATCCGAGCTTTCCATGCGATAATATGAGGTATACCGCTGGTATTCTGAATAGCCGTTTTTCCAGGTATCCATGGAGAGATTCTGCTCCAGCTGCACGCCGATCCCGGCAGCAAGGGCAAAGCCGGCAATACCGGAATTGCCGCCGCCGGTGCCTTTGCCGTCCATGATGACATAATCACCGCTGGTGAAATCTCCCGGCAGGTTATGATTCGTAAAGGGATACCACCCCAGAGACGCTTCGGAGAGGTTCAGCTCGCCCTTTTCGTCTTTCCAGGTATCCGGAATTTCCAGCCCTTGTTTCATAATATTGGATTCACAGGCACCCAGCGCCGCATATGCCCAGCAAAGTCCCGTATTGCCCTGGTTTTTCACCGAGGTCACATAGCATTCGCCGTCCACATCCAACAGGTTGTAGGACGAGGGCAGGGACGATGCCTGGCGCAGAGCCGTGTCAGGCTCTGTAGATTCCTCTTCCGGCGCTGCCGCCGTCTCCCCGGAGGGTACCAGCAGACCGCCGTTCTGCTTCCAGGTCACCTCTGCCAGATCGCCGTCAAATATATGGTTCTCTTCCGGCGTAACCGCAGCTGCATGGGACAGCTGCATCCACGGCAGACAGCCCAGTGATAACAGCACCGCCATCCCCCGGCACAGCCGCCGGAATATACTCTTTTTCATAAGCCCCTCCTAGTCTGTCGGGTAAATTGTGTAATAATGTAGATTTGTTTCCATTGTATCATATTTTTCGACAATCGTCAACTGTTTTTCAGCAGGATTCATGGGAATCATTTTTCTTGTTTTATTCTATGAGATGTACCATTGTAGTACTCTGTCACATCTAAAAATGTTTCCTATCCGTTTTCAAAAAGGTTGCTTAGGCTGCTGGTCCAGCTGAGCACAGCTGGCGAGGTCCAGGGCGAGTAGCCCTGGCAGAGTCCAGGGACAGCGTCCCTGGTCGCTGTCCGCAGACAGCGAAA
>NZ_CALDMP010000043.1 GCF_937915125.1 uncultured Ruminococcus sp. | reverse complement strand
AAGCATATGACGTGCAAAGCCGTCAGGCGCTCTTTGTGCGGTGTTGCCTTAGGAAAACACTGATTAAATTTTCCTATTGCGCCACGAATATGGTATAATAGAAAAAAAGCCCAGGATGCAGGAGAAAAAGAGATGAGCCAGATGACATTCAGCGATTATGAATACAGTCTGAGAAAACGGAAAACAAAGCGGAAGAATTTCGGACATTATGAATGAGATCATCACGTGGGAAAAATGCTGTCTTTGAAATAGATCAGGTGACATTTCATTTTGCGTGCATTCTATTGACTTGAGAAATTTGATATGTTATAATGAAAATGGAAAAAAAGCTCAAAATTGAGCGAATAAAGGAGAAGTATATGAAAGTATTGAAACGCATCACAGCGGCAGCCACAGCATTGGCTGCACTGACTGGAATCTTACCTCTGACAACATTTGCAGAGGAAGAACCTGTCGCATCCATTCCGGAATCTCCAACCTCCACCGTCGACACTGACTATGCCATGGAAGCCACCGATTCCTTCGGTGATCTCCTGGTAAACGCCGTGGAGGAGGAAACCGCCCCAGAAACCGATTATGCCAGCAATGTTGTGGGAATTGAGATCGAGGGCAATCTTGCAACAGTAGAGTACAGTTCGGTGGAAGACTGTACGCTGATCGTAGGCATCTATGACGAAAATGCGCAGCAGCTGCTTGCCAGCGGCAGTACAGAAATTTACGCTGCGGAGGAATCTGCACAGGTCACCATTGAGACAGATGCCATGCCAACATATTTCTACACAATGGCATATCTGGTGGATACCGAAACCATGCGTCCGGTCAGCAGCGTTTACGAATCCTCCTGGTACACGCAAGATATGCAGGAATTGCTGGCTTCTACTGTGGAGGACTATGACCCGGAGCTGGTGCTGAATCTGGACGAGGATAACACCAACAACTTTGCGGTGTTTCGTGAGGAAACAGTACAGCTTAGCGCAGAAACTGATACAAACATTCTAACTCAGGCAGACGAGGAAAATGAAACCTATGTCATCGAAAATGCCGATGAAACGGTTACCAGTTTGCAGCCGGGGGATGTGTTCACCTATCCCCAGGAGGACGGAATGCTTCTCATCGTTTCTGTTGTGGGAATCACTGTGGACGGCACCACGGTTTCTATCACCGGGGATCCGGATGTAGATCTGGAAGATGTGTTTGATTATGTCAAGATCGACACGGAATCCGGCTTAGGGGGCGCAGAAATCGACGAATCCGCAGCTTCTGAGGGCGTCACTTACCTTGGCATGACAGACATGGGTTCTGCGGAAGCTTCTGATGTCGAGGAAACAGAGGCGGCAGTCACCGATACCCCAGAAAATGTGGTGGGAGCATGGGACAACGGTAATGGCGATACCTTTTCCACAGGTATATCGTTGAGTATTTCCACTGGCAGGATTTCTGGGGGATTGAGTTTCTCCCTGGGTCTTTCTTTCAAATATTACATTTCTTTGAAGAAAGTGTATTTTGAAACAACCATCACCAATCAGGTGGAGTTATCTGTCAAGGCGGAAGCAAAGCTTACTGAAGAAATTGACATTCCAGGTATTCTGATACCGACCTCACTGGTGGGAGTTCATTTTGTGGTGTACCCCCAATTCACTTTTGAGGTGGGAGGCGAAATCTCCTTTGGTGCAACCTTCAAAACGGTATCTGGTTTTCGTATGACACAAAAGCCGGAAAACAGGATCTCAGTAAAAAGCCGGAATTATCCACGAGTCTGAAATTAGAGGGTTCCGTTGGAATTTCCTTGGCACTTGTCCCTGCGTTCCAGCTGATCAGCAGCAAGGTTTGTGAGGTCGGCGGCGAACTGGGCATTGGGCTGGAAGCCACCATGGAGAAAAATTATCTGGAAAACAGCCAGATCTATACAACAGCGGAGTTAACCACCCATCACGATTGTTCTTTATGCTTTTCGGGTGCGATCAACTATAAAAAATTCCTGAATGTCTCTGCAAAATTCCTGAACAAAAAGACAAAGATCAACGTTCTGTCCTCCACGAAAAAGCTGAAAGACATGCATTATTCCTTTGACTATGATGAATTTGCATTTGCGCCTTGTCCCCATTATTCGTATCTGACGACCATTCAGGTATACGAGTCCTGCGGCGAAAAGGCGGCAGGCGCAGAAGTTGCCATCCATGGGGAGAAGCTGAAAACGGACGAGTTCGGAAGAGTTTCGCTGTTTATGCCTAATGGGAAATATCCGCTGACGGTGACGACGGCGACAGAATATGCGGCAAAAATTGTTGCAATCAAAGGCGCGCCAACAATGCTTTCCATCTGGATGAAGCCCCTCAGTGGGGAAACAACAACGCCGGCGATCACAACAACGCCGGTGGAGACCACGACAGAAACCACGACAGAACCGGCAAGCAGCGGTACAGATGGACTGCAATATGAATTCTATGAGGATTATGCGGAAGTCGTTGGCTACAGCGGAGATGCGACAGAAGTTGTGATTCCGGCGGAGGTGAATGGTTTGCCGGTGACCACGATTGGAGATTATGCGTTTGGGGCATGTTATAGTCTGACCAGCATCACCATTCCCAACAGTGTGACCACGATTGGAGAAGATGCGTTTTGGTGCTGTAAAAGTCTGACCAGCATCACCATTCCCAACAGTGTGACCTCAATTGGTGATGATGCGTTTTGGTGCTGTTATAGTCTGACCAGCATCACCATTCCCAACAGTGTGATCTCGATTGGTGATCGTGCGTTTGGGGCATGTTATAGTCTGACCAGCATCACCATTCCCAACAGTGTGACCACGATTGGA
>NZ_CALDMP010000042.1 GCF_937915125.1 uncultured Ruminococcus sp. | reverse complement strand
TGTCGCAAATCTGCACCACATCTGACGGATTCGGGGTTTTTAGAGATGCCCTGATATTATAGGAATTGATACCATGCATCCAGCAGCCGTTTTGTACCGTCCGTAATTTCCTCTGGAGAAAGACAGGCATAGCCTAAGACAATACTCGGTGGCTTTTTTGGCGCACGGCTTGCCGTTTCATAATAGCCGGACAAACCGTACACTGTCACATGTACTTTCTCTGCCGCACGGATCAGTTCTTCCTCTGTGCAGGGCAGATGCACTTTCAGCAGCAAATGCAGTCCGGCTTCTTCACCGTTGACAGTAATATATTGCGCCAAGGGATGGGAATAGAGCACGGACAACAGCAACATCTGACGCTGGCGATAGGTTTTTTTCATCCGGTTCAGATGGCGTTCCAAGTGTCCTTCCTGCAAAAACTGCACCAGAGTATACTGTTCAAAGCTCGGTACAGTGGAGGAATAAAAAGAAAACTCCTGTTCGAATTGTTCTGCTAGCCGAGGAGGCAGGACAACATAGCCGATACGCAGAGACGGTGCAAGGGTCCGGGCAAAGGTATTCATATAAATGACATGCCCTGTCTTGTCCAGACTGTACAGCGTCGGCAGGGGCTTTCCCTGAAACCGCAGTTCGCTGTCATAGTCATCCTCAATGAGATAGCGATCTGGTTGGGCAGAGACCCATTGCAACAGTTCGGCACGTCGCCGTATAGGCATGATCATTCCCGTGGGAAACTGGTGAGACGGTGTTACATGGGCAACCGTTGCCCCCGACTGCTCCAGATCATCCAGCCGCAGTCCGGCATTGTCCATGGGAATGCCCATGACTGCTGCGCCGTTGCTGTGAAGGATCTGTTTGCCTTTCCGATAGCCGGGATCCTCCACAGCATATCGCCGGGACGCCCCCAACAGCTGCACGAGAATCCCCAGCAGATATTCCGTTCCCGCACCCACCAGAATCTGTTCCGGCGTAACATGGATATCCCGGAATGCCCGGAGATGGGTCGCAATCGCCTGACGCAGTTCATATAAACCCATGGATGGCGTTGCCTGTAACAAAGTTTCCTGCTTTGAGGTCAGCACCAACCGAGACAGCTTTGCCCAGGTTGCAAAGGGAAACTGCTCGAGATCCACGCCACTGGTGGAGAAAACAATCTGATCCGGAGGTGTATCCGGAAAAGGCGCAGCCGTATTGCAGGCTGGCAATTGCTCCGGATGTGGTGCATGTGCCAGCAGTGCAGCATCCGGGTCAACATAATAACCGGCACGGGGACGGGAATAGAGATACCCTTCTGCCACAAGCTGTTCATATGCTGTCTGTACCGTAATCATACTGGTTTGCAAATGCGCCGAAAGCGCACGCCGGGAGGGCAGCTTTTCATGAGGTGCAAGGGCACCCTGGGCGATTTTTGCCTGAATCGTCTGGCAGATCTGCCGATAGAGAGGCTCAGGACTGTTCGGATTCAGTAGGATCGTCAGCATAGTGCTCCATCATTTCTGCGGAATCGCTTTCCAGGATCTGCTGCATTTCCTGCATGGTCAGGCTCATTTCCATGTCCTTAGATGCTGTATCACCGGAGGTTGTGTCAGACGGCTCAAAAATTGCTTCAATCTCACGCATGGACTGGCGTGTCTCTGGATCGAGCTCCAGCTCTTCCGAGACAGGTGCAGCGGGTGCTTCTTCTTTGGTCTGCTCTGTAGATTCTTCAGGCTGTTCCGTGGACGTCTCCAGTACAGCAGGCATATCCTGATCTAGTGCAGTCTCCTCCGGTTCTGTCGGTTCCAGCTGTTCTGGCGAAATCGGCTCTGTCTGCTGAGGTGTTTTCGGCTCCGGTGCAGATGCAGGCACTTCTTCCTCCGGCTTTGGCGCTTCTGTAAAGGGATGCTCCATATGCCACAGCATTGCCTCTGCATCCATAAAGTCGGAGCCAGCGGGCTGGGCAGCTTTCTGCTGGCGACGTGTTGCGGCAACAGTGGAGCGGATGTTGTTGGGGACGGAGAGGGTATCTGTCATGCGGGGATAAGCCTCTGGAATTTCCAGCACATCCAGCTTGAACATACCGCCGGTCAGATAGACGCGCATATTATGCATACCCTCCGGGAGCTGGTCAATGACCATGCACGCCTGACGTGGCTGGCATTCGGGAACAAAGAAATTCTCATACACTGTGTGACCGTCAATGAGCACGGTGAACTCTGCATTCTGTGCAGTACCGATAATCGCAATTCCAGTGCCGTCAAAGCTGCACGAGAACTCAGCCCCTGCCTTTGCCTCCATGGATGTCCGGTTATAGAAGAGATAGCTCTCCATAGCATGAATCTCCCAATTTTCGTTGTAGAGAATGCCATCCCCGAAGCAGTCCACTCGGCGGACAAAAGGCGGCTGCACAGCAACCGGTTCGATGCGAATGTTGCGGAACATATTCCAGGCATAATCACTGCAAAGGCTGGCTCTGCCGCTGTTGACCATGCACTGGGGTGTATATTTGGTCAGGAAATTACCATTGATGAAGAAGAAGATAGAATTGCCCAGCACCACCAGTTTTAGTTTGTTCCACTCCTGGGGGTCGATATGCTGCAAAATGCCCTCTGCGGCGACATTTTCCATATCCATGAGTTTCCAGCTGCCGTCGCCGTAGATTCGTCCGGTATAGCCGCACATGGAAGAAAATTCACAGGTGACAGCGGAGTTATAGCGAATGCCAATGCCGGCGAAGTTATGCTCCTCCAGATTGGCAAGGCAAACTTCGGCTTCGGCACTGTAGCTGCGCCATTTGTCATCACCGAAACAGGTCAGCGGCAGAGGTGTTCCCCGAAACCGCCAGTTTGTCGGCAGGATCTGCGGCGTAATCTTCTGACAGATGGCATAGCCATCATCTGTTTCCACCAGTTCAAAAGCACCGCCCTGGTCGGTCATATAGCGGGGCGCACAGCCACGAACTCGAATCTCTTCTGCTGTATATTCCAGGTCATCGTGATATGGCAGTGCAAGCCGGGTTGCCATAGGCGGCTGGACAGCCGGGAAAGTATTCACGCCGTTGACCCAGCTGGTGTCCAGGGTGGTCACTGTCATAATGGAACGAGGTGGTACCTTGATGAGATATGTATCCCTGTGATTGCGGATCGGGCGAAAATTCTTGCCCTTCTGGAACCAGTTTGCATCATATGCCTGTCTGCCGGAGGGTCCCTTTGTCACCACTGAGGAAAGCACGCCTGGTTCAAATGCCATGTCCTTGATCTGCACGGAGTATATACGCACTTCATCGCTTTCGTTGGTGAAGAACATAGACAGCTCTGTACGTTCCGGTGAAGTCAGTGTCATAACGTTGCTGGTAGTGTTGGTAATGGCGTGATCCTCTTCGCCGTCTCCATAGCAGGCACCGTTCACATACATCCAGCCTTTCTGAGAGAAACGGCTGAAATGAAGCGCCATCCAGAAGCCGATGTCAATGACATAGTATCCCGACCACGGTTCCCAGGCACGGATCAGCTGTTTCGGAGCATAACAGGAGCCATCATAATAAGAGGCAACAGCCGGTTGGAACTCGTACATGACCATTTTGCCGTTGTAATAACTGTTGATAATGCGGTTTGCCACATCAATAGGACCGTTTTTTCCTACAAGCCCGGATTCGTCCGCCTGTACCGTCAGCTCCGGCACATTGCAGGGCGCAATGCCTTCGCTGTACCAGATTTCCTTGCCGTATGCTTCATTAAGCAGGTTAGTGTAGGAATCGCCGAACGTGGTATAGTGCAGACCAATGACATCTACGGCGTTGCGCAGTGCACTGTTGTCTACCATCTGCTCTGCAATGTTCCGGGTGCCCACTTCGTCAGATGCAATGATCTTGATCTTGCTGTAATCATAGGGTGCATTTGTCTCGTGATCCAGCCGATAGCGCAGATAGAGGATCCATGCTTCATCCGGGGTGTCTGTTTCATTCTGATCAGCGCTGATGTAGTCGAATTTCAGCCCGTATACAGCATAAGCGGCATCCAGCGTCTCCTTGTACCAGCGATAACGTGCATTCAGACCATGCTCCTGGCTGATGGAAAAGGCACTCGTAACCCAATTGGGTTCGCCCCAACGGAGAAAATCCACCGTAATATCTGGATTGATCGCCTTTGCGTCAGCGGCGAACTGAAAGCCAGCCCCACGTGTAACATCTGCCGGTTCGTTGGCAGAACGCTTGGTGCATGGCTCTGTGCCGGAAGAAGAGTTGACATCTGCACCCAGTTCGATTTTAATATGGGTCAGTCCGACGCCATAATCTTTTTGGAACAGCAGCCGCATGATCTCCTCATATGCTTGAGGATGCTCCACCTTATAATCCAGCAGCAGCCGGGAAGAGTTGTTTCCCGTGACACAGCCAAAGCCGCGATAGCTTGCCGCCGGATTCTCATTTGCCTGGGTGCCGTCTGCAATGATCTCCATGGGCGGCGCAGCGTTTCGCTCTATGAGATTGGAAAAATATTGATTCATGGATTTATGATTCTTCGTTGTTAAGCCCATTGTTCTCGTTCCTTTCACTATATTGCAGCAGATGCCGGAGGGATTCCATCGGCACTGAGGGGTCTGGCTCAGCCTTGAGGAATTTAATAGTTTTTCCCATTTCATCGAACATCTGTTCGTGCTCAGTCTCAAAATACCGCAGCGTTGGCTCGCTGTGGAGATCCCGTGTCATGGTTGTGATGCGAAATCCTGCCTCCGGGAAATATTCCAGGGATTCATCAAACAGCTCGTCATCGTCTGTCTTGAACCAGATCTCTCCGTCCAGGATCAGCCGATACTGCACTAGCTGACGCGGATGGGTGAGCCGACGTTTTTTGTGCTTTCCTCTCGGCCAGGGATTGCAGAAATTGATATAAATCCGGTCAATGCGATCTGTTTCGGAAAAACAGTCCCGGAGATACATAATATTATCAATGCAGATGCGGACATTGTCCAGAGGCAGATTTGCGGCTGTATATGCCGCCTCCAGCTTGCGTTTGGCGAGCACCAGCATTTCATTTTTGATGTCAATGGCGAGGTAATTGTAATCTGCATTTGCCGGAGCTTCCTGTGCAATAAAGCCGCCTTTTCCGCAGCCGAGTTCCAACCGAAGAGGCTGCTGCTTCGGGAATTGAGAAGCCCACTGTCCTTTGCAGGACTTTGGCTCCGGGATATAGAACGGGCAAGCCTCCAGTTCCGGTCTTGCCCAGGGTTTACAGCGAATACGCATGGATCGTTTTCATCCTTTCGTGATAATGCACCGTTTTCCGGCGCATAATTTCTCTATTTTATTATAGCATATTTTGCGGGAAAACACAAAGGGAATTTGAAAAAAAGCGAAAAAAATCGAAAATAGGGATATTCCACAAAAACCAAAAGCTGTTTTTAGGCAAAAAAGCTCTCCCGAAAAATGGGAGAGCATTTTTTTGTGAAAAGTTATGCAGAATCAACAATTGTCAGAGCGTCAGCGTCATCGCCCGATCTGTATGATGATAAGGACGGCAAGTGACCCCAGTCAGCAGAAACATCCGCTGGGATGCCTTTGTGGCATCGGAGTCCGCATATTTGTTATCATAATAGATGATTTCACGAATACCGCTTTGGATGATCGCCTTTGCGCACTCATTGCAGGGGAACAGGGTCACATACAGCCGACAGCCCTGCAAGCTTCCGGCGCTGCGGTTGAGAATGGCATTCAGCTCCGCATGGCAGACAAATGGATATTTCGTATCCAGAAAATCTCCTTCTCGTTCCCAGGGCATGTCGTCATCATTGCAGCCCGTGGGCATGCCATTATAACCGACAGAGACAATTTTGTGTTCCTGGTTGACAATACAAGCGCCGACCTGTGTGTGATTATCCTTACTGCGCTGTGCGGAAAGCAGAGCGATGCCCATGAAGTATTCGTCCCAGGTGAGATAGTCCTTACGTTTCATTGGCAATGACCTCACTGAGGAAATGCATCGATGGCTTTGGAGAGTACCTGACGATAAAGTGCCAGGTCGATGCCGTTTACAATGCCATCTCCGTTGACATCCCCAGCCTGGATGTTTCCATCATCCGTTTTCTGCCCCAGCAGGAACTTGAGAAGCTGGATCAGATCTGCCATATCTGTGGTGCCATCCTGAGTAATATCCCCGATGACAGCCGGCTTTTCCGATGTTGTTACGGTAGTAGTGGTTTCTTCCTTTCCAGTGGTGGTGGAAACTCCTGTACCAGTTTCAACAGGCTTTGAAGATCCGGTTTTGCCATCCCAGATGGTTCCGCCGTCCAGGTTACTGCCTTCTTTGGAAGCGTAGGAACTGTAGAATTCGCTCAGAGAAATGCTGGAGCCATTTGTACCCAGTGCACGCTGGTGATCCAGGCTGATATATTTTCCGGTTTCCAGAGTCTGCCACAGGGATTCCTCAAACATATTGTATTTCTCATCATCCCATGTCGCAAAGTCATATCCCAGCAATCCGCCGGTATCGCCGGAGTTGGGGTTCAGTCCCCAGAAGGTGTGGTTGATGTGGTTGTTGATCATATAATCCCGGAGCAGCGTCATCCACTTTTCGTTGTCGCCGCCGTCCATATGACCGCCCCATTCGCCGATCAACAGCGGAGCAATTTCCTGGTCGTTGATATATGCCCAGGTGTCATACCAATAGTCATCCAGCAGTGTCTGGGTGGTGAAGTCCTTGTCAAACCAGGTCTGGTTATAAACGGACGGGCCGTAGTCGTGAGGAGAGTAAACGATCTGACTGGTGCCGGAATCCGGTTCGATGGGATAATCCTTTACACCACGCAGATTGCCGCCCCACCATGCACCATACCAGGGAGAAACATCTGCAGATGCCTGCCAGATATCCGGTGTATCATAGGTGTAACCCTTTTCTGTTTTGGGATACTGTTCTACGCCTTCGATAAAGATCAGTGCGTTGGGGTTGACGCTCAGCACAGAATTTGCGCATTCTGTTGCGGAATATGCCCAGTTATTCTGATCGGTAGAGTTGTCCCATTTTGCAATATCAGAGGGACAGGATGAACCGCTGTAGCCTCGTTTTCCGTGAGGCTCATTTTTCAGATCGTAGCCGATAATGGTATCGTCATTGCTGTATTTATCTGCCAGCCAGGTAATGGAATCCTTCCACATATCCCACGTGATCTGTTCGGAGGAGTAGAAACCCGTTGCCATATTGTCAGCATCTGCGGCGGAGCTTTCATAGTACCACAAATTGTAGTTATGACCGGAGTTATGAGAAGCCGGGCTGTGAACGTCAACCATGACCTTCAGACCGTATTTTTTCATTTTCTGCATGATAACATCGAAGATTTCCATGCTGTTTTTCAGAGTCTTGCCGTCCTCCAGGACAAAATCCGGGTTCACGACAAAGTATGGCGGATCGTTTCCGGCATTGACGCTGGAAACATCCAGCGGTTTACCCTCCATCCAGGACACCAGAAGCTCTGTGGAGATGGGCATACGGATCAGATTGATACCATGATTGGATACATTTTCCAGGAAGTCATCGACATCAGCAGCATAAAGTCCGTGGGCACAGTTTTCTGTGCAGTTGAAACCGAACCAGTTTGCGCCGGTGAGCCAGACTTCATGTCCTTCCGAGTCGTAGAGCCGGCTGCCTTCTGCATGAAGCCAGTCATCGTTGTTATCGTCTGCGGCAACAGCGTTCAGACTTGTCTGCACCGCAGGAATGCTTGCGGAAAAGCAGGTGATTGTCATCATCCCTGAGACAGCAAGTGCCATCATTTTTTTTCGTATTTTCATAGATATACGATCCCCTTTCCGGTGGAAATACCGTTTCTGACGATATTTCTTCGTTTTTTCTGCAATCAGCAGAATCTATTCTATATTATTATAGTATATTGTATCTAAAAAGTCAAGGGATTTTGCAAAAATTCTAGGCAATACAGTGTGACATTTTCATACGAATCCAGAATCCATACCAGCTGTACCAAAAACAATACAAAAATAACCGGAAACTGGAGAAAATTACATTCCCGGTTTCCGGTTGAATTACGTTAAAGAGAACAATTCGTTCAGATAGTGAATTCCTGTCTCTGTTCGGAAAATTTTATCCCGAAATGCCTGAATGTTACGCTTAGGCAGTCCGTCTTCATAAGCATTGACCATAAAATCTGCCTCAATCAGAATTTGCAAATCTACATCGTCGATCTGGTCATAGGTGTGGTGATGTGCCACCAGTTCGCAAACACGGTTAATGAGTGCCGGTTGAAATTCCAGCGCCATCAGCATGGCACGTGCAATAGGCGGTCCCTCGATCTCCTGATATTCACCAGCAGCAGACCGATATTTTTTCTCTGCCGCGTGGATGCCAATATCATGCACCAGTGCCGCTGCTTCGATCACCTCACGCTGCTTTGCACCGAGCTGTTCCTCTTCGGCGATCATTTTTGCAAACGCATACACCTTCATAAAATGCTGGATCCGCTTGGGGTCTCCGCTGTACAATGTGATCATAGCCATCGTCAGTTGACTCATGGATGCCATAATACTGCTCCTTTCACCGCACGGTTCTCTTTACCCTACTTATTTTCAGATCTGGTCAGCAATGTCATAGATCAGCCGTTCAGACTTTTCCCATCCCAGGCACGGATCTGTAATGGATTTACCATAGCAACCCTCGCCGATCTTCTGCGCACCGTCCTCAATATAGCTCTCTACCATGAAGCCCTTCACCAAAGAAGCGATTTCATTGCTGTGACGGCAGCTGTGGAGTACTTCATTGCAGATACGGATCTGTTCCAGATATTTCTTTCCGGAGTTTGCGTGATTTGCATCTACAATCACAGCTGGATTCTGGAAGTTTTTCTTCTGATACAGCTCATAAAGGGTAATCAGATCCTCATAGTGATAATTGGGGATGGTTCTGCCCAGAGGATCCACTGCACCGCGCAGAATTGCATGGGCATAAGGATTGCCTGTTGTCTGTACTTCCCAGCCACGGTACAGGAACACATGAGATGCCTGTGCTGCGACCAGGGAATTCATCATAACAGAAAGATCACCGCCGGTAGGATTTTTCATACCCACGGGAATGTCCAGACCACTAGCCGTCAGGCGGTGCTGCTGATTCTCCACAGAACGCGCACCCACTGCCACATAGGAAAGCAGATCAGACAGATACCGGTGATTTTCGGGATAGAGCATTTCATCTGCACAGGTCAGCCCGGTCTGTTCAATGGCACGGGTGTGCAGCTCACGAATGGAGATCAGACCCTGGAGCATATCCTCTTTTTTCTCCGGATCCGGCTGATGTACCATACCCTTATAGCCTTCGCCGGTTGTCCGAGGCTTATTGGTATAGATGCGAGGAATAATGATCAGCTTGTCTTTGACCTGCTCCTGAACTTTTGCCAGGCGTGCAGTATAATCCAGCACAGCATCCTCCCGGTCAGCGGAGCACGGTCCGATAATCAGCAGTTTTTTCTGGGACTCTCCGGTGAAAACGCTTTTGATTTCAGCATCTCGTTTTGCCTTTACTTCTGCCAATTTCTCTGACAGAGAAAACTGTTCTTTCAGCTCTTTTGGAATCGGGAGCTTTCGAATAAAATTCATATTCATTCTTTGCCATGTCCTTCCTTCTGAGAAACCTTTTTCACAAAAGATGTTTGCAAACATCCATGAAAACAGATTTCGGAGTTATCATATTAAGTATACTACATTTTTCGACAAATTGCAAGCCACATTCGGGAAATCATGAAAAGTTTACCGGTGTTGCCACAGGCGGCGAGGCAGAACCGGTGTGTTTATTCGGTATAGAAGGTGTCGTTTCTGATGCCGCATTTTCTTCTGTACTTGTCTCTGTCTCCTTCACTTTCGGTGTAACCAACTGAATGGTAAGATCTCCCTGAGAGGTATATGTGGTCAGCAGTGCCTTGGTCTGGGGCAATACTAGAACCCGTTCCACTTCCGCTTCATCCAATCCCAGATCATCCCAGGTGTAAAGCAGTTCCGGCGCAGCATTTTTTTCGGAGACACGGTACAGACTGTTTTCATCCCAGAAGCCATAGCAAATGCTTTCTTCTGTTTCTTCTGCCAGGACGCTGGCAGAGGTCAGAAGGTCTGAGGCTGAAATCTCTGTTTTCCACAGTGTATTATCTGCGATCACAAGACGAGACAACTGCGGTGTTTCTTCAGTATCCTTTTCCCAGAGCAGCATTCCGTCATCACCAAAACGAACCCACTGATAATCCGATTCCAGCGGTAGAATATTGAAGTCATTGCCCTGAATGGGAAGGAGATTGCCGCGGTCATCCAGGGTCATGAGACATTCCTGTTCATCAATGGTTGCTGTCAGATAAACATGATCCGATGCATCACTGCGGATACCAGTAAAAGCCATAGTCTGTCTTGCGGATTCATCCAGATCCAACAACGTAGACAGTCCCATTTTCCGGGTGATTTCACCATCGGCACTATACCACACCAGTCGATACTGGGTAGCGTAATTTTCATAATAGGATTCCCAGTCGAACTGTTCCGGATCAAAGGTCGGGTCTTCATAGGGGACGGCATTTGAATTTTCACATACCAATCCGCAGATCGTACCGTCAGATAAAATATCAAAATCCGTCAGTCCAATAAAATTTGTTTCGTCAGCAGCATGGAACAGCGGTGTGAAAACCGGTTCATCTTCTGCAGATGCACGAAAGAGAATGCTCTTTTGCTGCTGTGTTTCATCCTGCTGTATTCCAAGCAGATATACATCCCCATCGTAGACACGAACTGCCTGCAATGTTCCCAACTCCTCCGGCAATTTCCAGGCAGTCACATCTGCCTCAAATGCCGGTTCCGGTAAATCGGTTTCAGCAGAAAGCGTTGTTTCAGCAGTTGTCTGTGATGTTTCTGTCTGCAAATCTGTCACAAGCGGCGGCAGATCTGTCAGTGCAGATTGTTCTGGTTCATGATTTCCGCGACTGGCAGCACATCCCGTTGTACAAATACATATCCCCAATGCCAAAGCATACATCCGATACCTTCGATTTGATCGCATCGCACAGCCTCCATTCTCGGAACCTGTCTGACAGAATACATACCAACATCTATCAGACAGGTTTTTAAAATCTCTGTTCATTATAATACGAAATCTGCAAAAAGTCAAGCCCTGTTCAAAAATTGGATGGAATGCCTGCAAATGTCATGTTTTGTCTTTTTTCTTGACTGCCTGGAGAAGTTGTTCTGGTATCATAGGATCTGTAATGCAAAGATTCCCAGAGATGCCGGTACCCAGAGCGATATCCGGTTTGACCCCGGGACCATGAAAGTCTGAGCCGCAAGTATAGAGCAAATCGTATTTCTTTGCCAATGCCAGATAACACGCTGTCTGCTGGGGTGTATGACGGCTGTAATACGCTTCGATACCTTGCAAGCCCATTTCTTTCAACTGAACCAGCAGTGCATCCAAAGCCGGTTCCTCCAGTTTCAACTGATAGGGATGTGCCAGCACAGCAACGCCGCCGGCTTCTCGGATAACCCGGATCCCGTCAGCTGGCAGGGGCTTTGGCCGCTCCACCCGGTCATAAAATTCCGGTGTCGTCAGATAACGGTCAAACGCATCCTGTACAGAGGAAGCATAGTCCTTTGCTACTAGTGCACGTGCAAAATGGGGTCTTCCTGTTGTTTTCCCATTATTACAGCGGCGCACATCCTCCAGCGTTATCATTATGCCCCGTTCCTGGAGATATGCCAACATCTTGCTGCAGCGCACACTACGGTCTCTGGCATGCTTTGCACAAAAGTCCAGCAGTCCAGGGCTTGCCGGATCAATGCCATATCCTAAGATATGCAGTTCCTTTCCACCCTGTACACTGATCTCAATACCTGGAAAAAACAGTATACCAAATGCTGCCGCTGTTTTTGACGCTGAAGCAATACCGGAAACTGTGTCATGATCTGTGACAGCTGCCACTGTGATACCCGCCTCATATGCCATCCGGAGTGTTTCCTCCGGGGAAAACTCTCCATCAGAACAATTGGTATGAATATGCAGATCAATCATGCTTCTTCTCCTCTCCATTCTGGATGCCTTTAAAATATTTCGGTTCGGCAAAGGTATCGGCATCACAGAGCACAAGCACCTGAGTGTAGTCTGAGATTTCTGTCAATTCTTCTAAAGTATGTTCCATACATGTCACATCGATGATGCAGATCTCACTGTAATGCTGGAGCAAAAATGGAACCATACAGTCTGCATAGGAATCCTTGAGGAGCAGCAGTTTTTTCTGATTATCCAGATTCGTACGGATCACCAGTTTCTCGCAGTCCTCTCCCAGATAAAAGGCATATGGGTCTGTCTGGCTGTTCGTTGGTGTTTCATACAGCTGACGTTCCTCCTCTGTGCCGTCTCCCAGATATGCTGTCATTTCTGTGACGCTGCTGCCGGACTCACAGGTGTACACATCCAGAATATCCGGCGTGACTTGTTCATAGAGGCAATCATTGTACAAACTGCCCCGGAAAGAATCCACATGGATGACAGAATACTGGTCATAAGCAATGGGTGCAAATCCCATTTTCTGAATCGTGTTCCGATAGACGCAGTATGCGCCGTAGCCGCTCCATCTGGGATCGGTACGGTTATAAATATAATCCTTTGTTGCCGTAAACAATACATTGTATACATCGATTTTCCGAATAGAAGAGATGATCTGCTGATAGAACGCATCGATCTCAGGTCTCTGTGAAGGATAGGACATTCCCTCCAGAAGGGTATCCGCATAGAATTCTCCTGCTGACGGCACGGCAATGACACATGTAGGTATCTCATAGGCTGCATAGAACTGGTTCAAAAGCGCTGCCGTTTCGGACAACTGTTCAGCGTCCAGCTGTTCGGGGCACTCCAGAAGCCGTTCCTCTGTCAGATAAACATCCCCTACCCGGTTTCCGCCGGCTGCCGCAGTGCAGTTCGTCACAGTCCGCACCAGCGTATTCCGTCCGGGGACACGGTGGGAAAGTACATTGTCTGCCGCCTGTTGCAAAGACGGAGAACAGGTTTTCGGCATTGTATACGAACCGCTGCGTTGCCCGGAAAAGCAGGCGCATAGCAGCGCTGCAATGCCAAAAACAAAAAGAATCACCCAGAGGATACCCCCGATTATGCGCTGCGCAGCAGTCAGCTGCTGGGCGTTGGTCTGTTTCTTCCAGCGGCGAGATTGTTTGACTTTCATAAGCACACCGCCTTTCTCATAACATCAGCTGCATCTGAGCCGTACCGCTGGTACTGATCAGTACGGCAGTACAGCCTAACAGCAGCAACAGCACTGCTGCCACGGTCAACGGAATCCGCATCACCCGGAACCAGGGCTTTTCTTCGACGAAATGCAGTACCGTGCGCCAGTTGCCGGATGCGCAATAGACTGACACGAAAAGAATCAGACCATAGCTAAGCAGCAGATTCCTGTCTGCTTCACCAGGTGTAAAATGTCCCATTCCAAACATCACTCTCAGGTATTCCCACGCCGATGCCAGATCAGGCTGGATCAGAAGTACTGCGCAAACAGAGAGCAGCAGAACTGTGACGCCATAGCGAATGCCAATATACCGTCTTCCCTGTCCCATCAGATGTTCCATCCAGATACAGAATCCGATGCCTAGCCCGAAGATCAGAGTCGGCAAACGGAATCCGTACCACAAGCCCACACAGCCCCATGTAATCGTTACAGCAAACAGATGCAAGAATTTACTTTTCCCATGAAAACGTGTCCCCACATAGTGGGAAAACCACTGTACCACTGTACGGTTCCACTGGTCGGCAAATTTTGTGACAGAAGGGAAAAACAAGGATTTTCCATAGCTTTCCGGCAGACGTACTCCATAACAGAGCGCAAGGCCGATCGCCATATCTGCATAGCCGGATAATTCCAGATACAGGGATACCAGCTGTGCCAGTGCCCCAAGCCATACTGTGATGATGGAATAGCCTGAGGGATCCGCCTGGTTCACTGTCTGGAACAGCATTCCCACATTGTCTGCCAGGAGCAGTTTCTTTCCCAGTCCCACCAGAAACCGAGTCATGCCTGCGCCGATATGCTGCATGGAAAAAGTGGGGTTACAGAGAGATCTCAGTGCCACAGGATACGGCACCACAGGTCCCATGATCAGACGAGGATAAAACAGCATATACAGAGACAGCTGCCGCCAGTTTCGTTCTGCGCCATATTTTCCACGACGAACATCGGCACAGTAGCCGATTGCCTGCAGGACAAAGAATGCCAGTCCCAGAGGGAAGAGATCCTTGCCGTGCAGAAGAGAAAATTCCCACGACTGCATCCAGTCACTGCGCAGGAGGGTCAATGCTCCCAGATACACAAGAACCGTGCTCAGCAGCACCAGCCCGGACAATTTTCTTCGGGTATGCAGATGTTCCAGCAGGAGTCCGATGCCATATGTGGCTGCAGTGAGCACGAGCAGCACCAACGCCCCAAGCCATCCGCCGCTCAGCAAAAATAACATGCTGATAGCCAGCATGACTTCTCGTTTCCAACGCTGCGGCGTCAGGTGATAGATCCCAAGGGTTATGGGAAAAAATAAAAAAAGAAAGGTGAAAGATGCAAATTGCATGGATAATCTCCTGTGTTATATGGTTTCCAACAACTGTGACAATTCCTGTTTTGTCATCATAGTATTGAGTACTTCCAACAGCGAAGCCGCCGAAAGCAGATCCGGCAGTCCAAGCTTTTTCTGGAGTGCTTTCCGGCGGGATTTGCTGTCTGCGCTGCCGGAAAGACCCAGTTCATACAAATCGTAACGAGTGATGGGGTCTGTTTTTTCCGGTACCTCATTGGTCAGCACACCTGCCTTTGCAAAGGCATCCAGCAGACGTTTTTTGTCGATACCCTCGACTCCCAGCTTACCCTCCGCAGAAGGCTTTTCCTTGCGGCGTTCCTTGCCATAGATATCGGGAATGTATACATGAGAAATCGTCCCGTCATGGATAGCGCCTTTGAGGTAATTGCGGATCTTAAATCCGGCGGTGTCGGAATCCGTCAGGATAATGACACCTGTTGTCTTGGCATAATACCGAATCAGCGCCATTTTTTCCGGGTCGTGAAAGATACGGAATCCGTTTGTGACAAGGATCACGGCGTCCAGGATCGACGACAGCTTGATCTTGTCATATTTTCCCTCCACAATAATTGCCTGTGCGATGTGTATCATGTCAACCTCCTGCAATGGCAAGCATTTTTACAATTGTCGCCTCCAGCAAAGTGCGCTCCTCTGCGGAAGTGGAATTCAGTTCCACCTCCAGATCCCGGAGCACCCGGATACAGGCACGAAGCCGTTCCGGCGGCAGACGGCGGCAGTCCCGAAAGGCATTCTGCACCATAAAATCAAAGCGGTAGCCGAAATCCTGCTTCATATCCCCCGGCTGTTTTCCGGCACGCATTGCCGCCGATGCCCGATACAAGTCCAAAAAGGATGAGGCAATGGCATGGACAATAAACGTGCGGTTGGTACGCATGGCGTAGAGCTTGTCCAACTCTTCCATTGCCGCCTTGGGTCGCTGGGAAACGACAGCTCTGGCGAGATTAAAGACGGTAGTCTCCAGCTGCGGCGAAGTGACCTCCCGCACCATGGCAACTGTAATAGTATTTCCCTTGTCTGCATAAGCGCAGAGTTTTTCCAGTTCGCTGCGCAGAATCAGGGTATTTCCCATACAGAGCCGCACCAGTTCTTCCGCACTGTCCAGCGGTAGGATACAGCCTCGTTTTTCTGCCAGTCCAGAGAGTTCCTTTGCCAATACCAATGGTGTTCGTTGTACCGCTTCACAGACTGTGCCATGTTTCGCAATACAGTCTATGAGCTTTTTATTTTTGCCTTGAGGTGTTTTTTTGCCGTCCTTCGGGTCAAAACCGGTGATGTCGAAAATCAGCACCGTAGCACCGCCGATCTCCGGCAGCAGTTCCAGCAACTGCTTCATCTGATCCTCCCGGAGTGAATCGGCGTTCAAGTCATGTACCTGAATACAGTTATACGCCGCAAACATGGAAAACTGCCGGGAAGCATCCTCCAGTTCTTTCAGTTCCAGCTTCTGCCCATCAAATTTCGTCAGAGCCATATCCGCATTGCCGCCGGTGGCTTTTTTGATAAGTGCTGTCGTCAGCTGGCGCACCTGCACCAGATCCGCACCGTAGATGTAGTAGAGATTTTGCAGTTCCCCTTTGCGAATCTGGGCAGCAAGCTGTTTCGGGTCACAGGTTGGCATGGTGAATGCTCCTTTCTAAATAACATATGTTGTTTCTATCCCAGTTTCTCCGCATTCCAAGAGCCATCTTCCCTCACCCGGATACACAAAGATGTCTCCTTGCTATACGTCTCTTCCGGCAGTGTATCCGCCTCAACGTTCCACGCAGTACAGATGACACCATCCCATGTACCCTCGGGCAACTCCGACAGCTTCGTGCCAATGCAAAATCGCAGCGTTCCATACTCGATTTCCACAACGCCGTTTTCCAGCGTAATCGCATATTGCATATCCCTGAGCACCAGCGCATCTGTCTGCTGGGGTATCGTCCCCATCAAATCTGTATCCGGTGGAATCCAGCAGCCTGTGGGGACTGCCGTTTCCTCTGCTTCTACAAATCCCAGCGTCGTGGGATAGGCAAGGCGCATCTGGTCGGCACGTTTGGTCAGGCAGAGAGAATCCAGATGGCGAATGCCACGCTCCGACAGATACGCCTGCACATAATCCGGATTCTTATGATGCCCTGTCAGGTCAATGACATCCGTCTTTCCCTGATATGTCACCACCAGAACCATCTCCTGCTTCTGTCCCAGTACCGCTATAGTAAAAATATTGCGTTCGCCCAACCGGTACACCATTTGTCCTGCAAGAAGAATTACGAACGACAGTACGAAAGAACCTGCCACTGCCCGGCGACTATGCTTCTGGAAAAAGACCAACAATACAAAGGCAGTCAGTAGTCCTGTCAGCACCGGCAGCATGTCCCAGCCAGTGGGAAACATGACGGGTACCAATTCCCGTAAACCATAGGCAAGGAGCATCAACAGATCATACAGCCAGCGCAGCACCAGACATATGGGCTTCGCCACAAATCCCACGCCGCCGGTCAGAAAAATGCCAAGTGACAACGTCAGCATCAGGGAACAAATGGGAACCAGCAGCAGATTTGCCACCGGAGCAGCCACAGAGATTTCCCGAAAAAATAGCATGGTCACCGGAAAAATACACACGGAAACACACCCTAATGCCGTCAGATGCCGGAGCGTACTCATAGGAAATTTTTCCCGCCGTATTCTCTTTGTCAGCCAGGGTGCAAAAACACCGATGCCGAAAGTACCTGCCATAGACAGCAAAAAGGATGTGTCCAGAATGAGGTAAGGATTTCCTAAAGTAAGGAGAATCCCGGCGAAGCACAGGGAATTGCATGTGTCCCCACGTCGGAAAAAGAGCGGTGCACTCTGCATCAACAGATACATGATGCCAGCACGGACAATAGAAACAGGTGTTCCTACCATCAGCGCATACAGCAGCACCCATATGACAGAACTGCCGAAACTCAGCCAACGGTGTAGATGGAGTCGCTGACAAAACCACATCCAGACGCTGAGCAATAGTACCAGATGGAGACCGGATACGGAAACCACATGGCGGATGCCGTGATGGGTCATGAGCTGGTCGGTCTCGTCAGAAATGGTTTCCTTTGTCCCCAGAAGCATTGCACTGACCATACCGCCGGCATCTTTTCCAGCAAGAACGCAGATACGAGTGGAAATACGCTCCCGGTATGCCTGGAGTATGCGGATGAGCTTTCCGTTTTTCGTTGGGGTACACTGCACAAACGCATCCGAAGCTGCCTCCAGAAAAATACCCTTCGCCCGGTAATAGCCTTGGCTTTTCCAGAGGTAATCGTCCTCCGGTATAGAAAATCCGCCGGCGACATCCAGCTGGTCGCCATATCTCGCGCCCAGATCGCTGGTACAAACCAGGATCTTTGCAGAGGTACCGTCAGCAAATTTCCCTTTCACCTGATAGGACGCCAGATCATTGTCATAAACTGTGACAGAAGTCACCTTTCCGGAAAAGGTCGTCATAGTGCCGTCATGTGTGGCAACAGGTGCATAAACCAGTACTGAATATGCCAACACAGCGCAAATTCCCGTGGTCAGAGATATGCCGATACAGAGTGCCTGTCCGGTGGTAACACGCCGGAATAGACGGAATGCTCCCAGCAGCATAAGAGCCGCCGGAAGCAGACACATCGTCACGGATGTCCGGCATGTCGCTCCGAGAAACAGCCCCGCAAGCCACGGAATGCCGATCCATACCATCGTCCGTCTCATATCTGCCCTGTCCTTAGTCCTTGAAGAACAACGGCAGTTGTTCCAGATAAATCAAATCATCGCGGGAAACAGCATCACCTTCTGCCAGCGGTGCAGCATTGCCAACGATCTCACCGCCTGCTGCTTTTACCAGCTGCTGCAATGCACGCAGGGACTCCCCGGTGCTGACCACATCGTCCACGATCAGAACACGCTTCCCCTTCATCCACGCCGCTTTGTCGCCGTCCAGATAAAGAGTCTGAATCGCTGCCGTGGTAATGGACTTCACCTGCACAGACAGTACGTCCGTCATATATCCTTTCACAGATTTCCGTGCGACGATATAGGGCACGTGCATCTGCCTGGACATTTCATATGCAAGGGGAATGCCCTTGGATTCCGCCGTGAGAATATAATCGCACGCCGGCACCTTTTTCGCCAGTTCCCTGGCACATGCCTCTGTCAGCTCCACATCGGAGAACAGGATAAAGGCTGCAATGTCCAGCTTTTTGCTGATGGAGCAGATTTTCAGCTCCCGTGTCAGCCCGGCAATGTGCAGCGTATAATATGCCGCCACAGACAGCACCTCCTTATTCTTCTACCGGCTGTACTGCATCAGCACCCCAGCCCATCTTCACGCCTGCAAGCATATGGAAGTGCAGGTGGAATACGGTCTGACCGGCATTTTCACCGCAGTTTGTAACAATACGATAGCCATCTTTCAAGCCCTGTTCCTCAGCGATCTTTGCAGCAACTTCGTAAATATGCCCTACCACAATGGAATTTTCCGGAGTGATGGCTGCGGCGCAGCAGATGTGCTGCTTCGGAATCAGCAGATAGTGAATGGGGGTAATGGGGTTGATATCTTTGAACACAAAAACCGTGTCGTCCTCATATACCTTTGTGCTGGGAATCTCTCCAGCAATAATTTTACAAAACAGGCAATCCTCCATGATTGTTCCTCCTCAGATAAATTCCTTGACAATGCCTTCCAATGCCATGAGCGCTTCGTCTACCATATAGGTTTTTCCAACACCTGCCATGGCACTGTCAGGCTTTCCGCCGCCCTTGCCGCCGGTGACAGCAGCTACACGCTGTACGATCTTGCCGGCATGTGCACCCTTTTCACGGGCTGCCGCAGAGCAAGCGCAGACCAGATTACCCTTTTCGCCGTTGACGCTGGCGAGTACAGCAACGACCGGTTCTTTCATATCCTTGATGTTATCGCCCATCTTGCGCAGTACCTGCGGTGTTGTGCCGTTGAGCATTGCAGAAACAATCTTCACGCCGCTGATCACCTTGGCACTGTCGAAAATTGCTGCCATCTTTGCATCGGAGATCTTCTGGTTTAGAGATTCGATCTGGCGATCCTTTTCCTTGTTTTCAGCCACCAGCGAAGCGCAGTGTGCTGCCAGATCTGTGGTATTGCTCAGCTTCATTGCCTTTGCCGCAGAAGCCATTGTCTCCTCATAGGAAGCCAGCAGTTCCAGCACGCCAGTACCGGTAACAGCCTCAATACGGCGCACGCCAGATGCCACAGAGCTTTCCGACAGAATACGGAACAACCCCAGCTTTGCCGTATTGTCCACATGTGTACCACCGCAGAATTCTACGGAGTAATTTTCCACGCTGACAACCCGGACAATATCGCCGTACTTCTCACCGAACAGTGCCATGGCGCCGATCTTGCGTGCTTCTTCAATGGGCAGTTCCTGAGTCACAACCGGGATCGCCGCCAGGATCTTTTCGTTGACGATCGCTTCAACCTGCTTGATCTCCTCATGAGTCATCGCTGTAAAATGAGAGAAGTCGAATCGGCAGCGGGAATCGGTTACCAGCTGACCTGCCTGATGCACATGGTCACCCAATACGGTACGCAGAGCTGCCTGGAGCAGATGGGCTGCGGTATGGTTACGCATGGTCTTTGCACGCTTTTCTGCGTTAATTCTTGCAGAAACCGTATCGCCTACACGCAGTTCGCCCTCGGTCATAACACCCAGATGCAGGAAATGGCCATCCTCCGTCTTGCTGGTGGTCTCTGCCTGGAAGGTACTTTCCGGTGTGCTGATGACGCCGGAATCACCGATCTGTCCGCCGCTTTCTGCATAGAACGGTGTCTTGTCCAGAACAATGACTACGGGTTCACCCTCTGCGGCAGCTTCGATGGGCTGGCTGTCACGGAAAATGGCAACGACCTTAGCATCCTCTTCGGCAGTATGAGTATAGCCTGTGAAAACAGTAGCCGGTGCGTCGATCTGAACGCCGCCGTCTGCCCAGGAAGATCCTGCCTTGTTCATATAGTCCTCACGTGCTCTTGTACGCTGCTCATTAACCAATGCTGTGAAACGCTCCCGATCTACAGAAACGCCCTGTTCTGCGGCAATTTCTTCTGTCAGGTCGATGGGGAAACCGTAAGTATCGCTGAGCTTGAATGCATCCTCACCAGATACCATAGTATTGCCCTCTGCCTTCAGCTGTTCCAGAATACCGGACAGCATATCGAAGCCCTTGTCGATGGTCTTTGCAAAGGTCTTTTCCTCTTCCTCCACAATTTTGCGGATGTATGCCTTTTTCTCCTCCAGTTCCGGATATGCACAGGCATTTTCCTGAATCACAGTCTCTACGACTTCATAGAGAAACGGCTTTTCAATACCGATCAGTCTGCCATAACGTGCCGCACGGCGGAGCAGACGGCGGAGTACATAGCCACGGCCTGCGTTGGACGGCATAACGCCATCACCGATCATAAAGGTCGTGCTGCGGATATGGTCGGTAATGACACGCAGTGCAACATCAGTTTTTTCATCTGCGCCGTATGTCACATTGGCAATGCGGCACACATGCTTCATGATATTCTGTACGGTATCCACCTCAAACAGATTGTCTACGCCTTGCATCACACAAGCCAGACGTTCCAGACCCATACCTGTATCAATATTCTTGTGCTCCATCTCTGTGTAGTGACCATTGCCGTCACTGTCAAACTGGCTGAATACCAGATTCCAGACCTCTACGTAGCGGTCGCAGTCGCAGCCTACCTTGCAATCCGGCTTGCCGCAGCCCTTTTCCGGACCACGGTCGAAGTAAATTTCCGAACAGGGACCGCAGGGACCAGAGCCATGTTCCCAGAAGTTATCCTCTCTGCCCAGACGTACCATATGCTCCGGGGATACGCCGATTTTCTGCGTCCACATGTCATAGGCTTCGTCGTCATTCTCAAAGACGGAAACATAGAGTTTGTCCTCCGGCATTTCCAGTACCTTGGTGAAGAATTCCCATGCCCAGCTGATGGCTTCGATCTTGAAATAGTCACCGAAAGAGAAATTGCCCAGCATTTCGAAATAGGTACCGTGGCGGGCAGTCTGTCCCACACGCTCAATATCCGGGGTGCGGATGCACTTCTGACAAGTCGTCACACGGGTATTCGGCGGAACAGCCTGACCCAGGAAATACTTTTTCAGTGGTGCCATGCCGGAATTGATCAGCAGGAGGCTCTTGTCCCCCTGGGGGATCAGCGAGAAGCTGGGGAGACGAGTGTGCCCCTTGCTCTCAAAGAAAGACAGATATTTTTCTCTTAATTCGTTTACACCTTGCCACTTCATTTGAATAAAAACTCCTTTGATTAAAATAGAAAAAGACCCTCGCCGCCAAATGGGACGAAGGCCTTCGTGTTACCACCCAAGTTCGGAAATGCATTGCATTGCATTTCCCTCGATGCACCATAACGCAGTGCATGCGTTCTGATTTCTCAGAAAGGCTCACGGGGAGCACCTGTACCCTGCTGAGACGTTTCCACCAGACACGTCCTCTCTGCACAGCAGAAGCTACAGTTATTCCGTTCATCGCCGTAATATATTCATATGATTCAGTATAACAAATCCTTTGCGGAATGTCAACGATTTTTTTGTGAAAATCCCTTATGCGATCAGGAATTCTCCTGATTTCTCCGTTCCAGCAGCGCCTTGATCTTGGCATTGGGGTCAATGACATTGCCGATGGAAACATCGTGGTTGAGTGCGGCAATGAAGTAGGAAATATACTTCGAGCAGTCCACCTCGTGGAACCATTCCCGGGACAGAAGCGCTTCAGTGCGATATGTCAGATTGGTGCTGAATACTGCATTGATATAGCCGTCCTCATATGCCTTGTCGAATTTCTCCAGCCCATTGACAAAGAGACCATAGGTCGCATAGCAGAATACCCGGCGTGCCTTGCGCTCTTTCAGTGCATAGGCAATATCCAGCATGGATTCACCAGAAGAAATGATGTCATCTGCAATAAAGACATCCTTGCCCTCAACAGAATTACCCAGATACTCATGTGCCACGATGGGGTTGCGGCCGCTGATGATCTTGGAATAATCCCGGCGCTTATAAAACATGCCCATCTGTACGCCCAGCATGGAAGCGTAATACATGTTACGGTTCAGTGCACCCTCGTCCGGACTGATGACCATAAACTCGTCCGGCGTGGTCTTCAGGTGGGGCACGGTCTGGAACATGGTTTTCAGCACCTGATAGGACGGCATCATATTATCAAAGCCCATGAGCGGAATGGCATTATGCACTCTGGGGTCATGTGCGTCGACTGTCAGAATATTGGAAACGCCCATCTGCGCCAGCTCCTGCAATGCACAGGCACAGTCCAGAGATTCCCGGTAGTTCCGGCGATGCTGACGGCCGCCGTAGAGAATGGGCATGATCACATTGATACGGTGTGCCTTGCCGCTGGTCGCCTGAATGATGCGCTTCAGATCCTGATAGTGATCATCCGGGGACATGGCATTCATCTGGTCGAACATCTGATACTTAATGTTATAATTGCCCACGTCCACAATGATGAACAGATCCTTGCCGCGGATGGTGGACTTGATCAGTCCCTTTCCATCGCCGGAAGAAAAACGAGGACATTCACACTCGATCAGGAATGTGTCTACATCATAACCGCCTTTATGTGCCCATTCAACGAGATAATCATTGATTTTGTTTCCCAGTTCCTTTGCGCCGTCCATTGCGATCAGTCCCAGGGGGGCTACACTGTTTCCGTGGTTGAACAAAATGTCTGATGCTGATACCATAACTCAAATACCTCTTTCTATTTCAATCGCCGTGCCGGCTCAAATTCGTCCGGTTCCCGGTGAGATTATCCCTTGCAGAATTTGTCGATATAATGTTCGATATCCGCGGCAATGATTTCCTTTGCCGAGTAAACATCTTCGACCTCATCTACCGCTGTGGTCTTGTGCTCCAGTTCCTTGTACACCTGGAAGAAGTGTACGATCTCTTCGAAAATATGACGGGGCAGATCATCAATGTTATGATACGTGTTATAGGTCGGATCATTGCAAGGAATGGCAACAATCTTGTCATCACGCTGACCGTTGTCGATCATATGAATGACACCGATGGGATAACAGCGAACCAATGTCATAGGATGAATTGTCTGAGAACAAAGCACCAGCACATCCAGCGGGTCGCCGTCATCAGCAAAGGTTCTCGGAATAAAGCCGTAATTTGCCGGATAGTGAGTTGAAGTATAGAGAATGCGGTCCATTTCCAGAATGCCGGTCTCTTTGTTCAGCTCATACTTGACCTTGCTGTTTTTCGGGATCTCAATTACTGCAACGAACTCATCCACTGTAATGCGCTTCGGGTTGATATCATGCCAGATATTCATGGCTCTCTTTTTCCTTTCCGTCAGAAGCATTGTCCCTCAGCCGCACAGACTGCCGCCTGCTGAAAGACCTGTACCTATTTAGTATATCATTTTTTATGGCTTTGTCAATACAAGCCGCCCCGATTTTTTATGATTTTCTGTTTTTTTCGCCATTTTAACCGAAAGCAAACAAAAATTATGGAGCGGATTTTGCAGAAAAGTCATACCATATACTTGCCAAACGGAGAAAAAAATGATATAATGAAAAAATGTAAATGCCAGGGTTTCCGACCTGTAAAACAGAAAATAAGTTCCTATCCATTGCGTATCATATCAGGAGGTTCTCATGCCAACAGCTGCAACACAACCCAACACACTCCCTGCCGCCGTTCTTGCCGAGGTACGCAAGGCGGTAGTGGGAAAAGATCTGATCCTGACAAAAGTACTTATTGCATTTCTTGCCGGCGGACATGTTCTCATGGAGGACATGCCAGGTGTGGGAAAAACTACTCTCGCCATGGCATTTTCCCGGGCGCTGGGACTTTCCTGCCGGCGTGTGCAGTTCACACCGGATGTGCTGCCGTCGGATCTGACGGGCTTTTCTGTCTATGAGAAGAATACTGGTAAGTTTGTTTTTCAGCCTGGTGCACTGTTCTGTCACCTGTTTCTTGCAGACGAGATCAACCGCACTTCCAGCAAGACTCAGGCAGCACTTCTGGAGGCTATGGAAGAGGGCAATGTGACGGTAGAGGGAAAAACTTACACGCTGCCAAAACCTCATCTGGTCATTGCTACTCAGAATCCGCTGGGCTGCGTGGGTACGCAGTCCCTGCCGGAATCTCAGCTGGACCGTTTTCTGATGCGGCTGCAAATGGGTTATCCCCAGATACAAGAGGAAGTCGCCATTCTTCGGGGCAGAGCTGTTCAGAATCCGCTGGAGCAGATCCGCCCGGTGATCACTGCGGAACAGCTTCTGCTGTTACAGCAGGAGGCAGCTTCGATCTATGTGGACGATCGGCTCTATTATTATGCCGCTTCTATTTCCAAAGCCACCAGAGAGCATCCCCAGGTGACGCTTGGCGTCAGTCCCCGGGGAACTCTGGCGCTGGTGCAGGCTGCAAAAGCCATGGCAATGCTCCGTGGGAGAGATTATCTTCTGCCGGATGATATCGTCCCCCTCTGCGAGGACGTGCTGGCACATCGTCTCATTGTCAAAAGCGGTGCCTCGCCGAAGCAAATTCTCGAAGAGATTATCCGCCGGGTTCCTGTTCCGGCGCCGGACAGACGGTGACGCCCATGTGGTATGTAAAACTGCTGTACCTGCTCCTGACAGGCATTGTCTATTTGTTTTCCATGCTCTATCTCCCGGAATTTTCCGTCTATCTGCTGATTAGTATGCTGCTTCTTCCTCTGGGATTTTTTGCGGCGGCGCTTTTCACAGGACGGAAACTGACAGTGCAGCTGACAGTCCCTTCTGCACCCATACATCCCGGCGAAGTCTGTGCCTGTACCATTCTTCTGAAAAATCCTACCCGACTGCCCATTGGTACAGTGAAGCTGGTACTTCAGGGAGATAATATGGTACTTGGGGACGGAGAGGCGTGGGAATTCCAGACTTCTGTCCCGGCAAAAGGCACAGCACAGCTGACGGTCTCTGTGATACCAGAACACTGCGGAGAAATCTGCCTTACGTTGAGGGGATTTCGTGTATTTGATCTGCTGCAACTGTTTTCTTACCGGAATACTGCGGTGCAGTCACAAGACCTTCTGATTCTGCCCCTTGTTCCACCGCCCCACGGTGAAAAGATACTTCTTTCGGGGAATCCGGGGCAGGCGGCGCAGATGCAGCCCACCACAGAACCGGAAGAATTTATGGGCGTGCGAAATTACCGAAACGGCGACCGGATGCGTGCGATCCACTGGAAACTCAGCAGCCGTTTTCCAGAGCCGGTCGTCCGGGAATATGGCATTCCCATCAAAACGCCAGTGGTTCTGGGCTTTCTCTACGCTCTGCATCCGCAGCTGACAGCGCCTGGGGACAGGCTGGATGCCATGCTGGAAGCGCTGACCGCCTTTGTGGAGATGGTTTGCAGCAGCGGTGATTCTATGACGCTGCTGATCTGTTGTGAAAATCAGTACCGACATCACGTGTTGTCCGCACCGGAAGAGCTGATACCCATACTCCGTTCCCTGCTGGTATCGGCGCCGGGAACGAACCCTTCCGCCTGCTGGAACACACTGGAACAAACCGGGGAACATGTCCCTTTCTGCATCACCGATAGTATCACTGCATCGCCGGAAAATATGACGATCTTTACGGCAGATGCGGCATCTGCCGGGAACGGCGGATGGGCAATCTCGCCGCGAAGTGCTGCGGAAACCGTATACCATGTTCTCACAGAATCCCTCACATAAAAAGGACGGTGCCATGATACATACAACGACTTCCATTTCTCTGCATATTCAGCCTGACCCGGCGTATGCCATGTCCGGACCCAGGCGAAACGGCTGGAATCTGCTGACGCTACTGTTGGCACTGCTGGGATTCGCCGGCACTTTGACGGTATTATTTTCCCTGTACCAGCCGGAATGCCGCACCGGAATGGTATGCATCATTGCCATAGCTGGTTTTTTCCTCGGAACGTTCTCCCAGCTTCTGCCCAGATACGGCGGCAGGATCTCCGGAATCTGTTTGCTTCTGGTGCTTGCTGTGCTGGTGCTGCGTGTCAGTCACACCACCGCCGGCATACAATACATCATCAATGCCATTTACAGTAATGCCCATCACACGGACATTCCCTATTACACAGTTTCCGCCGTATATGACCCTGTTTCCTGTGTTACACTGGTTGTCTGCTGCTTTACTGTCCTGCTGGCATATTTCATTGCCTTTTTCACCATAAAGCATCCGCATTTCACACTGACCGTTGGAGTGACATTCCTGCTCCTGGAGCCGGGGTTGTATCTGGGACTTTCTGTAAAACCGATTGTCATGGCACCGCTTCTGGCGTATTGGTGCGGTATGTTGGCGCTGTGTCTGGCGATGCCGTGCGGCAATGCACAGCCGAAAGCTGCCAGGCACACGGCAGCCGTTTGCGGTTCTGTCACGGCATTGTTTGTGCTGGCGGTGTATACTGCCGTTGTTCTGCTTGGAACGCTGGGCGGATACACACGCTCCGATGCAGACAGACAGCGTAAAAATGACCTGAGCCACAGTCTTTCCGACTTCGATATTCAGAATCTCCCGGAAAGTTTCCGGATGCTGGGTGCTTCACTGGGGTTTAAGAATACATCCCATGTGTCAAAATTGGGCACAAAATCCAGTCTGCATTTTCGGGATGAACCGGAACTGACGCTGACCTTTGACACGCTCCCGGACAGCACCATGTATCTCAAAGGTTATACAGGCGGCGAATACAAGGACAACAGCTGGACAGCTCCTGCGAAGGATACAAATGCTGCCCATGAGAAAACGGTGTATGATATTATCGAGAAATACGATTGTGCTCCACAGAATTTTTCCTTTTTGTTCCAGCGTTCTCTCCTGCCGGATACAGGAACATTCACCTGTACAATTACCCCGGAAAAACGGGATTCTCGGTATTATCAGCCCTATGTCTCCTTTTCCTCCGACGTATCATTTTTCGATGATTGGGACATAAGACCTGATGACCGGGAAATGTATTCCTGGACGGTCTCCGACCCACAGACCTGGGTAATTGCCACGCTGGCAGATGCCGATCTCCAGGAATACCAGATGAAAATGAAAAATATCGGAGAGAATACGTCCATACAAACGTTTCTGGAAACCCTGGGATTTTCAGATACTGGAACAGAAATCAGCGCACGTTTCAAGGAATCCCAGGCGGCGGTTTCTCCGGAGGAGATTCGGGGAAAAGTGATTCCGTCAATGCTTCTGGAATCCCTGGCATACCGTGATTATGCAAAGGATGCTTACAAAAAACTGCCTGATGAAGGGGCACTGGACGATGTTTATGAAGCACTTCCGGCATCTCTCACAGAAAAACATCCGGAAACGGCGGAGGAACAGTATGAGGCACTCTGTGAGATCCGGGCATGGATGGCGGAGCGTACGGAATACACCACTGCCCCCGGCAAAACGCCCAGCACGCGAGATTTCATTAGCTTTTTTCTCATGGAAAACCACAAGGGCTATTGCATGCACTATGCTTCTGCCGGAACGATTCTGGCGCGGTATCTGGGCATTCCGGCACGATATTGTGAGGGCTATCTTGTAGGAAATGATATGCTGAAAAGTGCTGAGGTCAGCGATGATGGATACACTATAACATTGACAGACCGACAGGCTCATGCCTGGTGTGAGTTTTACATTGACGGATACGGATGGATGCCCTTTGAAATGACGCCGGGCTATTACGGCACAAACGCTTCGGCGCAATCGACTGAGCCGTCTGATCCAAAAACCACAACTGCTACAGCAGAAAGCGCAGCGACAATAGCCAGTCAGGCATCGCTGACATCCACAACAAAAGCGGCAGAAACGATTTCCGGCAGCAGCGCAGCAACGATGCCAGACGGTGCAGAGAATTCCGAGAGCAACAATTCCCTGCCGCCGGAAGCTGCGCACAGCATATTTCCCCCATGGCTGATGCGAATACTGCTGGGCATTCTGATTGTTGGAATTCTGATCGGTGCTATTGTGCTTCTGCGGCTATGGCATATTCGGCGGCGAAATCGGATTATGCTGGATTCCCTGCATCCTCGACAAGCGGTCCTGACAGCATACCGGTATCTTTTCCATTTGCTGCGGTGGAGCGGACTGCGGTATAACGGGCAGCTGCTCATGGACTTCTGCGAAGAAGCCGTGGGGCATCTGGAGAAAAAACATCTGCCGTCTGAGGCTGCCGCTCAAATTATTCCTATGGCGCTGGCAATGGATCTGGGGCGAAAATACCCGGAAAAATCTGCACAGACAGAAGCAGTAACATCTGTCCAGGCGCTGGCACAATCCATTTATGCATCCTGCGATCCGCTGAAACGGATCTGCATGAAATATATACTGCATCTGTTCTGATGCGAAAGGAGTCTATTATGAAATCAAAATCCCTGAAATCCAAATCATCCAAGCGCACCCTTTATATACTGCTCCCCTTTGTTCTGCCCCTCTGTCTTATTGGCATGGGTATCCTGCTGCTTGTCAACGAAAATCTGTTCAACAAGATTTTCTTGTCCTTCGGCATACTGATCGCACTTATCGGTCTCATTGAAGTGGTCATTTATGCATCTCGCCGCAAGTTTGAGGTGCAGACGCAGTATCTGGTGACCGGTGTCGTACTTATGGTAATCGGCGCCGTCCTCATCATCGTTCCCTTTACGGTGAACACTTTGATCCCTGTACTTATCGGCATCTGTGTTCTGGCAAGCGGCATTTCCGGTGCAGTGAACACCATGACTTTCCGAAAAGAAAATTCTAACATTCTCATTCCCATAATCTTTGCCATCACAAACTGCCTGCTGGGCGTGTTCATTCTCATCTATGTGCTGTTTGTGAACCAGAATGCCGGCTGGAACATCATCGGCATTCTGATGATCATCAGCGGTGTTCTGCGTATGGTCAACGAAGTGCTCGCACGGATCTCCGTACCAAAATCCTCTGCTACTGTAGTGGAAACGGTTTGCGCAGACGATGCTGATAAGGCGAATTCTACAGAAGAACAGTGAGGAACCATTGATATGATCGCAAATTATCACACGCACACTGCCCGATGCCAGCATGCATGGGGCGAGGATAAAGAATATGTGGAACAGGCAATTGCTGCCGGCATGAAAGTGCTGGGGTTTTCGGATCACTGCCCCTGGGTATTTCCGGAGGGTTATGTTTCCCGCACCCGTATGTTCCCGGAACAGCTGGATGATTACTTTTATTCTTTGGAAGATCTGAAACGGGAATATGCAAGGGATATCACCATTTATGCTGGATTCGAGGCGGAGTATATCCCGGAACTGATGGAGGATCAGGAAAAGCTTCTGGAGGGTTATCCCGTTGACTATATGATCCTGGGGCAGCATTTCACAGCGAACGAAATGACTGCGCCGTATACAGGATTTCCCACGAATTCCAAGGCGGAACTGAAAAAATATGTTGACACGGTCATTTCCGGTATGGAAACGGGAAAATATGCTTATGTGGCGCATCCTGATTTATTCCACTTCACGGGACCAGACGAAGTATACGAGGAATATTTTCTCCGGCTATGCCAGTATCTGAAAGCTCATGACATTCCCGTGGAGATCAACCTGTTGGGTGTGGTAGAAAACCGGCACTACACCTCGGAGCGATTCCTAAAAATTGCCAAGAAAGCTGGGAATTCTGTGATTATCGGCTGCGATGCTCACACGCCGGATCGGCTGTCCAATGCGGAGTATGTCAATGCTTGCCGCAAGATGGCAGAGAAGCTTGAATTGCCAATCGTGGATTTCTTACCGGGATTGGGCGTAATTGAGCGATAATCCCTCCAGAAACAAATTTTTTTCTTGACAACCGCACTTAACTGTGGTATAATAATAATGAACTGAAAAAGCGTAAGAAAATGGGGTGCACCACCACGGGTGCAGCCCATTTTCTGTCTATATGCTGAAAATGCGTCGTTTTTTTGGATCCGGCGATGGAATTTGACGACAATTTGACGACATTTCTCGCCGTTTATTAACACTTCAAAGGAGGATGTATGATGCACGTGAACGGAAAAGAACTCTCCCTGGATAAACCCCGGACGCTGCTGGAATTTTTACAGGAACAGGGATATCAGATACAGCGGATCGCAGTGGAGCGAAACGGTGAAATCGTTCCCAAAGCAGATTATGGAACAGTACAGCTCAGCGACAGCGATGTCATTGAGGTGGTCGCATTTATGGGAGGGGGCTAAGAGCCAGAAAAAATGTGTACCGCTTCTTGCAAATCAGGTTTTGCTGCACTTTATGTTTGGCAAGCCGGATTTCGATTATACTGCGACAAATGATATAACGAAAGGTGATTCTTATGCAAACAATACAAAATGATCCGCTGATTCTCGGCGGAAAAGAATTTCATTCCCGGTTTATTCTCGGCTCCGGGAAGTTTTCTCTCCAGCTCATCCGGGATGTTATGGAGTACGGCGGCAGCGAAATTGCCACCATTGCCCTGCGGCGTGCCAATGCCGACAGCCCGGAGAATATTCTGGACTTTCTCCCGGAGCATCTGACGCTGCTGCCCAATACTTCCGGCGCCAGAAATGCTGAAGAGGCTGTCCGTATCGCACGGCTGTCCCGAGAACTGGGCTGCGGTGACTTTGTCAAGATCGAAGTCATTCCCGATGCAAAATACCTCCTGCCGGACAATGCGGAGACCATCCGTGCCACGGAAATTCTTGCAAAGGAGGGCTTCCATGTGCTACCTTATATGTACCCGGACTTGATCGCTGCACGTCGCCTTGCTGACGCAGGTGCAGCTGCCATTATGCCACTTGGTGCGCCCATCGGCAGCAACAAGGGTCTGCGCACCAAGGATTTCATCCAGATTCTCATTGACGAAATCGACCTGCCCATTATTGTAGATGCTGGCATCGGTGCGCCCTCTCAGGCATGTGAAGCCATGGAAATGGGTGCTGCTGCGGTAATGGCAAATACTGCTGTGGCAACGGCAGACAACTGTCCTATGATGGCACACGCTTTCAAGCTTGCCATTGAAGCCGGACGAGCAGCCTATCTGGCAAAGCTGGGACGTGTGCTGGATTCCGGCGCTGAGGCATCCAGCCCCCTGACCGGTTTTTTGCAGGACTGAGAAAGGAGCTGTTTACATGCGAAAAATCTATGACCCCATGGAATTTCAGCCGGGTATGCAGCAGATTGAATCAGATATTTTTGATCGGGTCATCCAGGCTCGAGAGCAATACCAGCCGGAATCCTATACCGCCAAGGATGTCCAGACTGCACTCCGCAAGGATGCCCTTTCCTTCGAGGATTTTGCGGCACTGCTCTCCCCTGCGGCAGAGCCCCTTCTGGAACAAATGGCACAGCGTGCCAAGTCGGAACGGGAAAAGCACTTCGGCAACAATGTACTCCTGTTCACACCCCTGTATATTTCCAACTACTGTGAAAACCAGTGCGTTTACTGCGGCTTCAACTGCAAAAATCCCATTGCGCGCTGCAAGCTGAATGCGGAAGAAATTGAAGCTGAAATGCAGGCAATTGCCAAAACCGGTATGCGTGAAGTATTGCTTCTGACTGGAGAAAGCCGCAGCGTTTCTGGTCCGGAGTATATTGCAGAAGCCGTCAGAATTGCCAAAAAATACTTTTCCACCATTGGGCTGGAAGTCTATCCCATGAATGCGGATGAATACGACATGCTCCGTCAGGCTGGTGCCGATTTTGTAACAGTGTTCCAGGAGACATATGATCTGGAACGCTATGGGGAAATGCACCTTGCCGGTGCAAAACGCTGTTTTCCGTACCGTGTCTCTGCACAGGAGCGTGCACTGATGGGCGGTATGCGTGGTGTAGGCTTTGGCGTTCTGCTGGGGCTTGCAGATTTTCGAAGAGATATGTTTGCTGCTGGTGTCCATGCAGCAATGCTGCAAAAAAAATATCCCCATGCTGAAATTGCACTGTCATTCCCACGGCTCCGTCCCTACAAGAACCATGAGGAGACCAATCCCCATGATGTACACGAGACCCAGTTACTGCAAATGATGTTGGCGTGCCGGATTTTCCTGCCCTTTGCCAGCTTTACCATTTCCACCCGGGAGCGTGCCGGATTTCGTGACCATGTGCTGCCACTTGCTGCCACGAAGATTTCCGCCGGCGTCAATGTGGGAATCGGCGGTCATAATGACCAGGGAGAACAAAAGGGTGACGCCCAGTTTGAGATTTCAGACCCACGCACGCTGGCAGAGATTCACGACGCCATTCTTGCCCAGGGAATGCAGCCGGTCTACACCGACTACATCAACACAAATACACTATGCTGATCTGTGTGACAAACCGACGTCTCTGTCGGGATGATTTTTTCCAGCGGCTTGACCAAATCGCAGCTGCCGGCGCAGATGCTGTTCTGCTCCGGGAAAAGGATTTGTCCGAGCCAGAATATGCTGATATGGCGATCTGCTGCCTGAAAATCTGTGAAAAATATGGGACAACACTTCTCCTGAACACCTTTGTGCACACGGCGATACAGCTACATCTGCCTGTGCAATTGCCAGTGCGAACGCTGTTGGAACTGCCCTGTACTATCCGGGAACAGCTGCTGGCAGTTGGTGCATCGGTGCACAGCCGGGAAGAAGCGGTACAAGCCCAAGCACATGGGGCAGACTGGCTCATTGCCGGGCATATCTTCCCCACCGCCTGCAAACCTGACCTGCCGCCCAGAGGGCTGACATTTCTCCGAGATATCTGCCAGAGTGTGACCATTCCAGTCTATGCCATCGGCGGAATTACGGCAGACAAGCAGGGCGCAGTATGTCAGGCAGGCGCTGCTGGATGCTGCGTGATGTCGGAGTGGATGCAGTGCGAAAGTCCGGAAAATACCATTTCTATTTGGAAACAAAATTCATGAAAGAAGAGGATTATAAGATGCATGAATGGACAACACCACCGAAGCACGTGAACTTTCAGGCAAAAAAGCTGTTCGGGGTTATGGGTCATATCATGGATGGGGCAATTGCCTATATGGATCTGGAAGGCGGTGGTCCCACGGAACCCCATACGCATGAGCATGATCATCTGTTTATCGTCACAGAAGGTGAAGCGAAAATTCTTCTGGGCGAGGAAACAGTGATCATTAAAAAAGATGAAGCATTTTTGGTGCAGGGAAAAATTCCGCACGCAGTCTGGAACAACGCTAACAGAAAAACCGTTATGATCGGTATTTCCGTAACAAATTAACCAATGGTCAGAGGTTTCCGACATGAACAAACATAAATTCGAACTGACAAAACGCTACATCTTATTTATTGTCAGCCTACTTTTCAGTGCATTGGGTGTGGCAATCACAAAAAAAGGAGAACTTGGGGTATCCCCCATCTCCTCAGTCGCAAATGTCATGAGCTTTCAGTTCTCACAGCTGTCGCTGGGCAGCTGGCTCATCATCTGGAACTGTGTGCTAATTCTTGGACAGATCCTGCTGCTGCGGAAAAAATACCAGTGGATCCAGCTGCTGCAAGTGCCACTGTCATTTCTGTTCGGCTGGTTCACGGATTTTGGAACATGGATGCTGTCCCTTTTTGAACCGAATCATTATCTGCTGCGTCTTGGACTTGTTCTCGCAGGAACAATTGTGCTTGGCTTCGGGATTTCCCTTGCTGTCATTGCAGACGTGATCATGAACTCCGGCGAAGCCTTTGTGAAGGCAATCTCGGACACCATTCACAAGGAATTCGGCAATGTTAAGATTGCCTTTGACATCAGCTGCGTGGTTCTGGCAGTGATACTTTCCTTCCTGTTTTTCCATACCCTTGTGGGCACACGGGAAGGAACAGTCATTGCGGCACTGTGTACCGGATTTGTTGTGAAATTTTTCAATGGACTGCTGCGAAAGCCAGTGGAAAAACTATTAATTGCGAAAACAAAAGAGTAGCACAAAACCTGTCTTGTGGAGGTTCCACTAAGACAGGTTTTTTCGCATTTATTCTGCTGCATCCGGTTCAGTATGTTCCGATTGCAGTTCTTCTATGAAAGCATCGATCAACTGAATGGCATGTTCCGTCTCGCCGCATTCCAAAAGAATTTTCAGAGAATCCAGCATGAAACGGACATTTTTGACATCCATCATACTCTGCTCAGCCATCAGGCACTCACCTCGGCCGGCGGTACATTGTCGATCTCTTTACCATCTGCGTCGTAGAATTTGGGGCGTGCAGTACCATTGACACAGTCTGCATCCACCACGATTGTCTTGACATGCTCCACAGACGGCGTGGTATACATGGTGTCCATAAGCGTGCCCTCCATAATGGAACGCAGACCACGAGCACCGGTTTTTCTGGAAATGGCTTCCTTTGCCACAGCTGTCAGCGCATCGTCCGTCAGTTTCAGCTGGATATCATCGAAGTCAAATAGCTTCTGATACTGTTTCACCAGTGCATTTTTCGGCTCTGTCAGAATACGGATGAGTGCCTCTTCGTCCAGATCATCCAGCGTCGTGATAACCGGCAGTCTGCCTACCAGTTCCGGCACCAGACCGAACTTCACCAGATCCTGCGGCGTTACCTGGCGGAAAATATTCACCAGATCCTTTTTCTGCTGAGCGATAGGTGCATCGAAGCCCAGAGATGCAGGCGCCATACGCTTCTGTATCAGCTTTTCCAGTCCGTCAAAAGCACCGCCGCAAATAAACAAGATATTCCGGGTATCCACGTGAATAAACTCCTGATTGGGATGCTTTCTGCCTCCCTGAGGCGGCACGTTGGATACAGTCCCCTCGATGATCTTCAGCAATGCCTGCTGCACGCCTTCGCCGCTGACATCTCTTGTCAGGGAAACATTCTCCGACTTTCGGGAGATTTTGTCGATCTCATCGATGTAGATAATGCCTCGTTCTGCCGCTTCTACGTCAAAATCTGCCGCCTGTAACAGACGCTGGAGTACGTTTTCCACGTCATCACCTACATAACCGGCTTCGGTGATGGTTGTTGCATCGGCAATAGCAAAGGGCACATCCAGAATTTTCGCCAGCGTCTGCGCCAGATACGTTTTTCCCACACCGGTGGGACCCAACAGCAGAACATTACTCTTTTGCAGTTCCACATCACGGGATTCCTCATCCTTGGACTGGTTCAGGATACGCTTGTAGTGGTTGTAAACGGAAACGGAGAGGGTAATTTTCGCCAGATCCTGACCCACCACATATTCGTCCAATGTCTTTTTGATCTCAGCCGGCTTCAGGAGACGGATCTGTGCCGGCTGCTTTGCGGATTTTTTCTTTGCCTTTGCGGCTGATGCCGGATTCACCGGACCGTACAGCATCTCATAGCAATATGTCACGCATTCACTGCATATATTGACATCTGCCGCAGAAATCATGCCCTCGACCATGTGCTCCGGTTTACCGCAGAAATTGCATCGTTTTTCTTTTTTCTCATCCATGCTCGGTTCCCCTTATCTGTGTGCGATCACCTTGTCAATCAAACCGTATTCCTTTGCCTCTGCCGCATACATATAGTTATCACGTTCTGTATCCCGTTCGATGACCTCCAAAGGCTTTCCGGTATTCTCTGCAAGAATCTCGTTCATCTTCTGACGAACACGTACCAGGTGATCAGAAGCGATCTTGATATCGGTGCACTGACCAGACAGACCGCCGGAGATCAGTGGCTGGTGGATCATGATCTCACTGTTGGGCAGAGCGATACGCTTTCCCTTTGCACCGGAGGACAGCAGAAATGCACCCATAGATGCTGCCATGCCGATGCAGATGGTAGAAACATCGCACTTGATATACTGCATGGTGTCATAGATCGCCATGCCGGCAGTGATGGAACCGCCCGGGCTGTTGATATACAGGGAGATATCCTTTTCGTTGTCCTGACCCTCCAGGTATAGCAGCTGCGCTACGACAAGACTTGCTGTTGCATCGTTTACCTGATCAGACAGCATAATGATGCGGTCATTCAGCAAGCGGGAGAAAATGTCGTAGGAACGTTCTCCGCGGCTGGTTTGTTCAACAACGTACGGTACTAAACTACTCATGTTTATCATCCTTTCTCCTTGCGGCTTTGCCGCAGCTCTGGATTTGCACTTCAGAGCATTTCTGTTTTTCGTCATAATTCGAAAATAGTGCAGATATCACAGTGGGCGAACACTACTGTTCGCCCAACTGCAAATGCCATGTATCAAACGGCATCATTTACTTCATTCGTTATTCTGCAGAAACAGCCTCTTCTGCCGGAGCCTCTTCTGTCTCTTCCGGTGCGTCTGTCGGAACAGCAGCTTCCTTGACCAGATCCATTGCCTTGGTAGCCAGCATGTCGCCGCGCAGTTCTTCTACATAAATGCGCTTCTTGACATCTTCCGGTGTCAAGCCGTTTTCTTCAGCCAGTCTTACAACCTCAGCCTCCAGATCTTCATCGGAAACTTCCAGTTTTTCCAGTGCAGCAATCTTTTCCAGTGCGAGACGCAGCTTCACTTCGTTCTCTGCACGATCCAGATATGTTGCCTTCAGGGAATCCTGATCCATGCCTGTATACTGGAGATACAGATCCAGAGAAACGCCCTGTGCCTTCAGCTGATTTGCAAACTGATTCATCAGTGCGTCTGCACGATGCTCAAACATGCAGTGCGGAATCGGATCCTCAACCTTTTCAATGAGCTTCATGATAACAGCATTCTCAAATGCATTGTCAGCTGCATTCTCTGCGCTCTCTTCCAGCTTCTTGCGGACATCAGCCTTCAGCTCATCTACTGTGTCAAACTCAGAAGTATCCTTGACGAATTCGTCATCCAGTTCCGGCAGTTCTTCACGAGAAATGCTGTTGATGCTGCACTTGAAGACAGCCTCCTTGCCGGCATAATCTTCCATCTGGTAATTTTCCGGGAATGTGACAGTCACATCGAAATCTTCGCCGATGTTGTGACCTGCAACCTGTTCCTCAAAGCCCGGGATGAACTGACCGCTACCCAGCTTCAGCTGATAATTTTCGCCCTTACCGCCTTCGAAAGCCTCATCACCGAAGAAGCCCTCAAAGTTGAAGTTTACTTCATCACCCATTTCAGCAGCACGATCATCGACAGAAACCACACGTGCATTGCGCTGACGCATTGCTTCGATCTGCTGATCCACATCTTCGTCAGTTACTTCCTTGACAACCTTCGGTGCCTCGATGCCCTTATAGTCAACCAGATTGATCTCCGGCTTGGTCACGCAGATCACCTTCAGGGAAACGCCCTCTTCCTTGCTAATAGAAGTCACTTCTACCTTGGGGGTATCCACAATTTCCAGCTCAGCATCTACGATCAGAGCCGGAAGTTCTACGTTCAGCAGAGCGTTGATGGCATCCTCGTAGAATACGTTTTCGCCATAGGTTCTCTCGCACATTTTTCGCGGCACCTTGCCCTTGCGGAAGCCCGGCATAGAGATGTTCTTCTTCTGACGCTGATATGCAGCCTCTACTGCGTTTTCAAAGCTTTCTGCATCAATTTCCACAACCAGTTCGGTCATGTTTACATCGGTTTTTGCTGATGATTTCAAATTCATAGTTGATGTCCTCCAATTATTGCATTTCCTGTACAGCGTGCACAGGAATTTATTTCATGCACACTGCTTTATTATAGCATATTCGTGCAGGTTTGACCAGAGTATTTTTGCACTTCTCTATTTTGACCAAATCACATTACCAATTCCGGTACAAATTGTAGATAATCACTAGAAATTAAGTGCATTTCCGTCTCTTCATAGCGTCCCTGGAACGCATTATAATGTCCCTTGCCATGTACATGGCCATAGTAGCACTGCTTGATCTGATACTGGTGCAGCACCTCTAAAATATCATAATTCATAGACGAACCATAGATGGGTGGATAGTGGAGAAAGACGATTGGTTCCAGCCCGGCATTGACAGCTGACTGAATGGAAACCTGAAGCCGCTGCACTTCGCGTGCCAGGATCTTCGCATCTGCCGCCTCGCCTTGCATACTCACCCAGCCGCGGGTACCGCAAATGCCGTACTGCCCGAAGGCGTAGTGGTTATTGTGAAGGATGTGCAGCGTATCGAAGCCGAGGAATGTGAAAAAGTCCTCCATTTTCTTCAGGGAAGTCCACCAGTAATCATGATTGCCTTTCAAAAGGATCTTTTTTCCCGGCAGTTTCTGCACAAAAGCAAAATCCGCTTCCGCCTGCTGCAAATTCATGCCCCAGGAAAAGTCTCCGGCAAGTACTACAGTATCTTCTTCGGTGATCTTATCCCGCCAGCTTTGTTCCAACAGTGTCTGATAATCCTTCCAACCGCCAAAAATGTCCATAGGCTTTTCCGGCACGCCGAAGGAAAGATGCAGATCGCCAATGGTAAATAACCGCATGGTCACCTCGTTCAGGACAGGTGCAGCTCGCTGAGTACGAACTGCTGCATCTCCGACTTGTCGATGCTGCCTGTGAAACGGCGGGGCTTTGTTTTCAGCGCTGCCAGCGACTGGGGAATTTCCAGAGAAGAAGCCTCGTGGAGTAGTTCCACCATATCGTATTCGTCAGTGCTGTCGGCAGGCATTTTGCCCAGTGCATCCAGCACACTTGCACTGAACTTGAAGGGGCTTGCCGTGGATGCGATCAAAGTCTTTGTGGTATCGCCGGTCTCCTTCTGATAGTCCTGATATACCTTTACAGCTACTGCGGTATGGGTATCACAGGTGTAACCGTACTTCTGATAGATGTCATGGATGGTTGCCTTTGTTGCATCATCATCGCAGAATCCGCCGTAGAACAGGTCGGACAGCTTTGCCTTTACTGCATCCGAAACCTCGTACTTACCGGTTTCAGCCAGTGCAGTGAACCACTGCCGGATTTGTGCATCATCCTCACCTGTCAGCAGGTAGAGCAGACGCTCCAGATTGCTGGAAATGAGGATATCCATGGACGGCGAAGTGGTTGCATAAAACTGGCGGTTGCGGTCATAGACACCGGTACGAATAAAGTCTGTGAGAACCTTGTTGATGTTCGAAGCGCAGATCAGCTTCCCGAGAGGCACACCCATCATCTTTGCATAATAAGCAGCCAGAATGTTGCCGAAGTTTCCTGTAGGAACAACGACATTCAAGGGATCGCCATAGGCAATCTCGCCGGATTCTGCCAGGGAAACATAGGAAGAAACATAGTACACGATTTGCGGCACCAGCCGTCCCCAATTAATGGAATTGGCGCTGGAGAATGTCATACCGCCCTTTTCCAGAGCATTCAGTATATCATGATCGGTGAAAATTTTCTTGACACCACTCTGGCAGTCGTCGAAATTGCCCTTTACAGCACAGACAGTCACATTTTCGCCTTCCTGAGTCACCATCTGGCGCTTTTGCATATCGCTAACGCCTTCCTCCGGGTAGAACACCATGATCTCTGTTCCCGGCACATCCTTGAAGCCCTCCAGGGCTGCCTTTCCGGTATCGCCGGAGGTTGCCACGAGAATGACAACTTTCTTATCCATATGGAGCTTCTTGACCGCAGTAGTCAGGAAGTACGGCAGGATCTGCAATGCCATGTCTTTGAAAGCGCAGGTCGGACCATGCCACAGTTCCAGCATGTATGTTCCCTCGAACAGATGGGCAATTTCTGCAATGTTTGCCGTCTCAAACGCCTTTGTGGTATAAGCGCTCTCGGTGCAGTAGCGAAGCTCAGCCTCTGTGAAATCTGTCAGATACTTGGAAAACACATATGCTGCACGCTGTGCATACGTCATAGGAGCGAGCGACTTCAGCTCGTCCATGGAAAGCGCCGGAATGGATTCCGGTACAAACAGACCGCCTTCTTCTGAAATTCCCTTTGCAATTGCAGCCGCGCTCTCTACACGGATGCTGCTGTCTCTGGTGCTCTTGTAAAACACTGTTACCACCCTTTTCCCGGCAGAAATCCTGCCTAAAATATAAAATCACTGCCCGTCGTATCGAACGCATTTTCCAGATAATCCACCGAAAGAATCCGCTTTCCCTGCATTACAACGCAGGCAATATCGAACCTTGGCTGTAACTGCGTGGGGTGCGCTGCACACCAGACAGCGGCAGTCTGGATAAGACGAGCCTGTTTTTTCTCCGTCACTGCATCATAGCCGGATGAGAGACTCCCCGGCTTCCGGGTCTTTACCTCCACAAAAGCGAGGTATTCCCCGTTTTCTGCAATAATATCAATTTCGCCGCCACGAATGCAGAAGTTCTGCTGCACCACCACATACCCATGGGTACGCAGCCAGTCGCAGACTGCCGCTTCACCCCGGCGGCCGATCTCAGTTGTTTTCATATAACTTTCTCAAAAAGCTGGGACGATGCGCTGGGCAAGGACCGTACTGCAAGATTGCCTCACAGTGTGCCTTTGTGCCATATCCCTTATGCTTTGCGAAGCCATACTGGGGATACTGGGCATCCAGATCTCGCAGCATCCTGTCCCTGGAAACTTTTGCCAGAATGGATGCCGCTGCAATTGACGCAGAAGTCGCATCACCCTTGACCACCGTCTCCGCCGGCACATTCAGTTCTGGCAGGCGGTTTCCGTCGACCAGTACCAGCTCCGGCATAGCGGACAATCCAGCGACAGCACGCTGCATGGCAAGCATGGTTGCACCGAGAATATTCCGTTCTTCGATTTCCTCCACTGTTGCAAATGCCACGCAATAAGCCAGGCACGCACCTGTCACTGAATCGAAGAGAGATTCCCGCTTTTTTTCAGTCATCTTTTTGCTGTCATTGAGTCCCGGAATTAGCGGTTTCTCAGGGTCAAGAATTACTGCCGCCGCATAGACATCTCCGGCAAGAGGTCCTCTGCCGGCTTCATCCACACCGCACAGCAGCAGTCCACCAGCTGATTTTTCTGCATCCCAGGCATATAATTCCTCTGTTGTCTTTTTTGGCGCAGGTTTTGTCATACTCACGCCTCCTGTTCCGGCAGCTCCAGGGTAATTCGACCCAGCTTGCCGCTTCGGAATTCATCCAGAAGTGTGATAGCTGCCCGTTCCGTATTGACTTCGCCGCCGGAAATGAGCATGCCACGTTTTCTGCCCAGCTGCTCCAGCATTGCAAAACCGTCCGATGCGATCTCGTCCAGTTCTGTCATGCGGTAACGCTGTTCCAATGCCTTCGGATAGGATGCCGCCAGCTTTTGCAGCAGCAGACCGGCAAGAGCTTCCAGATCCATAATGTCGTCATTGATTGCACCAGTAAAAGCAAGCTTCTGCGCCACGCTCTGGTCATCGAATTTCGGCCAGAGCACACCAGGCATGTCCAGCAATTCCATGTTGCTGCCGATCTTCACCCATTGTTTGGTACGGGTGACGCCAGGACGATCCTCCACCTTTGCACGTTTTGATTGTGCCATGCGATTGATAAAGGAGGACTTCCCCACATTGGGAATTCCTACCACCATCAGGCGGATGGGTGCGCCAACCATACCCTGGGCTTCCCGTTTTGCAAGAAGATCCTTCAGCAGTTGTTCCCGGACAGCAGGTGCAAATCCGGACACACCTTTTCCGCTGCGGCAGTCCATACTCAGCGCCACGTAACCTTGTTTCCGGTACGCAGCAATCCAGCGTGAAGTTGCCGCCGCATCTGCCATATCCGCCTTATTAAGCAACAACAAACGAGGCTTTGAGCCAACCATCCGATCCATTTCTGGATTACGGCTGCTCTGGGGAATCCGGGCATCCAGGATCTCCACCACGGCATCCACAAGGGACAGATTTGCTGCAATCATGCGCCTTGTTTTTGTCATATGTCCCGGAAACCACTGAATATTCCGCATGACTTCTTCTGCCATAATTTCCTCCGATTTTCAGTTGTCTGGAATCATTTCAAAAAGCGGTTCATTCCATATTATCGTAGATCCCGCCGAAATGCTCCGGAGAGATCCGGAATACTGCCTTGCCGAGAATTGCATCTCTGGGGACAAAACCCACATATTTCGATCGACTGTCCGTCGAATTGTTGCGGTTATCACCCATGACAAAATAGTATCCCTCTGGAACAGTGACCGGATAGGAATCAAAACCGTCCTCCGGTGCCATTGTCAGATCCTTAATGTATGGTTCATCGAGCACCTCACCGTCCACCGTTACAGTTCCGGTATAAAAATCAATATCCACTTTCTGACCGCCAGTTGCAATGACACGCTTAATGAGACGTTTTTCCTGAGGCAGACCATTGCCTTCTACCAGTGTACCATTTTCATCAAACAGATAGGAATGAGAATTATCTACTATGACAATATCCCCGTATTCCGGCGTATAGAAAAAATCCGACATTAGAAGGCGATCGCCATTCTGAAGGGTATTGTTCATGGAATCACCTTCAACTGTCACTGGACGAATCACATAGGCAAACAACATGATCACAACAAAAACCGAAACAAACACGGTTTCAAAGACTTCCGCCAGATCACTCAGAAATGAACTTTTTTTCGGTTCCTGTTTCTGTGCCTGTTCCAGTTCCTGATTATCCATCGACTGTTGTTCCATATTATCACTCTCCATTCCTTGGTCCTTATGTTCATTGGTAATCCGCCGATAATAAAAAAAGGACAATACTGTCCCCTTTTTACTGCCGGCAGGCAGGCGTCATGAAGCAAAAACGACATGCGCACGGATCCCGCCTGTCTTTGCCTTGTGCAATTGCCTTGCAGGGCATGCTGCTTGTGAGATAATACTGCTGCCTTATCGGATCTGTTCCTTAACCTTAGCAGCCTTACCAACTCTGTCACGCAGATAGTACAGCTTTGCTCTGCGAACCTTACCCTTGCGGACGATCTCTACACGGTCAACAACCGGAGAGTGCAGCGGGAAAACACGCTCAATGCCGCAGCCGTGTGCGACACGACGAACAGTAAAGGTCTCGCTGATGCCGCCGTGCTTCTTGGCAATGACTGTGCCCTCGAAAACCTGGATACGGCTCTTGTCGCCTTCCTTGATACGTACGTGTACCTTTACGGTATCACCGATACCGAATTCCGGTACTTCCTGCTTCAGGCTTGCGTCGCTGATCTTCTTCAATGCATCCATTTTAATATCCTCCTAAAATTTGCGGACATTCATAAACGTGTTCCTGCGCTCCCGTTCAGCGTCAGAAGCCGGAACATACGCCAATTCCTTCCCATGGCGAACGTCAGCGGACTGTCCGATTTAATGTCGTACTGCCGAGCCGCCGATTCCCATCGGGCGCCCGACCGGCATTAACCTCACACGAAAAACGTGCGGATTTTCAAATGCTTTTATATCATACCATATTCCGAGAAAAAATGCAAGTGTTTTTTCAAAAAAATTTTGATCTTTCTGCTGTCAGCAGTGCTGTCCGGCAGATTTTAGGCGATTTCACCGTATTTCCCGTGGGATTCTGCCATGCATCCAACAAAAGCATGGGATTGAGATTGGCGGCGCTGCCTGCCGGAAGGCACAATTCCAGCACCAAACAGCCTGTCTCCTCCCGGATATCTGTCACTTCAGTCATAGGCTTCAGGTCGATCTCTTTCATACCCTTTTTTGTCTTTTTCTGTACCAGAATCTCCGGCTGCGCCAGAAACTGTTCCAGATCTGCCCGGATCTGTGCCGGATCATCACAGGGCAGCTCCACGGTGTACAGCGCATGGGTCAGTTCCTTGAATGCAAACCGTGGTGCACCGGCTTCCAGAATCCGAATAACTTTCGGCAGAACCGCATTCAGCCGTTCCATCACTTCGCTGCCGGACACGTCTTCTGTCAGTCCAAGTTCCAGAATCTCCGCTGTACTGGTAAAACCCAGGGGCAGAGTTGCCGCAAAAGAGGTCTGCATATGGGGATGGAATCCGCCGGAATATGCCGCCGGAAGTCCTGCACGGCAGACTGCGCGCTGGAGACAGCGGATCAGATCCAGATGGGAAATATATTTTGCTCTGCCGGTTTTGGCAAAGCGCATCCGTATGGTATTATTCAAAGCAAGCCCTCCCGATCTTCCGATTTACGCCGCAGCCTGCACATTTGGCACGGCAGTGAGGCGTAGTCTGTGATTTGTGCGCCGTCTGGTTCTCCCGGATGAAAAAGGATTTGTCCACCAGATAATCCAGGTGATCCCAGGGAAATACTTCGTCATAGCTGCGTGTCCGGTTGGCATAAAACGCCGGATCAATGCCACAGGCATCAAAGGCACGCTGCCAGTTTTCATAATTGAAATATTCGCTCCAGCTGTCAAATTTACTGCCGTTGCGCCATGCCTGTTCAATGACAGGCGCAAGCCGTCTGTCACCCCGTGCCAGCACTGCCTCCAGCAGACTGATCTCATAGGCATGCCAGCTGACTTTGATTTTTTTCCGGTTCCTGGGCTGAATGGACTCGATGAGATACTGCTGGCGTTCGTTCAGCTGTTCCCGGTCGATCTGCGGTTCGAATTCGAAGGGCGTAAAAGGCTTCGGCACAAATGTTGCAACACTGATGGAAATCTGAATCGACTTCCCCTTGGGACGTTCAGGTGTCTCATAAAACAAGGCGATCATGCGCTCTGCAAGCTGTGCGATGCCGGCAATGTCATCCTTGTCTTCAGTCGGCAGTCCCATCATAAAGTAGAGCTTCACATTGGTAAAGCCGCCGGAAAAGGCAATCTGTGCGGTACGCATCAGTTCTTCCTCAGTGACATTTTTATTGATGACATCACGCAGCCGCTGGGTACCAGCTTCGGGCGCAAAGGTCAGACTGCTTTTGCGGACGCCCTGAATACGATCCATCAGTTCCTTGGAAAAGTTATCCACACGCAGAGACGGCAGCGTCAGGTTAATGCGATGGGATTCCAGATAGGGCAGCAGTCCGTTCAGCGTTTCTTCCAGGTGGCTGTGATCGCTGGTGCTCAGGGAAGAAAGGGAGATTTCCTGATACCCGGTGGAATCGCAGAGATCACGGCACTGGCGCTGGATAGTTTCCGGAGATTTTTCCCGGAAAGGACGATACAGAAAGCCTGCCTGACAGAACCGGCAGCCACGGATACAGCCACGGAGCACCTCCTCCACCGCACGGTCATGTACCGTTTCCACAAAGGGCACCACAAATGTCTCCGGGTAAAATACCTTGTCCATATCGTCCACAATCCGCTTCTGTACGGTTGTCGGTGCATCGTCTTTGGACGATACCGTACAAACAGTACCGTCCTCGTGATAGGTGACATCATACAGCGATGGCACATAAATACCGGGAATCTGTGCCGCAGCACGCAGAAATTCCGAACGGGAAGCACCGGCCTGTTTCATGCTATGATACAGATCCATCATTTCCAGATTGACCTCTTCCCCCTCGCCCAGAATGAACAGGTCGAAGAAATCTGCCAGAGGTTCTGGATTGCACACGCAGGGGCCGCCGGCAAAAATAATGGGCGAAAGGCTCTCGCCCCGGTCTTTTGCGTACAGCGGGATTCCGGCAAGGTCCAGCATATTCAAAATGTTGGTATATGACAGCTCATATTGCAGCGTAAAGCCTACCATATCAAAGGTATTAATGGCATCAAGGCTTTCCAGTGCGTACAGCGGAATATCATGTTCCCGCATAAGGGCTTCAAAATCGGCACATGGCGCAAAAACACGCTCGCACCAGTAATTCTCCCGGATATTGATGAGACTGTACAGGATCTTCATGCCCAGATGGGACATACCGATCTCATAGGTGTCGGGAAAGCAAAAGGCAAAGCGGACATCGATTTTGTCCCGTTCCTTTACAATGCTCCCCACCTCGCCGCCGATATACTGTGCCGGCTTCTGCACCTGCATCAGCAGGGGTTCAATTTTGGATAATACGTTCATAAGGTATTTTGTCCTCTTTCTTTTAATTAGGAATGAGGAGTAAGGAATGACGGTGTTCACTTCGCTCACAAAATTATATTTTCAATTTATCGCCGCAGGCAATACCATCATTCCTAATTCCTAACTCCTCATTCCTCATTTCAAATTAAAAAATCTCCGGCGCTTCATTCGCCTTACAATAATATGCTTTATCATTATACATGATTTTCTGATAAATTGCAAGTGTACATAAAAAATGGGAGCAAAACGCTCCCACATCTCTATTCCAGTGATTGCCGCAGCTGTGCCAGCAGCTTTTTCTCCCGCCGAGAGACCTGCACCTGAGACATGCCTAGCACTGCCGCCGTCTTGCTCTGGGTCATCTCCCGATAATAACGCAGTTCCAGAAGCATCCGGTCTTTTGGTTCCAGCGCCGCCATAGACTGCCGCAGGGACAGCAGATCTCCGATCTGCCGATCCGGCGCCTCAACAGGAATATCAAACTGGCTGTCCTCGTCGTCCTCATCGCTACGTGTCAGAGAAAGCGGTGCCTGTGTCACGCAAAGGGCTTCGGCGCATTCCTCTATGGTATCACCGCTGGCTTCACTCAGTTCAGAGACCGTAGGCGATCTGCCGTTCTGCTGCTCGAACTGTTCCTGTAATCGCTGCAGCTTCATGGCACGTTCCCGGAGACTCCGGCTGATATGCACCACGCCGCCGTCACGGAACAGCCGCTTAATTTCCCCCAGTATCACCGGAACAGCGTAAGTGGAAAACTGTACCCCGCGGCTGCTGTCGAAGGCTTTGACTGCTTTCAGAAGTCCCACACACCCAGCGGAATATAGCTCGTCATATTCGATACCCCGGTTCCGGAACCGATTGGCGCAGAGATGCACCAGTCCCAGATGATCCTCTGCACGAGGTGCCGTCACTTCACCCGGCATGGCGGTTCTCCCAGCTTTTTGCGCATGGTCACTGTGGTACCCTGTCCCGGCTTGCTCTTCACCTGGAGCTTGTCCATAAAGCTTTCCATAACAGCAAATCCCAGCCCGGCACGTTCTTCCTCTGGTGCCGTAGTGAAAAGGGGTTGCATTGCCTGTTCCACATCAGGAATGCCGCAGCCACGGTCTTTGATGCGCAGATATATTTCTCGGTTTTCCAGCAATTTCATATGTAACTCCACGTCACCGCTGCCGTTCCGGTAGCCGTGTACAATGGCATTTGTAACAGCTTCAGAAACGGCAGTGCGGATGTCCGCAAGTTCCTCTACTGTAGGATCCAACTGCACCAGAAATGCCGAAACAACGGCACGAGCGGTGCGCTCATTTTCCGAGATACCCGGGAATATGAATTTGACTGCATTGATGATTTTCATACGTCCTGCCTCCCTTCCGGTGCGTCCATCTGGATGTGTGCGATCCGTTCCATGCCTGAGATACGCATGACACGCCGGATATGCGCCGGCGGATTCCGGATAATCACTTCGCCGCCGATCTCCTCCATACAGCGGTGCCGTCCCATAATGAGACCGATCCCGGAGCTGTCCATAAATGTCACCCCGGCAAAGTCCAGCACCAGTACTTCCGGCTGGCACTGTTCGATCTTTTCGTCAATTTCCCCACGCATGGGTCGTGCACAATGGTGGTCGATTTCGCCGCTTAATATGGCGATCAGCGTTTTTTCCTGCGTTTGCAGTACAACAGCCATAACTTTTTTTCATCCTTTCTGCTCAGAGAACTCTATTGCTATTGTACGACATTTCAAAAAGCTTTTCTGTCAAACGGCGGCGATTGCCGGAAAAAGTATCGCAAAACCCGACAAATAAGGCAATACCGCACAAAGATTGTACGTCAGATGCTCTTTGTGCGGTGTTGCCATAAGTGTACCGCATCATTTATTCCCGTTTCCGCTCCATGCACGCATTTTTTTAATGGCACGCTGTTCCAGCTGGCGAACACGTTCTTTTGTCACCTGGAGCCGTTCGCCCACCTGCACCAGAGTCAGCTCCGGATAGCCGTCCAGCCCATAGCGCATGGCAATCACATCCCGTTCCCTGCCGGAAAGCTGCGCCAGGCACTGCTCCAGAAGGATACGACTGCTGACGATCTCATCCGGCGTCTGTTCCTCCGGGTCTGCAAGCATCTCCTGCCGTTCCGTTTCTCCGTCCAATGTCAGCGTCTCATTGAGACTGCGCATGGTAGAAAGGGGTTCCACCTTGCAGAGATATTCTCTGACTTCCTCTTCTGTCACGCCATGTCCCTCTGGCTCTTCTTCTGTTACCCGCTGAGCCAATGCCTGATAATTGACCATGGTAAAGGGTTCCCGATAGATGGACAGTTTGTGCATACGGTCGTGGAGATGCACCGGGATACGGATGGTCGTTCCGCCGTTCATGATCTCACGCTGTACCGCCTGACGCACGTGGAGCCATGCATATGTGGCGAACTGATTTCCTGTTTCCACACGGAACATGTTCGCTGCACGAAGCAGTCCGATCTGTCCGGCTGCCCAAAGATCCTCCAGTTCCAGGGACAGATAGGCATAGCGCCGCCGTTCACGCCATGCCACGGTATGGATCATGCCTTCATTCTGCAATAAAAGAAGCTCCTTTGCCCTTGCTTCACCCTGTTGGATCCGCACGCACAGATTCTCGTTGCTGTCTATATTGACATTTGTTGTTTTCCTGTATCCTGTGATGCATGTTTGTTCTTCCATATTGTAAAAGTTCCTCCTTTGACGATTTTCGATCTGGTACGTCTTATTATAGCAGTTTAGTTTTTCAGAACTAGAACAACTGGAATATTTTTCAAAACATAAATCTGAACATTGTTCTATCAAGTTGCACAGTTTTTGCACGAGCGCATTTGTGGAAAATACCCCTGGCATTTACGCGAAAAATATGATATAATATAACATAATATGATGTAGGAATCAAATCATATGGAACGCACTGCGTTCTGTTGGCAGGAGGTCATAATGCAAATGTCACAACAAACGCCGGATGAAGCAGCCACGGAGTGTATCTGGCTGGCAGAGGGATCGGTCTGCGAACTGATGAAATCTTGCCGATGCTGTGGAACAGACTGTTCCTTCCGGCGAACGCCTGCACAGGATCGCAGAGCGGCGGCAGTCTGGCAGTCACACATGGCATCTCTGCCTGAGGAACAACAGCGCAGGATCGCAAAAAAATACTACGGAGGAAATATGCCATGGAAATGACACACAGTATAGCAAACGAAAAATTTCAGCCCAATGAATATGTTTCCTACGGCAGCTCCGGCGTGTGCCAGGTTGTCGCCCTTGAAAACCGTTCCTTTGACGGAGAACACGAAGAAGCTTACTACAAGCTGCGTCCCATGGACGGTTCTCACTCTACATATTATGTGCCTGTGGAACGTGCACCAGAACGGCTGCGACGCCTTCTGACAAAGGATCAGATCTACAGCCTTATTGACGAAATGGCAAAGGGAACCGAACAGGAATGGTGCAGTGACAGCCGGGAACGCCGGGGCATCTTTCAGTCCATTCTCCACAGCGATGATTACCGGGAAATGATTCAGATGATGCGCACCCTGCATCAGCAGCAGGAACGCAAACGCAGTACCGGTCACAAACTGGCTGCAGCAGACGAAGCGGCAATGCACGCTGCGGAATCCCGGATGTATCAGGAATTTGGCATTGTCCTGGACATCAAACCGGATCAGGTGCACAGCTTTATTGTCAACCGTCTGAAATCTGTATAAAACCACATGAAAAAAACGGACAGCTTCGGGGAAATCCCTTGAAACTGTCCGTTTTCGTATTATATCAGGCATTGTGCCAGAAGTCTCGGATCACATCTAAGATGGCATCTCCTACGGCTTCTTTCGACAGCAGGGGCAATTCCCGTTCGCTGTCCTTTTGAATCAGTGTCACCACATTAGTGTCTGTCCCGAAACCGGCACCGGATACCTTGAGATTGTTGGCGCAGATCATATCGAGATGCTTTCGTTTCAGCTTTTCTCTGGAATTCTCCAGCATATTCTGGGTCTCCATAGAAAAGCCGCAGAGGAATTGCCCATCCCGTTTATGCTCGCCCAGATAAGCCAGAATATCCTGCGTCCTTGTCAGAGGAATCTGCATTTCCCCATCATGTTTTTTCTGCTTTTCCGATGCAATTTCCGCCGGGCGATAATCTGCAACCGCTGCGGATTTAATAATCGCATCCTGATCCGGCGCACGGGAAGTCACTGCGTCAAACATTTCCGCTGCCGAAGTCACAGGCACGACCTCCACAAAAGGCGGCGGCGCCAGCGAAGTCGGCCCCGTCACAAGGGTCACTTCTGCACCGCGCAGCATAGCACGCCGTGCAATGGCATAGCCCATTTTTCCGGTGGAATGGTTTGTCAGATACCGCACCGGATCCAGTGCCTCCTGGGTCGGTCCTGCCGTCACCAGAAGCTTTTTCCCTTTCAGATCCTTTTCACAGGCGATCTCCCGGAGAATATAGTCCAGCAGTACTTCTGGTTCCGGCATTTTTCCGGCACCCACATCCCGACAGGCAAGCATCCCCACTGCCGGTTCGATCACCGTATACCCGAATCGGCGCAGCTTGTCCAGATTGTCCTGGACAATGGGATTTTCGTACATATGGGTATTCATCGCCGGCGAAATCAGCACCGGCGCAGTACATGCCATTACCGTCGTGGTCAGCATATCATCTGCAATGCCGTTTGCAATCTTGCCGATGACATTAGCCGAAGCAGGCGCAATCAGCATGATATCCGCACGCTGCGCCAGACTCACATGCGCCACATGAAACTGGAAATTCCGGTCAAAAGTATCCACCAGACACTTGTTTCCCGTCAGTGTCTCGAAGGTAATGGGCGTGATAAAATGAGTGGCGTTCTGGGTCATAATGACGTGCACATCCGCATGAAGCTTCACCAGACTGCTTGCCAGCGTGGCGATCTTATAGGCGGCAATACTGCCCGTCACGCCGAGAATCACGGTTTTTCCCTGCAGCATCTGCTCACCTCACGCCAGTTCGCCGTGCTTCTCGTAATGGGAGATCTGCCGCACGGCATTGTTGTCATCCACCAGCACCACACGGGGCTGCATCTGCGCTGCCTCTTCGGGGGTTACTTGTGCATATGCCATGAGGATCACCTTGTCCCCGGTCTGCGCCTGACGTGCAGCCGCACCGTTGAGACAAATGACACCGCTGCCCCGTTCTCCGGCAATGGTATAGGTCATAAAGCGGTTGCCGTTGGCAATATTGACCACCTGCACCGCTTCATACTCCAGAATCCCGGCGGCATCCAGCAGGTCTGCATCTACGGTAATACTGCCCACATAATTCAGCTCTGCCTGGGTCACTGTGGCACGATGAATTTTCCCTTTGAGCATCGTGATGGTCACTGCACAGCACCTCCTGCCTGCATCATAAAGTTATCAATGAGTCGGGTCTTGCCGATATACACAGCCATTGCCGCCAGAAAAGGACGATCAAGTGTTTCGATCTGTTGCATGGTCATGAGGTCAACCACTTTCACATAATCAATTTTCGCCAGTGGCTCGGCTTCGATGATCTCTGTCATTTTCTGTACCAGCTTTTTCGCATCCGTCTCGCCCTGTTCCGCCAGTTCTTTTCCGACAAATATACTCCGGCTGAGTACCAATGCCGCCTTGCGTTCCTCCGGACTGAGGTAGGTATTGCGGGAGCTTTTGGCAAGTCCGTCTGCCTCCCGGACAATGGGACAGCCCACGATCTCAATATCCATATTCAGATCCAGCACCATGCGACGGATCACTGCCAGCTGTTGTGCATCCTTTTCGCCGAAATAGGCACGATCCGGCTGGACAATATGGAACAGCTTGGAAACCACTGTGCAGACACCCCGGAAATGTACCGGACGACTCAGTCCGCACAGTTCCTTTGTGAGCACATCCATATCCACAAAGCTGCAAAAGCCCTTAGGATACATTTCCTCCGGCGTGGGGTGAAAGATCAGATCTGCCCCTGTGCTTTCGCAAAGTGCCGCATCATGTTGTAAATCTCTGGGATAGCTGGCAAGATCTTCGTTAGGACCGAACTGAGTGGGATTCACAAACACGCTGACGACAACACGGTCATTTTCCTGACAGGCACGAGCGATAAGACTCTGGTGTCCCTCGTGAAGATAGCCCATAGTAGGCACCAGTCCTACGGTCAGCCCTTCCTTGCGCCATGCTTTTACCTGGTTCCGTACTTCTGCAACGGTTTCTACTATATTCATGATCATTCAACCTCCTGTTCCAACTGTGCCATCACTTCATCTGAAATCGAAAAGGTATGTTCCTGCGACGGGAAATTGCCCTTTTGCAGTTCTTCCTGATACAGTGCAAATGCATCCCGCATCACAGTACCCACATCGGCGAATTTCCGGACGAATTTCGGGCAATAGTCCGAAAACATCCCCAGCATATCCTGATATACCAGCACCTGTCCGTCACAGCCTGCCCCTGCACCGATACCAATAGTAGGAATGGACAGTTTTCTGGAGACCAGCTCTGCCAGCTTTGCCGGAACGCATTCCAGCACTACGGCAAAAGCGCCGGCTTCTTCCACGGCTTTTGCATCGGAAAGAAGCTTACGTGCTGCATCCAGGGATTTTCCCTGAACCTTGAAGCCGCCCAGAGTATTGACGGACTGGGGTGTCATGCCCAGATGGGCAACCACGGGGATCGAAGCGTTCACGATGGCACGGATCTGTTCGCAGACCACTTCGCCGCCTTCCAGCTTCACCGCACCGGCTCTGCCCTCTTTCATGAGCCGACCGGCGTTGACCACGGCATCGTAGACCGAGGTCTGGTATGACAAAAACGGCATATCCGCAACAACGAGGGCATTTTTTGTTCCTCTTGCAACTGCTGCTGTATGGTGGATCATATCCTCCATAGTGACGGAAATGGTATCCTCATAGCCGAGGATCACATTGCCCAAAGAATCTCCCACCAACAGCATATCCAGTCCGGCGGCATCCATCAGTTTTGCTGTGGAATAGTCATAGCAGGTGAGCATTGCGATCTTTTCTCCCTGCTGTTTCTTTGCCTGAAGCGTCTGTACCGTTTGTTTCATATTCAATTCCTCCTGTACAGCTGCCGGTATGACAGCTGCGCAAAAAATAGTACAATTTCCACTGGGGGAATACTGTCCTCTAGTATCATACCAAAAAGAAAAGGGATTGTCAAGACATATGTTTGTTTTTCAATTTGTAATGAGGAATTTAGGAATGCTGATGTTCGCTTCGTAAAAGTATTGAAACCTCAAATTTGAATTCGAAAGTTCCTTATTTCAAAAAAACACACGTTTTCTCGTAAATTTTAGGCAAAAACACGAAAATTCCACAGCCGTTGACAAACCATTTTCTTTTGCGTATAATGATAAGTGGGGTAAAAGCAGTGCCGCATTCTATTTTGCAGCGCTGCGGATCAAAAAGCGGCTGCACACACCATGATGCACGCCGTAGAAAGGACATCTTATAATATGCAGCATTTATGGAAATCTCTCACTGGTGCTGGCACCATTGCCGCAGCAGTGGTCAGCTTTGCACTAATGACGACGCCGGCTTCCGCAGAAGAAGTGTCCGTCCCGGTTGCCACAAATACACCTGTTGCAACAGATACGCCGGTGGCTACTGAAACGCCCGTCGCCACAGGAACACCTGTAGCCACAGACACAACTGAGCCGGAACCAGGCGAAGCCGGCTGGCATTATACCGAAAAAGGCGCTATCCGCTATTACGATGAAACAGGAACACCGTATACTGGTTATCAGGAAATTGATGGGATACCTTATCTGTTTTCTTCCGACGGCGTTCTGAAAACCGGATGGCAGACTGTAAACGGAAAACGATATTACTACGATCCGGCAACTGGTACGCCACAGTTCGGCTGGTTTTCCTGGCATGGCGGCAGATATTATATCCAGAAAGACAGCGGCAAAGCAGTCGGTTGGATTACGCTGGAGGAAAATGGCACAGCATCCCGGTATTATTTCGATACGGACGGTGTGCTCCAGACCGGTTTTTTCCGCACAGATGCCTCCGGCGGTCTGTATTATGCCGATGAAACCGGTGCGGCGATGGTCGGGGGTGTACATGAAATCGATGGTATCCCCTACTGGTTTTACGATGACGGCATAATACATACCGGCTGGCAGACCATCAACGGACAGCGGCTCTATTTTCACCCGATCACCGGAAAAGCGGAGTACGGCTGGGTCATCTGGCATGATCAGTATTATTATGTATCACCGGAAACAGGAAAATACACCGGCTTACAGCAAATTGACGGTGAATATTATCCTTTTTCGGAGACATCCGGCGCTGTTGATTCCGGTTTTTGCACACTGCCCGATGAAACCGTCCGCTATTATTACCATGATGGCAGCTATCAGAAAGGCTGGCTCTCTCTGAAAGGCGTATCCTACTACTTCTCCGAAGCTGGAGCCATGCAGACCGGATGGCAATCCATCGGCGGAAATATCTATTACCTGGGAACAGACGGCGCAATGGCTGTGGGATTTACGGAAATTGAGGATGAAACCTATTATTTTGATCCTTCCGGTGCACAGCAGTTCGGCTTACAGAAAATCGACCGGAAATGGTATTATCTTGATACGGATACCGGGATTATGCACTATGGCTGGATCAACCTGAATAACAATACATATTATTTCCAGGAGGACGGTTCAGCCAGAACAGGATGGATGGATCTGAGCGGAAAACGTTACTATTTCGGTGCGGATGGACTGCTAAACACTGGCTGGCAGACCATTGGCGGAAAGCGTTACTGTTTCCGCAGTGATGGCTCTATGGTAACCGGATGGCAAACTGCTGCAGACGGAAACCGCTATTATTTCAATGATGATGGCGTTATGGCAACGGGATGGCAGAATATCGGTGGAAACACATATTATTTCCGTGACAATGGGACAGACACCCGCGGCATTGTCTCTATCGGAAGCTATAAATATTACTTTGATCCAGAAAGCGGCGTTCTTCTGCGCAGTCAGACAAAAAACGGCATAACTACCAACGCTGACGGTGCAGTGACAAAGGTCGTTCTGTCTACGCCCTATCTGAGCCAAAGCGGATTCCCTACGGGATGCGAAAGCGCCAGCGCAGTCATGCTTTTGCGTGATGCTGGCTATTCTATCAGCATCGGCACGTTCATTGATACGGCGTTGGATATCGGCTATCTCTACTACGAAGGCGGCATTTTATACGGTCCCGATCCCAACAAGGCATTCATTGGTGATCCCCGTTCTTCCCATGGATACGGCTGTTATGCACCTGTTATTACCAATGCGCTGAACCGTGTTCTCACCGGCGGAGATGTTGCGAAAAATATCACTGGTACATCTATGTCCAGGCTCTTGACGGATTATATTGACAACGGCACACCGGTTGCTATTTGGGCGACCATCAACATGATGGTGCCGGACAATGGAACACAGTGGATCGTACCGGAAACCGGCGGGCTTTTCACCTGGAAACGTCATGAGCATTGCCTGGTACTGGTGGGCTATGACAATAACTATTATTACATGAACGACCCATATAATAGCAATGGTCTGAAAGCCTATTCTCGTGCTGTGGTCGATGCACGCTATGCAGCTATGGGTTATCAGGCAGTGGTTATCGAACAGAACTAAGGAGATGCACTCTATGAAGATCCTGTTTATCCGGCACGGCGACCCCGATTATGACATAGATTCTCTGACTGAAAAAGGCTGGCGTGAGGCAAAGCTTCTCGCAGAACGCATTTCCCGGCTGGATGTAAAAGCGTTCTATGTCTCTCCGCTGGGACGGGCAAAGGATACAGCTTCGCTGACCCTGAAAGCAATGGGACGGAATGCTGAGGAATTGCCCTGGCTCCGGGAATTCCATGCGCCCATTCCGGATTTTCACACGGGGGAGCTGCGCATTCCATGGGATCAGCTGCCGGCAGACTGGACTACAGAGCCGAAATATTACGACAAAACACGCTGGGCAGAAACGCTCCCCATGTTGCAGGGGCATGTTATAGAAGAGGCAAAGCGTGTCTGGGACGGAGTGGACAGTATTCTGGAGCGGCACGGCTATGTGCGCAAAGGGAATTATTATGAAGCTGTCTCCCCAAACGAGGATACCATAGTCTTTTTCTGTCATTTCGGCGTCACCTGCATCATGCTGTCTCATCTGCTGGGCGTTTCACCCATGATTCTCTGGCACGGATGCTGTGCAGCGCCCACTTCAGTCACTTCACTCATTTCTGAGGAACGCCGGGAGGGCGTGGCACTATTCCGGATGAATGCATTCGGAGATACGGCGCACCTTTATGCTAACGGTGAAGAACCAGCGTTTGCTGCACGATTTTGTGAGACCTTTGGGAATACAGAACAACGGCATGATTGAGGAGAACAGATTGGCATTTTCAGCATTTCTCGCGTAAATTTTTCAAAAAAACTTGAAATTTGACAAATTCTATGTTATAATAGTCATATTATGATACATAGGAGGATGTTATTATGTCTACAACATGCAGTCACTGCGGCGCAGTGAATGACGACAACACCCAGTTTTGCAGCCAATGTGGTGCGCAGCTTCAGCAGCCGGCACCCCAGCCGCAGCAGACACCGCCGCCTCAACCCCAGACTTATTATCAGGCACCGCCCGTGCAGCAGACCACGATTTATCAGCAGGGCGAAAAGCCTGTTTCTATTCTGGGTTGGATCGGCTATTTCCTGCTGTTCTCCATTCCCGTGGTGAACATTATCGCTCTCATTGCGATTCTGTGCTCATCTCAGAATAAGACGCTGAAAAACTGGATTCTCGCACAGATTATTATGGTTGTAATTGCCGTGATTATCTGCATTCTGATTTTTGTTGTTGCCGGTGTTTCTCTGGGTGAAGCGTACAGCCACTATTCATACTAATCCGCAAAACAAAATCGACAAAATTGCAGTATAACCACAACGCCAAGAATATTGAATGACCGCCTTTTCCATTACGGAGAAGGCGTTTTTTTATTGTGATTTTGGGCAACACTGCACAAAAATTGTGTGGTATTGCCCTTGGTTCTTTCATGGCAGCAAAAATATTTTTCAAAAACCCCTTGACAAACGGAGAAAAATAGTGTACTATATAGCTAGTGCACTAGCAATCTAAAAATACAATACGCAGGAAAGGAGGAGACGCAATGGATTTTCAGGCAAATTATCCCATTTATCTGCAAATTGCAGAAGATCTGAAGCGACGGATCGTCATCGGCGAACTAAAACCGGGAGATAAACTGCCATCCAATGCGGAACTGGCCATGTCCTATCAGGTCAATCCAAACACCGTACAGCGGATCTACCGCCAGCTGGAAACCGACAGGATCTCCTATGCAAAGCGAGGTATCGGCACCTTTATTGTGGAAGATCCCGGACTGCCGGAACGGCTTCGTCAAGAGATCGGCGAGCGGCTGAGTGCAAATTATATTGCACAAATGAAAACCTATCATTTTTCCAAAGAAGAAATCATTGCACTGCTGGAAACGCAGACACAAGAAAAGAAAGAGGGAGACATATGCTGAAATTTGAACACGTTACAAAAATTTACGGCGGAAAAAAGGCACTGAACGACCTTAGCCTTTCTTTCCTCCCGGGACACGTTTATGCTCTCGTGGGACCGAACGGCAGCGGAAAAAGCACCATGATGAAGGCAGCTGCCGGACTGGTAAAACCCACAACGGGCACTGTCACCTACCGTGACATGCCCATCGGCGTGGAGACAAAAAAGCACATTTCCTACATGTGCACAGAACCATTCTACTACGACTATATGAAGATCCAGGACGTGGGGCAGTTCTATGCGGACTTTTTTGAAGATTTTGACGCGTCGAAATTTGCGACATTGCTGCAATTTATGGAACTGACGCCGGATCTGAAGGTGCGTGCGTTGTCCTCTGGTATGGCAGCAAAGTTGAAAATTGCCGCAACGCTGGCAAGAAATGCTGAGGTTTGTATGCTGGACGAACCGCTGAACGGCATCGACCTCATCGGTCGTGACCAGATCATCCAGAGCATTCTGCGTGCCGCCAATCCGGACGCAACGATTCTCATTTCCAGCCACTTGTTTGACGAGCTGGAGCCGATTGTGGATCATATTGTCATGATGGAAAACGGCAGTCTGGTCATGGAGGGAGAACTGGAGGATATCCGCACGCAGTACGGCAAATCCATTTCTGATCTCTATCGGGAACGTTTTGCATCTCAATATCCGCCGACTGCACCGAAATTTTAACACAATAAAAGGAGACTATGATTATGGGTACGTTATTGAAATATGAATTCCGCCGTTCCAGAATGATCTTTCTGGGAATTGCGGCGATCACGTTCTTTGTTGAAATACTTTATCTGATCGGATGGGGCTTCGATATCAAGCCATTGTTTACCATTGGCTTAATCGGCGGTATTCTCTGTCTATGCCTGGGAACTACCGCAGTGCTCCTGTACGGTGTCATTATGTTCAATGATGACATTTCCAAAAAGCCGGGCTATCTGCTCTTCTCTACACCGCGCAGTGCTGCACAAATCGTGGGTGCAAAGCTGCTCATGACGCTTTTCGCTCTGCTGGGCGTTTCCATTCTGTTTTTCCTGCTGATCGGTCTGGATGTCATTCTGTTTTTGAAAGAATCTGGCATGACCATTGTTTCGCTGATTTCTCTGATTGATTCCAGCGTTACAGAAGCTGGTCTGAAAGATGCCATTTTCAATAGCTATAACATCTTCGGCCTTTGCATGTACATATTCAGCTCTGTCATTTCGTTCCTGTTTAATGTTATCATTGCATATGTGGTCATTGTCATGCTGAAAACCGTTATGGGTCAGCAGAAAGGGCGCACGATCCTGGGCATCATTCTCTGGTTCGTGATTACCAACGCTATCAGTTCTCTTGCCGGATTTATCAGCTTGTGGACCGCACCAGACGGCATGCTGGAAAGTGAAGTTTCATTTTCCTCTGCGCAGATGATTCAAGAATTTCTCCACACCTTCTTCCACCCGGCAATGTACCTTCCCACAATGCTCATTAGCTTGATCTTCGGTGTGGGCGGCTATCTGCTCACCACCTGGATGATCGAGAAAAAGCTGAGTGTATAAGGAGCTTTCCATGGAACAAGAAAAAGACGAACAAGAGGAGATCCAGGACACGGACTCCTCTGAGTCGGAGAAGGAATCCAACTTCCTTGTCGAAGGCATGTGTCTGGGTCTCGGCATCGGCATGGCGCTTAGTTCACTACTCTTTGACAACATGGCAATAGGCATGTGTGTTGAGATGTGCCTGGGCATGGCAATCGGATCTGCCATTCCGAAAAAAACAAAATAAACCAAATCCGCCGGTTCTGTCTGAATTTAACAGAACCGGCGGATTCTTTTTAGTTACCTCTAAAAACCCACTCACCCGTTGACAGATTTGAGGTATTTAGAGGGCTCTTTATATTTTCTGTTATTCCTGACGAAACGGAAGTTCAGTCAGCCTCCGTACCAAAAACTTTTGCAGAACAATAGCATCCGCCCCGTTGACAATGGTGTCCGCATTACAGTCTGCGTTGCGTCTGCCATAATAGTCCAGCTTGACGCTTCCTGTCACGTATTTAAACAGATAGATCAGATCATCCAGTTCAACTTTGTTGTCCTGATTCAAATCACCATACAACAGCGGCACATCACGTTCCAACACTGTAATCTCACAAGGAATCGCTTTACCGCCTACAACAGCGTACACAGTTGTCACACCGGGCTTTTTTCCAAGAAGCCATGAAATGGAGCCTAAGGTATCCTCTACAACAACAGTAGACTGATCTGCTGAGATCCATGCGATCTGATCGTCAGAAGAGGTGTTGAATAGATCCAGCTGAAACAGCTCGTCCACGTATATGGTCTCACTGGAATTGAGAAATACAGGCTGCAACTTTTTCACGGTAGTGGTCTGCGTCTGAACCGTATGATTTGTTGTTTGAACGCTGGAAGAAGCAGTAGACGTCGTCTCAGATGTAACCGTTGTACTTTCGTTGACTGTTGTTGTGGTGGTCTCCGGCAGCGTTGTTGTCACCGGCGGCTCTGTCATGCGAGGCGCATTGTCGTCCACAATAATGGTAAAACCATTTGTGGATGCAGGCATGTGCAGCTTGGATTCCTTTCCGGACAGAAATGTCTTATATGTATCTGTGGGAAAATCCACTGTGTACATGCCGGATGGTGTCCCCTGTTCTATCGTAATATCAAATGTAACAAGGGGGAATTCGTCAGATGAGCTTCCGAAAAAGCTGGTGGGAGAAGAACCGCTGTACATCCACAGGAAATAATCAGCTGTGCCGGGAACGATTTCCCCAACAGGCAGAGACGGATCGTATTCCGGCAGATAGCCGATTGCTGTGTCCATTTCATAGGTGTCCTGCCGCAAATAATCATATTCATAATAGGCAGAACCATCACTGTTATATTTCACATCACACAGACAATCCTTTTTCTTCATCCGGCTCTTGGAATTCTCCGCCACATCGGCTTCTACGTCCTCATAAGATTCGTAATAAGAGAAGGAAAACTGTACCTGATTTTCCCCTGCCTGGTAGATTTCAGCGCCAAAAACAGGGTCATATGCCAACTCCGTTGTTGTAACGCTGATGGGACGGCTCAGTTCCCGGAGTCCATACTTTTTGCTTTCTACGGCATTGAGCAGACAGTACGGAGCATAGCGGGAAAGGAATGTACCGCCGCTGAAGGGAATGGAGCGCTGATCCTGGGTAGCGATCAGATCCAGAATATTGCCAAAAGAAATATGGGATGGATCACTTGTCGCCCAGTTGACTGATGCAATTTCAATATAATCATCTGTACTCCACTGCTCTGATGTAATATAAACACCAACTGTAAGTGTCACGTCTTTTTCAGCTGTGTCCAGCGAAGAAATCGTCACAACATCTTTTCTTGTATCTGGAGTTAAAATAGACATCTCATAGTTGTCTGCTGCCGGGTTTTCTGCATAGACTGCATCCAGCGGAAGAGATACCGCTGTCATAACAGCTGCCAGTACAATTCCCGTTAACTTTGTGATATTCTTCATAAAAACAACCTCTTTTCTCATTCAGAGATCGGTCTTTTTCTCCTGTACGATGCCAGAAGTCATGTCACGAAATCCCATACCCAAAAGGAACCAGAACATGGGGGCATGATATACCAGACTGTCATTGAGCATCGCCGTCAGACAATATGTCAGAACGGAGAAGAACAGACCTGTACGAAAGACATTCCATTCTGACCGTTTTGAAAAGCTTTTGCAGAATCCGCAGACTGCAAACAGAACAAGCATTCCCAATATCATGATCAGGGAAAGGATCCCGGTGTCCTGAGCGATCTGGAGATACCAGCTGTGGGGTTTGTTATACAAAACATAAGTACCAAAAATATTCAGAAGTGCCGGGAGATCTTCCTGATTCAAATAGAAGATGGTGGTGGCTGCACCATGTCCCACCAGCCAGCAGTCTTTTAGTGCAGAGATCGTATTCGCCCAGACAAAGACACGTCCGTTCAGATAGGGATAGCACATTTGAAGTGCTCTGGAATCACTGACCTTGGGCACATCTTTCAGAATGTCACCGCCGATGCTGATCACATGCCAGCCATCCGATTCACGCACAGTCTCCACCGGCGTTGCATAGCCCAACTGAAATTGCAGCCGATCTGTCAGAATCTGTACCTGACAGTGTTCCAATGCTGGTTCAGAAAAACTGCACAAGCCTTCCTCATGCACCTGAGGTTCTACAATTGTCCCATTATAGCGGAAAGTCAGATTGTCTGCGGAAAGGGTCTCTCCTGACGCCTCTGCCGCAAATACAGTATCTGCATTTTCCAGGATAACAGTATTCCCATCCAGGTCAATGGAAAGCAGCTGGAAGGTATCCTCCTGTTCCATGCCGATCATGGTATGCCGCAGCTTTTCTGACAATGTATCACCGCTTCTTGTGCCAATAAATCCGCATCCGCCGGCAATCACCGCAGCAATCGTCACACCGCAAAAGCTGAGTTTTGCTGTACGTTTCCAATTCGTATGAAAAGCCCACACCATCAGCAGAATCAATGTCATGCCGAATCCCAGCAAAATGGCATTCATAACCTTTGTCAGCAGCAACGCTGTGCCAAGGAGTACTGCCGCTGTGATCTGCACCAGCATCCGCTTTGTCGATGCTTCAAAAGAGATCATGGAAACCATCAGCGGCAGCAGCATGGCACAAAACATACCCATATAGTCTGCATTGCCGAAGGTCAGCACAACAGCATCGCCAACGCCCACAGAGCCGCCCAGATTCCCCAGAAGCTGCACCAGATAATTGTTGTAATAACAAATCCCAGTTCGCTCCAGAAGTGCCAGAACGCCAATGACGATGGCAAGACCGGTCAGGCAGTTTTTCACGAACTGCACCACTTCTTCCCGGTCGATCCAGTACCATGCAGCTGCAAAGATCACAGCATAGCCCACCAGGGCAAAATATCCCTCGTACAGCATATAAATGCCAAGCCACGTCTCAGAGCGATGCTCCGACAGAAGCGATGAGAGCAGACCCAGCAACAGATAAAGTCCCAGGAAAAGGAACATCACCACTGTGATCCTCGTCACAGGCAAAGCACGTCTGGGCCGCACGGTCAGCCTTTCAAAACAAAACCAGATGACAGCAGCGACAGCAATCACCAGCAGACCGATTTCCCGGCAATACTGTTCAAAATCACCTATCATTCCTGCGCTGAGATAATACGCATTCCGTACCGCCTCTGAAACCGTAAGTTCCATCCGTCTTGTCAAAAACGGAAGCAAGCAGATACAAAGCACCAGAATTTTTCCAGGAAGTGTCAGCTTCCATGGTGAGACGGACACCTTCACTGGTGTTCTTCCCTGTTTCTTTTCCATACACATACACCTTTCCAATTATCACAGATTGAGTTACATAACTCCAGATAATATTATAATGGAAAGTAACGGAAAAGTCAACTTATTTTTATGGCAATACCGTGCAAAGACACCGTGCTCTTTGTCCGGTGTTATCCTATGGCAACACCGCACAAAGAGCGCCTGACGGCTTTGCACGTCATATGCTTGCATAT
>NZ_CALDMP010000041.1 GCF_937915125.1 uncultured Ruminococcus sp. | reverse complement strand
ACGGAAAAGATGCAAGCATATGACGTGCAAAGCCGCCAGGCGCTCTTTGTGCGGTATTGCCTTAGGTAAAGCGTGATTTGCAGGCTTTTCTGTCGGGAAAAGTTACTTTTTTTCACCATTCCTCATTCTATTTACTGTCTCAGCTGGATGGGCATCAGCAGGAAAATAAAGCTTTCGCCCTGCGGCGGCACCAATTTTGCCACACGATTGCCGCCGGTGAGCTGGATCTTGATCTGATCGCAATCCGCTGCACGTACCGCATCCAGCAAAAACCGGTTATCAAAACCAATGGTCACATCCGGACCGCTGATCTGCGCCGGGATCTTGTCGTTGATCTCGCCAATACCGGTCTTGCACCAGATCCCCAGAGAATTCCCCGAGAACGTGCACCGCACCGGCGCATTATATTTGCCGCTGATCAGCAGGGAACACCGTTCCAGGCAGCGTGTCAGCTCACTGGCATCAATGGTGATCTCCGTATCAAAGGCAGACGGAATGCTGCTGCGATAATTGTGGAATTCACCCTCCAGCAGCCGGGAAAATACCGTATAGCCGTTGAATTCAAACACCACATGCCGGCGGTCTGCGGAGATAGTGCAAAGCTCCTCCGCCTCATCCCGGAGCATGTTTGCCACCTCCAAAAGGGTACGCTTCGGTACCACAAACCGATAAGGCTCAGCGCTGGAGATGGGCTCCTGGCGCACTGCCAGACGATAGCCGTCAATGGCAGCCACATGGAGCGTGTCGCCTTCCACTTCAAACAATTCGCCGGTGAGCACCGGCTTTGCCTCGCTGACAGATGCCGCATAATGTGTCTGGCGGATCATGGAGCCCAGCACCGGCTGTTCGATCTGCATTCCGGCACTGAGATCCAGACTGGGCAGCGCCGGATATTCCTCCGCAGACATGGCGGAGATCTGAAACTCCGTGGCGTCGCAGAACAATTTTACCACGAAGTTGTCATCCACTTCCATGGTCACTCTATCCCCGGAAAACCGGCGGACAGCTTCACTAAGCAGACGTGGGAGAATCACAAACTCGCCCACACTGCTGGATTCCACCTCAATGCTGCGCTGAATGCCGAATTCCAGATCATAGCCTGTCAGTTCCAGGATATCATGATCCAGACGCAGTTTCAACCGTTCCAGCGCCGGAATGGTGGATTTCTGAGAGACACCCTTTGCAACATGCGTGATCGCCGTGCAGAATGTCTGTCTGTCACAAGTAAATTTCAACATAATTTGTTCTTCCTTATATACATAGCAAAAACCGGAGTTTCCGCTGTTTCAAAGTGCTTGGGATAATTGATATAAACCTTGCGGATCTTATCCGCATCTCATTATTGTTATAGAAAATCCGTACTGTTTTCCATTTGTCCGTCCTGAGTGTACAGTTTTGTAATGTCCATCCCAGGCGGACAACCCAAACCCTACCTTATGAGAAAGCAGCGGAGCTGCAAAACACAACAAAACAAACAAATAAAAAGATAGTAGTCGTAGTAGAGGGCTGGAAACTGTGGAAATCCCCCTTTTGCATGGAGTTTGCGAAAGATCTTCTGCACACAGCCGCCGTGGAAATTTTCCGGAAAAGTGGAGACTTTTCACAGCTGTGGAGATCTTGAAACATTGTGGAGTGGAAAGGGAAAGTTTGTGGAGAAATCGGTGGAGAACCGGGCTTCTCCCGTTTTGGGAATCCACAGCCTGTGGAGAATGCATTACACAGGATTCCACAGGGCTTTTCACAAGTGAATCTGCCCTTGTCCGGAACGGTACAGGGATATGGGGGATTTTTTCTCCACATGACTTTTCCACAGGTTGTTGAAAGTGGTGTGGAAAACCGGATTGCTATTGTGGAGATGGGGTGGAAAGTGCGGTTTAGCGGTGAAAATTGGGGTGTTGATTTGAAAACGTTCCACTGGAACGTTTTCAAGATCTAGGGCAATACCGCACAAAGATTGTGCGTCAGATGCGCCGTCAGATTTTTCGTCAG
>NZ_CALDMP010000040.1 GCF_937915125.1 uncultured Ruminococcus sp. | reverse complement strand
GATTTTTCGTCAGATGAAACAAAAAGCGCAGTGAATACTTTGTGTATTCACGAGTATTTTTGTGAAATATGACGGAAAAGATGTAAGCATATGACGTGCAAAGCCGGCAGGCGCTCTTTGTGCGGTGTTGCCTTAATAATCTTATTATCCTTCAAGCATTCAAATGCCGACTGCGGCGTGCGGAAAATGTAACAGGTCATTTTATATCAAAACAGCGGCAGTTCTGGACTACCGCTGTTTTTGCGTATTTTTCACGCAGCATTATTCTTCTGCAGAAGTATTCTCCTCATTCGCAGGGGATTCCGTTACCTCTGTTTCCGCATCGGTTTCCTCTTCCGGAATATCTTCCTCCTGTGCGGCTTCTGTCCGGGTAAAGGCAACTACCTTCTGCCCCTCAGACACACGCATAACACGCACGCCCTTTGCAGTACGCCCCATCAGCCGGATTTCCTCACAGGGCACACGGATAATCACGCCGTCGCTGGAGATAAACATAATATCATCCGTCTCGTCCACAACCTTAATGCCACAGACATGACCACGCTCCTCGTCCACCTTGTAATTGGTCAGACCCAGACCGCCTCTGGACTGCATCCGGTATTCCTCCAGCGCTGTCCGCTTGCCATAGCCGTTTTCAGAAACAGTCAGCAGCGAAGCGCCTTCCCGTTCTCTCGCCATGGATACCACAGCATCGCCATTACGAAGTGTGATTGCCTTGACGCCGTGTGCGGAACGAGACATGGGGCGAACATCCTGTTCGTCAATGCGAATCGCCATACCATTTCTGGTTGCCACAAACAGCCGGTTGGAACCGTCTGTCAGCCGCACTGCTGCAATCTCGTCGCCCTCATCCAGTCCAATGGCAATGAGACCATTTTTGCGGACATTTTTATAGGCGGAAAGTGCCGTCCGTTTGATCTTGCCGGAGCGTGTGATCATGACCACATATTTGCTCTCGTCGAAGTCCGGGGTGGTGAGCACTGCGGCGATCTTCTCACCCTGGTTCAGGGGCAGGAGATTCACAATATTCGTTCCCCGGGCATTCTTGGAACCCTCAGGCAGCTCGTAGCATTTCAGCTTGTACATAACGCCCAGGTTGCTGATAAAGAGAATATTGGCATGGGAAGAACTGATGAGCAGTTCGCTGACGAAGTCCTCTTCCCGCTGCTTCATGCCTGTCACACCACGTCCGCCGCGGCGCTGGCTCTTGTAGACATCTGCCGGAATACGCTTGATATAGCCGCTGTCCGTGTAAGTGACCACGCAATCCTCCACGGGGATCAGATCCTCAATATCCACTTCGCCGTCAACGGTTTCGATCTGTGTACGCCGTGCATCGCCGTATTTCCGGCGAATCTCGCTGAGGTCATCCTCAATGATCTGATAGATCCGGCTGCGGTCTGCCAGAATATCCAGCAGATCTGTAATTTTCTGCATTAGACCATACAGTTCGTCTGTTACCTTCTGCCGCTCCATACCTGTCAGAGCACCCAGACGCATCTGCACGATTGCCTCAGCCTGTTCTTCCGACAGACCGATCTGATGCTCCAGATGATAATTATCCACGTCATACTGGGCACGATCCAGCAGGGCAGACATATCCACTTCCTTGAAACGCTCAATGAGGCGAGCCTTACCTTCGGGAATGGTCTTGCTGCTCCGCAAAATGGCGATCACTTCGTCAATGTAGTCGATGGCAACCACGAAGCCCTGTAAAATATGGGCACGCTTCTTTGCCTTTTCCAGGTCAAACTTGGTGCGGTTGGTGATAACCTCCACCTGGAACTGGAGGTAGTGCTCCAGCACCTGTTTCAGGCTCAGAGTTTTCGGTTCGCCGTCCACCAGTGCCAGCATATTCACGCTGACAGTATCCTGCAGCTGGGTGTAGGAGAAGAGCTTGTTCAGCACGATCTGCTGATTGGCATCCTTTTTCAGCTCTACTACAATACGCATTCCCTCACGGCTGGATTCATCCTGAATATGATAAATACCCTCAATGCGCTTGTCCTTTGCCAAAGCTGCAATGGATTCCACCAGGCGAGCCTTGTTGACCATATACGGAATTTCCGTAATGACAATGGATTCTCTGCCTCGCACTTTTTCGAAATGGGTCTGTCCCCGGAGGGTGATCCTGCCCCTGCCCGTACCGTACGCTGCACGGATACCACTGCGGCCCATAATAATGCCGCCGGTGGGGAAGTCCGGACCCTGGATGCAGGTCATAAGCTCGTCCATGGTGCAATCCGGATTCTGAATCAGCATATGAATACCGTCAATGACTTCTCCCAGATTGTGGGGCGGAATATTGGTTGCCATACCTACGGCAATACCAATGGAACCGTTCACCAGAATATTGGGGAAGCGAGAGGGGAGTACTGCCGGTTCTTTCAGGCGGTCGTCGTAGTTTGGCACGAAGGGGACGGTTTCCTTGTGGATATCCGTCAGCATCTCCGTGGCGATCTTCGACATACGTGCTTCTGTATAACGGTAAGCAGCAGGCGGATCGCCGTCTACGGAACCGAAGTTACCCTGACCGTCTACCAGCACATACCGCATGGAGAATGTCTGCGCCAGACGTACCAGCGCATCATAAACGGAAGCGTCACCGTGAGGGTGATAGCTACCCAGCACAGAACCGACGGTATCGGCACACTTGTGGTATGCCTTATCCGGCGTCAGTCCCTTTTCGTACATGGTGTAGAGGATTCGTCGGTGTACGGGCTTCAGACCGTCACGCACATCCGGCAGGGCACGTGCCACGATAACGGACATGGCGTAGGCAAGAAATGCCTCCTGCATTCTGTCGCCGATATCCATGGGCGTGATCTTCTGCTTTCCGTTGATAAAATAATTTTCGTTTGTTGTATTATCCATCATCTTAAACCTATCTATTCAATCGTTTTGTCCATTGTTTCACGTGAAACAAGCTGGAGCGTGATAAGCGTGTTTTTTAGAGGTGACCTTTATTTTTTGTGTCATTGGATTTGCAAACGTTCCACCGGAACGTTTGCAAGGGTTTACTTGAGAAAAAGGTTTCACAGGGGGAAGCGGTCTTGTACGCTTCCCCCTCGAAAAGCTGTCGCTTTTCTCACCCCTTTTCTCCGCGGCGCAAAAGGATGCGCCGGGGTATTTCGCCGCCTGCGGGCGGCGACCAGGGCTCCTCGCCCTGGACCTCGCCAGCATTTTTGAAAAATTGCTGGATCAAAAAACTTCATTGCCGCCTGCGGCAATTATTCGGATTCTGGGGATGCTGTTTCTGTGGTTTCCAGTTGCTCAGGTGGAACAGATGCTGTGTCTATGGCTGCCTTGGGCAGAATATAGAACATCCGCTTTCCGTCACAAATCAGATAGAATTCCTCATAACTCTGGATCCACGCCGTTTCCAGCAGCACCCTCGATTCCGGAATCACTTCCGTATCTTCCTCATTCTGCTGTGTCCAGAGCCGCAGCACATTGCCGTCACATTCCGCCGTGTACTGCTGCCCTTCCAACTCCTTGACTGTATCCAGAATGATACGTCTCTGCTTTCTGGGCATATACCACAGCATAAAGATAGCAGTCAGGCAAAGGAGCATGAGAAAATACGCCATTTTATTGGTGGGGTCTTTTATGCCAGCCGCCACAAAGGAAATCAAAAGAACCGCAAATATTGCCATCATGATATAATTCCGGCGCATGATGAATTTTTTCTGAAACGCCGTGAATCCCGTGCGGTAATATTCCAGGGGAATGGCATAGGGTGCTGTGCGGCTGAAAGCCGGAAGCTTCTGTGTTTCTTCCATAGAACCTCCTTACACGTCCAGATTCTCCACGTATTTCGCATTCTTTTCGATAAATTCTTTACGTGGAGCCACCTTGTCGCCCATAAGAATGGTGAAGATCTCGTCTGCCTTTTCGGCATCCTCCAGTTCCACACGGATCATGGAGCGTGTTTCCGGGTTCATGGTGGTTTCCCACAGCTGTTCGGAGCTCATCTCACCAAGACCTTTGTACCGCTGAACCGAAACCTTCGCCGTACTGCCGTCTGCGTCTGCAAACTCCGCAATATACTTATCCCGGGATTCCTCATCAAAAGCATACTTATACTTCTTTCCCTTTGCTACCTTGAACAGCGGCGGCTGTGCCAGATAGACATTGCCGTTGGTAATCAGCGGCCGCATGAAGCGGAAGAAAAATGTCAGCAGCAGAGTCTGGATATGAGAACCGTCCACGTCGGCATCCGCCATAATAATGACTTTACCATAACGAAGCTTTGTAATATCAAAATCCTCGCCGATGGAAGTACCCAGGGCAGTTACCACCGGCATCAGCTTTTCATTGCCGTATACTCGGTCAATTCTCGCCTTTTCCACGTTGAGCATTTTCCCCCAAAGGGGCAGGATCGCCTGATAGCGGCGGTCTCTGCCTTCCTTTGCGGAGCCGCCTGCCGAGTCTCCCTCGACAATGTAGAGCTCTGTGCCCTCGGTGGTTTTTTCGGAACAGTCCGCCAGCTTGCCCGGCAGGGAAGCGCTCTCCATAGCGGATTTCCGGCGAGCCGTTTCTCTTGCCTTCTTGGCAGCTTCACGTGCTGTCTGTGCGGACAGGCTCTTGTCAAAAATCGCCCGTGCCACCGTGGGATTTTCTTCGAAATAGCTCATGAGCTTCTCAAAGACCATCTTCTCCACAAAAGGACGCACCGCCGGATTTCCCAGCCGTCCCTTGGTCTGTCCCTCGAATTCGCACTCCGTCAGCTTTACGGAAACGATTGCTGTCAGACCTTCCCGGACATCCTCGCCCAGCAGACGGGTACCATCCTTTAACAGCCCGAACTTTTTGCCGTATTCGTTAATCACCTTGGTCAGGGCATTTTTGAAGCCCGTCTCATGAGTACCGCCGTCAGCAGTGTGAATATTATTGGCGAATGACAGGATCATCTCATTATAACTATCGTTATACTGCAATGCGATCTCTGCAAAGGAATCCCCGTCCATACCGGAGACATAGATCACATCCTCCGACAGGGATTCCAGACCACGTTTCTGGTGGAGATATTCCACGAACTGCCGGATACCGCCCTCATAGTGGAGCACCTCCGACCGTTCTTCCTCCGGATTCCGCTTATCCGAGAACACAATGCGGATGCCGGCGTTCAGGAATGCCTGTTCCCGAAGTCGTTTCAGGAGCACTTCATAGTCATATTCCGTGGTCTCCTCAAAGATCTCAGGATCCGCCTTGAATTCAACTGTCGTACCCGTTTCCGTAGTATCGCCGATAACCCGAATGGGCTCGCTGTAGTCACCACGGTGGAATTCCTGAAAGTGCACATGGGTACCGTCCTTTACCGTCAGCTTCAGCCATTCCGAAAGGGCGTTTACCACCGATGCACCTACGCCGTGGAGACCGCCGGAGACCTTATAGCCGCCGCCGCCGAATTTACCGCCGGCGTGAAGAATGGTATATACCACCGTAGCCGCCGAAATTCCCTCCTTGGGGTGGATCCCCACAGGAATACCACGGCCGTTGTCGGAGACCCGGATCACATTGTCGGGCAGAATATCCACGGTGATTTCCGTACAATACCCGGCGAGTGCTTCGTCAATGGCATTGTCCACGATTTCGTATACCAGGTGATGGAGACCTTTCGGACCGGTAGAGCCGATGTACATACCCGGCCGCTTCCGGACTGCCTCCAGTCCCTCCAGCACCTGGATCTGACTTTCGTCATAGTTTTGGGCATTGGGTTTGATTGCCTCTGTCATTTTGCAATTCCTCCAAGTTTGTCCGATCTTTTGTTTCACGTGAAACAAAAACCGGCATCTGCAAAAGCCGTCTCACTTCAGACAGCCCTGCGAATGTATGACATTGATTGCTGCGATTGTGTATCATATCGTACATGTGCAACCAGATTGAATAATGTTTCCTCTCTCGTCACCGTTATTCCATACCAGCTTTTCTGTAAATCTAGATACGCCTCCCCTGAAAGGGGAGGGGAACCATTGCGAAGCAATGGTGGAGGGGTTATGCAATTCAATCTGATTTGCGTATATCGTACAACCATCCTACTACAGTGTTTCACGTGAAACACTGCGATTTTCGCTTTATCATTTGTGCAGTTCACCGGAAAATCCGCCTTTTCCGCCTCTTTTCACAGGTCTGCACAGGCTTTCCACAGAGTTTTCAACAGTTTGTGGAAAACAAAATTTCACGCAGTTTCGGGCACTTTTCACAGCTCCGAAACCAGTCTGCCGTCTTTCAACAAAAACCGCTTTCCGGCATTTGGGGAAAGTACGGACTCCGGGTGGCAGGTCGTCACAAAGACCTGCATTTCCTCAACGATGGTAGAGACCACCGCCTGCCGTGCCTCGTCCAGTTCGCCCATGACATCGTCCAGGAGCACGATGGGGGATTCCTTCCGGCGTTTGCTATAGATCTGCGCCTGAGCAAGTTTCAACGCCAGCGCCAGGCTTTTTTTCTGTCCCTGTGAGCCGAATTCCTTTGCCGGCTTGCCATCAATGGCAAGGAGCAGATCATCCCGGTGGACGCCCATGCCCGTATGCCCCAGAAGCAAGTCCGATTGACGGCTCTGCTGCATTTTTTCCCCATACTGCGCCACAAGTTCCGGCGCAGACTGGTCGGGGAGTATCTCCTGGGCATCCCTGCCGAACACGCTGGACTGATAATGGAGCGAAACCGTCTCTTTGCCCCGTGCGATCTGGGCATACAGGGGCACGCAGACTGCCGCCAGCCGCCGGACATACTGAGCACGCTGAACAGCAATTTCCGTCCCCAGCTGTTCCAGCTGACCGTCCCAGACCTGGAGCATTGCCTCCGTCTGTGCCTGGGGCAGCTTCTGTTTGAGCACTGCATTGCGCTGCTGGAGCACCAGTTGATACCGGCGTACCAGAGAGAGCATAGGGGCACTGAGCTGTGCGCTGCACAGATCCAGATACGACCTTCGCCGTTCGGGGCCACCGGTGACCAATGACAGGTCTTCCGGGGTAAAGACCACGCAGTGGAACACGGAGAATAATTCGCCGCTTTTCCGGGGCACATCATTGCACCAGAATTTTTTTTCGGGCACTGTTCCCGGCACCATGCAGAGCCGCACAGACTGCTGCCGTCTGGCATCCTGAAATCCGGCTTCAACCTGCAAATTTCCGCCGTCAAAGGAAAGATAATCCCGTTCCCGGCTCCCCCGGAAGCTGCGGCAGCCGGTGAGTGCCCAGACCGCCTCCAGGAGATTGGTTTTTCCCTGTGCATTTTCGCCGAGGATCAGGTTGTATGAGGGATCGGGTTCCAGTTCCACCTGGCGCAGGTTTTTAAAGCCATCCGCCGCAAGTCGTGTGAGTCTCATGCTTCTGCGGTTACAAGTACCGTAAATCGGTCAACGGTAATGGTATCCCCGGGGCGGATTTTTTTGCCGCGCATGGTGCAGACCTCACCGTTCACGGAGACAGCGCCCTGCTGCACCAGTTCCTTGGCAAAGCCGCCGGTATCGCATAAGCCGGCGAATTTCAGGAGCGAATCCAGCTTAATAAATTCCGTCCGGATCGCCACAGTGATCGTTTCACTTGCCATACCTGTCCTCCTTTAACATCAAAAAATAAACACAAAATCAAAACCAGTCCGTCAGCCACACAAGCAAAGGTTGCCTGGCAAGCTGATCCAGCTGAGCCCAGCTGGATCGCCATCTTTAGGGCGAGTCTGCCGAAGCCATTTCCGCTGGGCTTCGGGCTGGCGAGGTCCAGGGCGAGTAGCCCTGGCAGAGTCCAGGGACTTTGCCCCTTGACCCCACCAGCATTTTTGAAAAATTGCTGGATCAAAAAACTTCATTGCTGCCTGTGGCGTTGGGATTTTTTAGGGCAATACCGCACAAAGATTGTGCGTCAGATGCGCCGTCAGATTTTTCG
>NZ_CALDMP010000039.1 GCF_937915125.1 uncultured Ruminococcus sp. | reverse complement strand
GCAAGCATATGACGTGCAAAGCCGATAGGCGCTCTTTGTGCGGTGTTGCCTTTATGCGATTCTACCAATGCGTGTTATCCCACAGCCAGGATATCATCCCATGTGATATCCCGACCTACGGAAATATTTGCATAATACAACAGCATCCAATAGGCATCGTCAGCCGTGATTATGCCGTCCTGATCCACATCCGCAGCGTTCCAGACTTCCTGTTCCTTGGACATATTAGTGCCGTCTGTGAATGTGACATCTTTTACACCGGCACTAACGCATGCATAGAAGTACAGCGTCTGATATGCATCATCACCGTTAACTTCGCCGTCCTGGGTCACGTCACCGCGGGCAACAGTAGGAATGACCGGACTGTCACTCAAGGGAATCAGCTCCAGTTCGATGCCCTCTCCCACCTGATACAGCACATAGAGCACATCACCATTTACAGTACTGGTGCAGAATTTACCTTCAGCAGTCTGCATTGTCGTATAACCCAGACTAGTGACCGCGTCAAATTCAATATCAAGGAAGAATACATCGCCCACACTATTTGATGGAACGCCGGCATAGACCAACTGGTTCTGATAAGAGCTGACGGAAACATTTGCCGGATGCAGTACATTCTGTGCAAGAGGCGTCAGCAGAGCGGCATTTTCATTCCATGCGGTGCCGTCAAAGCTCCATACTGCCTCCATGATGCCTTCTTCTCCGCGCTGCATAGTCACATATAATTTATCAGAAATCTGTTCGGCTGCACCGCCATATGCTCCTGCCGGAAGCGCAGGGAGATCCATCCATGTCCATTCCTCAAAGGAGAACGACGCACATGCTGTGTTCAGTTCACCGTTTGTGTCATATCCGCCCATGACAACCAGTTCTCTGCCATAGAATCCCACAATGGGTTCCATGATGGTTGAGAAAACATCGGGCAGTTCGCAGAAAAAGCTCCACGACCAGGTCTCCAGAGAAAATTCCAGCAGTACGCTTCGCTGCATATATCCGTGATCCAGATTTGCCACTGTATAGATGGATGTTCCATCGGTCACAAAGCGGGAGAGGATATATGCCGGTACAATGGGATCATAGTCATCTGTGATCAAAATCGATGCATCAAGACTACCCAGCATCGTCCAGTTTGCCTGATACATGTCAGGAGTGGTCTGATACACATTGCCATTTGCATCGCAATAATACACATTGGCACCAACTGTCAGCAGATTGCCGCCGTTCATGTAGAAACTATCTTCCGAACTGTTGAAATACAGCATTTCTGGTATTGCACCGTCAGAGTAATAATAATACTCTGTGGATGCTGTTTCACCGTATTGTGCTGTGAGCTGGAATTCCTGGTTGGCATATGCAGAAACATCCAGAACTGCCTGCGTATCAGACACCTCCACAACCGTTGCCGGGGCACCGTTAATGAGATATTCCATTTTTGTCAGCTGTCCGCCTTCCAGATACAGCTTACCCTCTTCTGTGTCGATCCAGGAATCCAACACGACTGGATTGGGGTTCTCCAGCTTGGAGAGATCCAGAACACCGCCTGTCTTTACCAGTCCTTCCAATGCCTCAGAAGGTCTCGTGCAGCCCAGCAGCAACGTAGTGCGCTCCCGGACAGACAGTTCCGGATATGCCGCAGCAATGGCAGCTGCCGCACCTGTTACCATAGGCGCAGCCATAGAAGTGCCGTTGTAGAAATCATAGGGCAGGAGAAGTTCTTCCTCCGATGCCCCCAGACGGCTCATTGCCAGATCGTCCAGATACAGAGTATAGGTCCCGGAATAAGCGCAGACAAAATCAATGGCAATGGCACAGAGCTGACCCTCGTCATGAGGTGACAACGTATTCTGTATACTATTCCACCTGTTTTCTTGTTCTTCCATTCCGGCACCTAACAGATTCATGGAGTTTTCCACCTGATAGCGTCCATCCTCACTGACCGTTCCATCACTCAAAAATAAAGCTGTGAACGGAAGATCGTCTCCAAAATAAGAGTCTTCTTCTGTGTTCGGTGCTGCATCCTGACGTATCACCATGGAAAGTTGGGTATCCTTGGTGCCACCCTGACCATAATAGGGTAAGCGAAGAGAATAACTTGTTCCTGCCACAGCATTTTCCACAGTAAATTTCAGGGATGCACCGTTCTCAGAATCCTTTCCGAAATAGGTATCTGATGTGGTTTCCACTGTGATAACAGAGCCATCCTCCGGTGCCTCCACAGAATAGGTCAGTGCCGCATCACCGCCCGGTGCCGGAACTGTACCTGACGACATATCCCCTGCTTCCAGCGTCCGTCCACCAAAGGACTCGTACCAATACAGCAACCGTTCCTTCTGCTCATCTGTCAGGAGTATTGCGTTCATGGTATCATAGGAAACGGTGGAGAGAATGTTCGTGCCGGGCGCTGCCAGATCAACCGATTCTGCGCCGTAATTGGAGAAGTCCGCCAGTTCGTCCTTTTCAGTGGATGCAGCCACATTGATGAGATATGGGCTGTCGATGCCATTGGGATAACCGTAGCAAAAATCATTATCCAGACTTTCATTCCCAGCAGCACAGATCGTAACAGCACCCATTCCGCCTGTCAGGTCAACCAGATACTGAAACATACTGTAAAATGCCTCCACCTCAGACTCCACGGCTCCTTCATCCAAGTATGCACCCCAGGAGTTATTGATGGCAACCACGTTTACACCCAGGAGCTGTGCCTGATAGATATAATGATAGCAGGCAAATTCTTCATTTCCATATGAATACCCCGCACTGTCCAGCATTTTTAATGCCATAAGCCGTGTGGAATCGCTTGTCGCCACGCCGGAAACACCGGTATCATTGTCTGCCTGCGCTGCAATAATGCCGGCGCAGTGAGAACCGTGTCCGTTGTCATCTATGGGATCATCGTCCATGTTTGCAAAATCATAACCGTGAGCGCCGTTGAGCTTTCCTGTGCCCACATATGGATTCTCCCACATACGCTCTGCCAGATCCGGGTGGGTATAATCAATACCGCTGTCCACCACAGCCACTACCTGTTCCCCGGCATCTACACTTGGCGTCAGAGCCTCGGTGTCTGCGTTGATGTCCAGACCGGGTGTACCACCGTTCTGTCCGGTGTTGTCCAGTGCCCACTGATAGTCCGCATAGGTGTCCTGGGAATAGGACGCCGCTTTCAGCCGGAAGTTCGGGGACGCATACATGACACTTGGGTCATTTTCCAGGAGTGCAATAAGTTCACTAGTGGACAAGGTTTCCGACTTTACCAAGGAAACCGTAAAGTCGCTGCTGTCCGCAGTTTGCAGCAGGGACTGGCGCTGGGTGAACGCTCTGCCGGCAGTGGTATTTTCCAGTACGTCAAAGACATAGGACTCTGACACAGTCACCGTACTGCCCAGAGATTTGGAAAGAGCACTGCTCTGCATCTCGGTGGAGCCGTGATGCATGACAATAACTTCACCCTCTGGTGCCGCCAGGTCGATTTCAGCCGTACTGCTGTCCGGTTCTGCCTGGGCAATGACCATGCCCGTTCCCAAAACAGTCAGCATGCTTGCTGCCATGGCTGCACCCGTAAGTGCCGCCAGCATACGTTTTAGAATGGTTTTCATAGAGATACCCTCCTTATCATGAAATTGGATTTTCACCGCTTTTATTATACATGATTTTTGACTTTTTTGCAAGTACATTTTTCAAGATTTGTAAAAAAATATAGGATTTTTTGTACAGAGAACGTCATTTGCGCAAAAAAGAAAAAAACCGCCATATCAAGCGATATCGCGGTCCTTTGGGATTAGCCTATCAATTATTTAGGGCAATAACGCACAAAGATTGTGCGTCAGATGTACTCTACGAGCATAAACTATGTCAGATTTTTCGTCAGATGAAACAAAAAGCGCAGTGAATACTTTGTGTATTCACGAGCATTTTTGTGAAATATGACGGAAAATATGCAAGCATATGATGTGCAAAGCCGTCAGGCGCTCTTTGTGCGGTGTTGCCTAAGATCTTCCGGAACAGCATATCCCTCCGGTACGGATTCCGCATGAATGGTATAACACTCTGCAAAATATGCAGTGACCTCCAGCGGTGTCCCGTCTAAAGTCCATTGTACAACGGTATCGCCGTTTTTTCATACAGATCCCTCCTGTTCAGAAAAAGAATCCTTCTTTTGTACATTTGAAGCGATTGCAGATGTAACCGTAGCAGTTGTTCTTGTCTCCGATACAGCAGTACTTTCCGTCGATGCATTCACGAAAATGGGGAAACTAGCACTGGCAGTGGTATCCCCATAGGTGTACCACAGTACAACATAATAGGTGCCAGGCGTATCCATATCCAGCTGGCTGGTATCCACAGTGAGCGCACCGCTTTCTATAAGTGCTCTGACGGTATCTGCGGTCAGATCCTGGAAATTTACCTCAGGTTGATATTGTCTCACACCGTTTTCGTCGATATACCAGTATCCGGCGGAGATATTCGCTCCCGCAAAGTCCACTTCCTCCCCGGGCTGATACTCGATCTTATCCGGATAACTGTGGAGGAAAAGATAAGCAGTCTGCTGAGACTCCGTAGGCGTTGTTTCCTGCTGGGTGGTCGTTGTCACAGCTGTGGTGAGAAAAGTGGTGGTTTGCATGGTAGTCTGCGTCATAATACGTGTTGTAGTCTGTGCCGTGGTTCGTGTGGTGGTCTGTGTTGTGGTTCGCATCGTAGTCTGCGTGGTGGTGCGCATGGTAGTCTGGGTAGTGGTCTGGATGGGAACAAACGTCGTTGTCGTCTGGGTCGCATCCGGAAAAAATGTCGTAGTCGTCTCCGTCGGTGCCGTGGTTTTCTGCGTTGTGACATTGCCGGTCTCCTCGTCCGGTGCTTTTGTTGTGGTATCAACTGCTGTGCTGACGGTAGTTCTGCTTGTCTGGGTGGTGTGGGTGATATGTGTCGTATGTGTGGTTCTCCCGGCGGAAGTCTCGGTGCCGCCTGCCGGAACCGTCTGTTTTTCCGAAACAGCAGAACTGGTTTCCGAAACCATATCTGTATTTGCAACTGGTTGTTCCGGTACAGTTTCCACAGGAGAAGCATCCGTGCTGTCGGTCACGCCGGCAATTTCTGTCACAGTTGTTGTCTGCGTTTCCTTGGAATTTCCGGATGCCATAACTCCAGTCTCTGTTGTTCCCGGTATAGTTGTCTCTGTGGTCTGGACAGACTGAGGCGGCTCCACCACTTCCAGTGCACCTCTACCCTGCTGAATGATGGGATAGACGGACAGACCGATGCACAGGAAGATCGCCGCTGCGATTACACCGATCCACTCGATGCGAAGGAAACGTTTTTTGCGGAACAAAATGGAAAGAAGCGCCTTTTGCTCCCGTTCTGTCTCCTCTGATTCCTGCATCAGACCACGCAGCAGGGCGATCTCACGAGCAAGTGCATCTACACGGTCAAAGTCCGGCTCTGCCTTTTCCAGTTCCTCGTCCATCTGCTGCTCCAGCATATGACAACGTGCCATATTCCTGCGGTATTCCTCCTGCATGCGCCGGGCAAACTGAGAATCCTGATTCCGTTTCATGGAAGCTCCCTCCTCTCTTTCGCCTGCATGACATCTGCGATTTTCCGCCGGATCCGTGTCATCCGCATATAGGCAGACGCCTCTGAGATTCTGAGCTGTCCAGCAAGTTCACGAATAGTATATCCCTCCATATAGTGTTTCCACACCAGGGAATATTCCTCTTTTGTCAATATATCCCGGATGTGGTCATCTGTCCAGTCCGGTTCAGGCGCTGTACTTTCTTCAGACAATACCTCATCCGATGCGGCAATGAAACGTGCTTCACTGCGGCGGTATTCTTTCATAGCAATGTCTGCCGCGCGGTACAGCCATGGCCGGATGTATTCCAGATCTTTCAGAACAGACTGCTTTTTCACCAGAGCGCAAAACACCTCCTGGGTGCAGTCCTTGGCTGCATCTGCATCGTCCAGTCTGGCAACACAGTAATAATAGATGGAATCATAGTATCGCTCCACTATTGTTGTTATGATATCTTTCATTGGTTCATCCTATTTCATCATGATGGTAGGCAGAAGCGCTGTGAACATCTTCCCTATGTTATCACAGCCTTCTGTATAGTACCGGCAGGAACAGAGGGAAACTTAACGCAAACCGCATCTTTTTGTACGAATGTACAATTTCAGGAATACGCACTTGTATAAATTACCGAGAACCTGACTTTGCAAGAAAGGAGAGGCTTGTAAAGTCAGGTTCTAATCACCATATCTCTAAGGCAAAACCGTTCAAAGCCGACAAACGCTCTTCGTGCGGTATTTCCAAAAAACATCAGAGATCCGATTGCTCTTCCTTTTCATCATGAAGAACGATCGTTACAGTTGTACCCTTACCTGGTGCACTTTCCACAAATAATTCACCGTTTGCCATATGCTCCAGGCGATTCCGCACATTATCGATCCCTACATGGGTACGGCTGCCATCCTGCGCCGTCTGTTCTTCCGGCACAAAGCCTACGCCGTCGTCTATTACGGAAATGACCACATCATCGCCCTTCCGGCAGGTTCGGATCGTGACCGTGCCGCCTTCATCCGCAGCGCACAATCCGTGCTTAACAGCATTTTCTACCATCGGCTGGATCGTCAGCGCCGGCAGAAAAAAATCGCTTTCCTGGATGTCATAGACCACATGCAAACTATCTCCGAAGCGCATCTTTTCCAGTTTCAGATAAGCTTCAATATGCGCCAGTTCTTTCGAAAAATAAATCAGCTCCTGGCAGTTCAGCGAATCCATATTGCCGCGCAGATAAATCGAAAAATCTCCCAGTGCCTCTCTCGCCTGTTCCGGGTCGATGCGGCAGAGTTCACGGATCGCACTGATGGAATTAAACATAAAGTGAGGCTGTATCTGTGAAAGCATAATGGAGATCCGGTTATTCTGCAATTCAGCCTGAAGTTCCTTTTCCCGGATGGAAGAACGGATGTTGGAAGGGATGATTTTCAGCACAATGATCAGCGTCAATACAAACAGCACGCCAAATACGATCTGTGAAAGCAATCCGCCGCTCCACCAGCCGAGCGCCTCTGCTCCAATATCCATAAGCAGTGCTGTAATTCCGGTAATGCAAAAAGCCAGCAGAAGTATCTGCCGTTTTTCCGCATGAAAAAGGTTGTAAATGCAGCATCCCAGAAGTACTATGCCCACAAGGATCAGCGCTGCTGTCCAAAAAATGCTAATATCAAACAGATTTTTTCCACCGAACAGACATATGCTCAAAAGAACACCCGCAGTCAACCCCGAAAACGAAACAGCAGCCGTGCCGATTTTTTTGACCTTATCTGACAAGCACATCACGATCAGACACATAGCGAACACCGTATAAAGCATTCTGCTGATCTGCAGTGCATAAGAATTAAAGACAACCAGATTACTCCAGAAATAAATGTTCTTCGAATCAAAAACCATGCAGACCCCTGCAAAAAACATCTGGAAGCCAAGCAGACACATACATTTGCTCTGGCGCAGACGAAGCAATGCAGAGAACACTGCAACACCCATCATGGCAAGCGAAACCACGATCACAACAAATCCCGCGGTTCTTTCTGCCCTGCCTTCATCCAGCATCAGATCTTCAAAAATAACGCTTGTGTCTATATACATAGAATCCAGGAATTCATTGACAGCATTGTGATTGCCGAAGCGGTGAGAATTTTTCAGCACAATTTCCACTGTATCCGTTTCTGTTCCTGTATATTCATATGTTACCCATTGTTTACCACAGGCACTGACACCGATCAGAGGTTCTTCTGCACTGAAGGGGTAGTTCTCACCGTTTACAGTCAGATCACAGTGAATATGATTCAGATAGAGCGCGATAGGTGCCCCCTTTGACGCATGTCCGACTACCTCTTTCCCATCTGGAGACTCTAGCTGAAAATAGCCCTTCAGCGTCACATCACCATCCATAGCAGAGATGCTTTCGCCTTTCACAATGGGATTCCAATCACCGTCGCCGACTTTATATTCTCCTTGAAAAGAAACTTTCATAGGGACAGCGGCAAATGCCTGATTGCTGTGTGAGCAAACCATGACCAATAGTACAATTCCCAGAAGCACCAGAGCCACAAGCCCCATAATACTCCATCCGTATTTTTTTATTTTTTTCATACGATTTCTACTCTCCTCCGGCTAAATCCGATTTTTCGCACTTGCTATGAAAGCCCAAAAACAATGGGCAGCACCGCCCATATTGGTACGGTGTTGCCCGAAAGGCGTCCTGCAAATGAGTTATAGGAACATTATAGCACAAAATCATTTCTATTTCAACACTCTTTCACAAATTTATTAAAATATTTCACAGTCAGTTCTTTCTTTGGTATTGGTTAAAAAGTACCTCTACATGGGGCTTCTGCAATAGAAAACCTTGAAGTGTATATGCTTTGGGACAGAGGGTAATAGTCAGTTTCTGGCTCTGCCCGTCTGCAGCATCCTCATATCTGGCAGTCTGCGCGTGATGATCTGCAACAAAGGGCGCATCTTCACCATATTGCTGCTTATCTGCTGCGCTGCTCATCTGATATCCATACAGCCGTACCTGATAGGAAGAAAGGACATTCCTGGGAGAAGTGCGCCAGACAGAAAAGCTGTTTCTGCCTGCTCCGTCTGTCAGTACCGTATTCTGACCGGCATAAGTGCCGTCCTCTGTGCGCATCTGATAGATCACAGACCAGTTTTCCTCATAGTTCTGGTCAGCATAATATATCAGAGTTTCTGCTACAGCAGGACGATATGCTGGTGCAATGGCACTCCCATCAATTTCATAGGTCAGATCAAACTTTTCAGGCACAAATTTCAGATACGCGTTGACAATTGCAGTGGTATCATCCCCTGGCACTGCCAGAAAATGCGCTGCATCATAAGCAGTTTCATCCGTCACATCCTGTAATTCAGATGCTTCATTCTGATAGACATCGGTATAACCAGGTACATACGCCTGAATGCGATAGTCCCCATCAAGGAGAATGCTTTCAAAGGAATACTGAACCATACCCGGTGTACCCGGACGGTCATCTCCATAATCCAGTGTAACCTCTTTGCTTTGCACTGTAACTGTACTGCCGTCTGCATTCATCTTTTGCAGTGCCACAAGCACGGACTGCAGCCGGTCAGCAGTCTGGATCTCCCGGAGCTGATTATCCTCAGCATAAGTGCCGGAAACAGTGACTGTACCCGAAACCGTAATGGGATCTTTCCATTTCGCACAGAGCGTAACAGGTGACACCGGATCTGCACCATCCGGCAGGGCATCGCCGCCATGCGCTGGCTTATGACCATCTGCATCATAATACCATCCATCAAAGACATAGCCGCCGTCTCTGTTGACCACAAGCTGGCTGAGATCCGGGATCACCGTCTGATTCTCAATGGTCTTGACGGATTCGCCGTCAACAGTTCCCCCGCTGGCGTCAAAAATAATATCCGCATATCTCACAGAAACCACGGCTGTCAGTGTGCCCGACTGGGTCAGCGCAGCATCTTCATAATATGCGCCGCCCAGAGAACCGAATGTGCTTCCGTCCATGACAGCAACCGTTCCCGTATACACGCCATCATAGGAAATGCACGCCACATTGTCTGCGCTTGATGCCTGCATTATCGTGCCATCCTGCAAGACAAAGGCGGTGATGAGAATACGATAGCCGCATGGCATATCGGCATCTGGCTCTGTTTTTTTCCTTAATCCGCAGACTTGAAATCCTGCCACTTTTCAAAACCACAGAAATAT
>NZ_CALDMP010000038.1 GCF_937915125.1 uncultured Ruminococcus sp. | reverse complement strand
TCATTCCAGATGTAACCTTCAATGGACGCGGTTTCAATTGCAGTCAAGCCACCGTCATAGTCTGTGTTGTCCTTTGCCTTGACAATGTCATAAGCATTGTCCCCCACGGTTCGGTCGTAGAAGTCGTTGCCGCTGGACGCTTCTGCCAGTATAATTACTTCGTCTGCATCTCCATACAGATGTAATGTATCTGCAAACAGATCGCTGTCCTTGGTGCTGTCTTCTCCGATTCGGCACTTGGTCGCTGCGTAACCCTCCGGCATCTCACAAAGCTGTAACTGATAACCGGCAAGGTAACGTTCGCCATTCCGTTCTACAAATGTGGGCAGATTATCAAATCGATAATAACCATTAGATGCAGAGGCTGTGGGTGTACCAGTTGCAACAGGTGTTGCTGTCGCTACCGGTGTACCTGTTGCTACAGGCGTTCCCGTTGCGACCGGCGTACTTGTTGCTACAGGCGTTCCCGTTGCGACCGGTGCACCCTCTGCAACCAATACAAAGCTGTTGTCCTGCTTCCACGTCTTATCAGAATCATCATAATATTTCCGTGTCAGCTTGACCGTTGCTGTTGCAACGCCCACTTCGTTTTCGTCCTGTATGCCGTTGTAATTTTCGTCATTCCAGATGTAACCTTCAATGGACGCGGTTTCAATTGCAGTCAAGCCACCGTTGTGCGGTGCGATAGACTTCGCCAGATTTGCCGGTGCATACGTGGTACCTGCAATGATAATGGTATGCCCCCGATCTGCATCAGTTGCTTTGGCCGCCAAAATGATGTGTGACTCGTCCTTTGCCAGCAGACTGCCGTCACGGGGATTCAGGAAACTGTTTTCCAGAGCCTGCTCCGATTCCGCATACTGCTTGGTCACCGCATAGATATCCGGCGCAGTTGCCAGATCCAGCCGAATCTGATAGCCATAGATGCGGTCCTTGTTGCCAGAAGTGCTGTCATCTGACAGATCTGCCGGCACGTGAACGTCCAGATCCGTAAACTGATACTCGCCGTGATCCACAATTTCAGAAACCTCGCCAAATGCAGTATCCGGTATCCAGTTTCCGTTTTCATAGATCTCACGGGTCAGTATCATGCGAACCGAAGTTGCCACCGGCACTTCATTGGAATTATACAAACCGTCATAGTTCGCATCGTTCCAAATGGTACCGCGAATCACACCCTTGTCCTGCTGCTTGAGTCCGGCATCACAGTGTCCGATATTCTTGCCGCATGCAAGGTCTACTGCGTACATGGTACCGTTACTGTCCGGAACTTCCCGTACAGAAGCATGATTCAGGTTTCCGTTGGCATCGTCATACGCATTTGCCGCCGGAACAATGTATTCGTTCGCACTCGTCAAATATGTGCTGTCCAGTCTGAGGTCACTGTCCTTGGTGCAGTCAGTTCCCACACGATACTGTGTCGCCAGATAATTGCCGCGGAGATTTTCCAGACAGAGCTGATAGCCTGCGGCATAGTCCACATTGCCGATTCTCACCCAAGTGGGCAGATTCTCCAGTGTGTATTTGCCGTTTGCATCTGTGCTAACTGTATACGCCGTGTTGTTCGGCTGCCACTGGCTGCCGTCGTAATAATACTGCATTGCCTTGACAGTAACATTTGCAATTGCCGCCTTGTCCTCTGCGGTATTTGCCGCATCATCTGCCTTGTCCTGAATGCCGTCATAGTTGTGGTCGATCCAGATTCGTCCGGAGATGTCCCCTGCTGCCAAGCGTGTAAAGCCGGCATCATAGCCGGAAACATCTTCCTTTCGGAGAATATCTCTGCCGTCCACTGCATAATCCGTGCTGTCCGTATCCGCAGCTGCACAAACAAAATACGTGCCTGCTGTCAGATAACGGCTCTGTGCCTCCAGATTGCTGTCCCTTGTGGGATCGTCGCCCTGCTGATACCAAGTAATGGTGTAATTGTCCGGCACTTCGCCCGTCATTTTCAGCTGATAGTAGCAGAGGTATGTTTCGCCGTTTGCATTGCAGAACGTATCCACATTGTCAAACCGATACTCGCCGTTGGCATCAGAAACTGTCTGGAATATGCCAGTAGGCTGATAGTTGCCGTCGACATCGCGGTAATACTGCTCCAACGTAATTTCTACGCCGGAAATGTTTCCCTCGCCGGTATCCTGCAAGCCGTTGTAATTCGCATCGTCCCAGACACGTCCAACGATCTGTGCCTTTTCGACCTGCTTCAAACCGCCGTTCCAGTCTATCTGAGTTGCGGTATCTGCAATGTCATAGTCACTGCCGTTGTAGTGCTTTCGGTATGTCAAATCGGTTTCCGCCTTTGCATCAGCAGCCAAAATCAGATACTGATCCGGTGCTGTCAGATAGAGGTTCTCACTCTGATACGGGTTTTCAAGTCTTTGGAATTTACTGTCGTCGCCTGCCTTGGTAATGCCGTAAGTGATCTTACCGTCAGCGTCCTTCGGCAGTGCATCCAGCTTCAGCCGATAGCCAGCCAGATACCGTTCGCCGCCAATTTTCACAAATGTGGGAACATTTTCGAAACGATAGTCCCCATTGCTGTCAGTGTTTACAGTTGCAGTATAATTTGGCTGTGCCGCCGGCAGCCATGCTGTGCCGTCCCAGTAATACTGTTCCAGCGCCATCGACAAGCCTTCCATGCCAGCTTCTTCCGCTGCCATATTGCCGTCATAATCGGCATCATTCCAGATTCGTCCACTGACAGATGTTGTCTGGAATACCCGAATGCCGCCATAGTATTCGTTCTTGCTGTCACGGCTTTCTGTGATGTCGTAGACCGTATCCGTATTCGTAACTGCACTGTAAGTGCGATCATAATACTTGTTGTACTGCGGTGTGTTTCCGGTATGCTCTCCGGTAAACGGCTGTGCTTCCGCTGCAACGATCAGATACTCCTGTTCGCCCATGAGAGTGAGTTCGCCGTTCTTCCAGTGCAGCTTGTTGTCGTTGGCAAATACAGTAACTGCATCGCCTTCCGGCAGTGCATCTAAGTGCAGCTGATACCCAGCCAGATACCGCTTGCCGCCGATTTCCGCATAAGTGGGAATACCCTCAAAGTGATACAGACCGTTGCTGTTGGTCACTGCCGTCATAGTTGCCGCAGTCTTTTTCCAAGTCGTTCCGTCCAGATAGTACTGATACAGTGTCAAATGGAGATCGCCGCAGCCGCTTTCGTTCAAATCCATTGTGCCGTCATAATTGAGGTCATTCCAGATTCGTCCGTCCATTGCCGCAGTCTGTATGGATTTCAGTCCGCCGTTGTATATGCCGTCAGAATTTTTTGCAGTGACAATGTCATATGATACATTGTCATACGTTCGCACGTAGTATTCGTGGAATCCTGATTCCTTGCTTCCGAGTACGCCGTGAGCAGCTTTCTCTGCCAGCAGGATATACTCGTTCGGCTGGTTGAAGTCCACGGTCTGATCTGCATTCGTTTCCTGAGATGCTGCCAGCAGGTCACTGTTGATACAGCTTCCTGTGGAATCCAGCACCTGATACTTTGTCACAGCATAGCCGTTCGATACCGCATTCAACCGCAGACGATAGCCTGCCAGATACATCTTTCCGTCAACCGTTACAAATGTCGGCTGGTTGGAGAACTGATATGCACCTGTTTTTGCCGCAGTCTTTTCGGAGAATATCTGATGCAACTTCCAGTTTCCGGCGTCGTCCAGATAATACTGGTCGAGATATACGATCTGCTGTGTCGGCATTGCCGCTTCACCGGTTTCTTGCAAGCCGCTGTAATCCGCATCAAACCAAACTACGCCTTGAATCTTTCCGGTTTCGAACGCTTTCAGACCGCCGTTATAAACGTCGATCACGTCTGCATTCAATATCGAATCGTATTTTTTATTTGTGACAGGGTCCGTCAGATTATTCAGATCATAGGGGTCATTGCCCTGTGACGGCTGTGCCGTCAGGAAGTAATCTCCGTTGTCCGGTGCAGTCAGATAATTCGTTTCTGCGATCCAGTCGCTGTCTGTTTCCGCGTCACCTGTTGCCTGACGATACCGTGTTACCGCATAGCCCTCTGGCACAGCCGCACGAATACGGTAATATGCCAGTTGATCTACGCCGTCAACCACAAAGTGAGTCGGCACCTTGGTAAACTGGTACACGCCATTGGCATCGGTTGTCACAGTCACATCATTATTCATGCGGACAAACTGCTTTGCAGTGGTATCATAGCGATACTGTTCCAGAGTGACAGAAATGCCGCCCTTGCCCTTTTCGCTGTTATCCAGAATGCCATTGTAGTCCGTATCTTCCCAGATCTTGCCCTTTACCGTTGCAATACCTCGTTCTTTCAGACCGGCATTCAGATTTGCATAATCTCTCGCCGTTACCAGATCATAGTACTTCTGCTGTGCAGTATTCGGCGTGTCAATATTTTTGATGTTCGTGCCGCAGACATATGCCCAGTTGTAATCCGTATACGGTTCTGCATCGTTGGACTGTGTGCCTGCCTTTGCCTCCCGTGCCGGAATCAGCATTTCGTGATTGCCTTGCAGCACAGTAACCGGCAGGTCACCTGTCCGCTGGCTGTCCTCGACACCATCGGCATCGGTCACATACAGTTTGCTGTAAACCTTTGACGGATCTGCATCGTTCCAGTACTTCGTTGCCGCATAATCCTCCGGCAAGGTTTTCAGAATAACCTGATAGCCTGCCAGATACTTTACGCCACCCTTTTCCACATAGGTGGGGAGATTGCTGAACGTGTATTTGCCGTCCGTTTCTGTTTTATGTGTCTGGAATACTGCATTTTCCAGCACCCATTTGCCGTTCTGGTACGAATACTGCTGCAAGTTTACAACAGCCGGATTGGTCTTACTGCTGTATGCAGACTCGTCCTCATCCTGGATTCCGTTGTAGTTGGTATCCTCCCAGACAATGCCGCTGACAGAGGCGGTTTCAAATGCTTTCAGACCGCCGTCATAGCCGTCATAATCCTTTGCCTTGATGTAATCGTAGGCATAATCATGATTTCTGTCGTGCACTGCTGCATCATCATAGAGAATGTACGGTTCAAAATAGGTGTTTCCGTCAATGCCCGCCTCTGTTTCCGGCTGGGATTTCTGCGCAGTGATGAAATAGTCACCATCTGCAGGAGAAGTCAGATAGGACGCAATATCATAACTTGTATAGCCTGCTCCGTGTTGCCCATTCTGCGAGATCAAGTGACTGTCGATCACTTGCGTTTCTGCATCGCCGTTCTGCCGATAGCGGGTAACAGCATAGTTTTCCATGCCGCTGGGCAACGACAGCAGCTTCAGACGATAATGTGCCAGCACCTTTTCCCCATTGATTTCCGCATATGTGGAAACACCGGAGAATGTGTACTTGCCGTCTGCATCAGTTTTCACAGTACGGTTTCCGCTTGTTACCGGTACATAGGTACCGTTTTGCAGAACATACTGTTCCAGCTGAACAGTCGCTCCGGCAATTCCCTTTTCATAGAATTGAGTCGTGCTGTCCTCTGCGGTCACTGTATTGCGGATACCGTCATAGTCAAATGCCTCCTGATATTCTCCGGTTGCATTTTTGCCGTTATCCTCCCACAGATAACCGGTTACTTCAGATGTCTGAATTTCCGTAAAGCCGCCGCTGTAATCCAGCAGACGCTGTGCCTCACCGGTATCATAATAGGTGTTCTTATAGACAATGACGTTGTTGTTCTGGTTTGTCGTTTCTCCGGCAATGATAATGATGTTGTCATCTTTATCGTAGTTGTGATATGTTGCTGTGATATTGCCATTTGCGTCATACTCGGACCAGTCATCGCCAATGAGATAGTACCGCATATCACCGGTATACTGCAGGTCACTGTTTTCCGTAGAACGGCTGTTCGGATACTGCTTATACTTGGTGATCGCATACTTCTTATACAGCTGGGGATTCTTTGCCGGATCGACGTACAGCCGATAGCCAGCCAGATATTCCTTACCGTCCTTTTCGTAGTAACTGGAAACATTCTGGAATACATAGGAACCGGATTCCGAAGTTTGTATGTCGCGGTCCGCGCCGGTAACGGCTACCCATTTTCCGGTATCGCCGTCATAGTAGAATGGCTGCAAGGTCACGGTCACACCCCCGATACCCTTTTCAAAAGTATCCCGAATGCCGTTGTAGTTTTCGTCGTTCCAGATCCACTGTCCGATAAATCCACGGGAGCCATCCACAAATCCCAGAGAAATGCTTCTGTTGATCTGGAACGTCTGACCGTCATCTTCATACAGAGGCTTCTGGTTTTTGTCGTAGGGCACGCCGGTCAGGAACGGTCGTGTGCGGAAGTTGTTCACCGCCTTGATCAGATCGTTATCATCTGATGCTTCCAGCGGATCGTTATGCAGAACAAACGGCGAAGGTTTATACGGGGTAGAAGAACTGCCCTCATATTTTGCCACTGCCACATAGTTCTGGTTCGGATACAGACGGAACTGATAATAGCCGTCATCTCCAGTGCGGACAACTGCCGGATTTCCGTCACCGTCTATCGCGATTTCCAATGCAATGTTTCCGTCTGCATCGACTTCGTGCATTTCCACCATCACATCTTTCAGCTTCTGTTCGGTTTCCTGCATGATGCCGTTGCTTTCGATCGTACCATTGCTGTCTGTTTCATCGACCCATGTCCAGCCGCCGTAAGTGTATCCTCTGGAAACACCCAGCATATAGGAAGTCATGGCGGTGTCGTATGCCTGATGCTTTGCCGGATCTTCTTCCACCGCATCTACATGAATCGGCGCCGTCTGTACGATCAGCTGTCCGGACGAAGCCTTTGTATTGGCAATTTCGTTGGCAACTGCCGTATTGTCATCTTCTGTACGAATGCCGGTATAGACGACCTTTCCGTCACGGTATACTTTCAGTGCTGTGCCAGTCTGTCCCAGTTCCCGTGTTGTAACCGAGTACTGGTCGTATCCCTGCGGCAGTGTATACCGCAGCCGGTAATCTCCCGGTGTCAGATTCGACAGCATGAAGTAGCCCTGATTTCCGTAATAGTCGCTTTCAGTGGTATAAGTTACCGGTCCATCAAACGTATACTGATAGGAATTGGTGTTATTTTCTACAATGGTTTTCGGCTGACCGGTTTCCTCGTCAATGACAACATAACGTGTCTTTTCCGGATTCGGGTTGCTGTCAGGATCCGGATCGGCAATCACTGCCTCACCGTTAACGTTAACAGAGTAACCCTTCTCCGTCAACAGTTCTACCTTTACGCCATTGATGCCCGGATCGTCCGGCTTTCCGTCAAAGTCAATATCAGTCGTCCACTTGCCGGTAGGCAGCAGCCGTCCGTTGGCAGACATCTCATATTTCGCCTCGTTGCACTGGGCATCATAATTGAGGTCGCTCCAGACATAGCTGCCGATATAGCCCTTTCCGCTGGGTGCAGAAATATAGGCACCGGCTTGTGTGTTTTCAAAAACCTGATAACTCTTGCCGATCACACTTGCAGAATCATAGCCGGAGGCAAAGGTGTTCCACTGTGTCACACCCTCCACCTGCTTGCGAATACTCTCCGCAGATGCAGCACTTTCATTCTCTTCCTCTGCTGTGGGTGTACCAACATACTTCGGCAGATTCAGCGGTGCATGCATCTCATAGTAGAGTTCCATACGGCTCTTTTTATCCAGTCTGGTGTCCGCATTGTTCATCTGAGCCCAAATCGCACGGATACCCCGTACCAACCGATCGTATTCGGCATCAGAGATCTTGCCGTTTTCGTGATCATCGAACAGTTCAGACAGCTTGACAAAATACGGATTTTTTCCGTTTACATCTTGATACAGACTCCGGTAGAACTCGTTTTTCTCCGTATCCAGCAGATCATCTGCCGGCTTCGGGAGCGTGCTGACATCTTGCAGCACATAACTGCCGTTCTTCTTGACGATCGGTCCGACCCAGACGGTATACATAGACGGGTCCAGATTTACCGTGCCGCTGGTGGATACCTGTTTCATCTGCACGGAATCCGGAATCAGATAACCGTTCCACTTCGAATTTCGGGGTACGTCGGAATCAGTTGCCTTGGTATCCTCTGTATAGGGCAGCAAATCATAGAACAACAGCGTCTTATACTCTGTATCCGTATCCGAACTGTTCTGCATGGAAATGGAATAAGAGTAATTGCCGCCCTCCTGTACCCGAACCGGAATTGCCACCTTTACGGAATCCAGATCGGAAGTGGCTGTTTTCATTTGTGTAACATTATCAATCGAGAGCAGGGTGATTGCCTGTGACGTGATTGTCAGTGTCATATCGCCGCTGCTTCCGTTGTCGTTGACATCATGGCTGTCTACTTCGTAGGCAACGATCTTGACCTTTGCCTGTTCGTCCGGAATATACGGACGGAAAGAACCATTTTTGAAACCGTATGCCTTTGCCTGCATCAGTTCCGCAGACACAATGTTGCTGTTGCTGATGTCCAGCGGCACCATGAGTTCTACCACAATACGCTGTCCCGGCTCCAGAGTTCCGGAGAACTTGAAGTTGACGATCTTCCGGTTCAGTACATTGGTGGAGATCGGTTTTGTCACAAAGTAGGGGTTGGGGTTCTTCTGCGTGTCCATAGCGACTTCGGTGTTTGTCACGTCTGCATACGGGAGTTCTTCCACGTCTACGTCTGCCAGTGAAACATCACCGTTGTCTTTCAGGGAAACAAATTCTCCCTTTTCGTTTTCAATATGCCATGTCCACTGCGGTGTCACATCGTCCAGATTCTTCGCAGGCGTTACCACTTGATTGTCGCTGTTCTTTTCCGCAGTGCTGGTGTAGTGATCGCCGACGAAATAGCCGTCAATGCTGCCGTTGGAGTCGTCCTGATACTGCACATACTGGAATGCGTCCGCAGAGAGTGATTCCAGATACGGCAGTGCCAGAGAAACCGTAGGGTCAGACAGCTTGTCTGCCTCTGCATTTTTCCGGTTATACGTACTTGTGTTCAGCAGTTCCTGACTAAGATTCTTATAAGTCACCGTATATTTCAACATCTTGCCGGTGCCGCTGGAAATACCACTGGTATTGGAATCCCATTTGTATTCGCTGTTTGCAGCACCGCTGAAATACTTGGCATCAATATCGATACCCAGCCACGGCAGCTGAGGATCCAGATAGAAGCCCACTCTGGACTCATCACCGGATACCGCATACTTAAAGTCATCGCTACGCAGGATCACGCTGGCGAAATGGTTGTTGTGCACAGAATTCGAGATAGACGGGTCATTCGGTGCAGTGGCAAATGCCACATGCGGACTGTTTTTCTTGATGCTTTCGCTCAGGGGTTCCAAACCATAGTGATACTTGTCTACATCGTTGCGATCCTGTCTTCCCTCTGTTGTGTCGTCTGCATCTGCATTCACATACAGTCCCTTCGGCACCGGAAAATATCGGGGTGCCTCTGCATTGGTCAGCTGGACTTGGGTTCCGGAAATCGTTTCCGTAAAGCCCTCTGTCCGAATCACCCAACGCACCTGACGAATCGATTTGTTCAAATTGATGCTACCGCTTGTGATCTGCGACTTCAGCGTTTCGTTGGTGCTGTCAAAATGCAGATTGCCGACTTCCAGTGAAATCGTCTGGTTTGCGCCCAGTGCATAGCCCTGTTCTTCCCCGATGCGTACCCACCAGCTGGTTCCCTTTCCGCTTTTGGCATAGGCATTTGAATAAATGCCGTCGTCCTGCTCCGTTTCCGGTGCAAGGAATGTTTCTTCATTGGCAGGATCCGTGCTGATCAGCACATACGGATACACTTTCATGTGCTCTTCCAGAATGTCATGAACCAGCTTCTGGTGTGCGGCATACTCGGTTTCCAGTGCACTTGCTGACGGGATCGCCCAGTTACCAGTAGAAATTTCCGTTACATTCGGATAAACCAGTTCTGAAACGTGAGGCAGAACGTCCGGTTTGTTGACTGGTGCCACCTTCGTGGTACCACGCAGCGTTGCGTAGTTTGCCAGATTGTAGTTGACCACGAATTCATTTACTGATGCAGTATCGTTAGACACCTGATCGACATAGCTGACAGTTTTATAAACCTGCTTGATGTGCGGGTCTTCCGCAATGATAATGGAGGAGTTCGGGTCATTGACACGTACACGCTCATAGTTCAGATCTGCACGCACCGTGGTTTTCGGTGCAGTAACAGCGACCTTTGCAGAGGAAGCGATCAGATAGATCTCCCCTGCCACAACGCCGTCAAAGGGTTCGATCTCTGGAATAGTGCTGTCCTTTGTACGGTTGGTGTCTTTCACCCGCACCGCATTTTGCAGCTGCATGCCCTCCATGGTCTGTCCGGTGAAGTTGAAATCATAGGTGTCATACGCAATGTCACTTGCCGGTACTTCCTGCCGCTGCTTCTTCTCATAGACGATATTGCCGTAGTCGTTGTAGACATAGCCGTTCTCATCCTGCTTCGGCATCAGGCAGCCGCCGCGGGTGTAGTACTTGCCGTCTGCATCACGTTCTGCAAACAGACCGTCTTTTGTAATGGCGAACTTGCCGTCTGTCTGTTCGAACGTTGCATAGACCTTGGCATAATAATCCTCCCAGCTGCTGTCCGTATCCGCCGGCAGTTCCAGATTGTCGATTCGAGTCTTGATCTTAAAGTTCAGCGTGCCGTTGAAATAGCCCGCCGGATGATAGCCTGCCACATAGGTGTTGTCATTTGTGCAGTCGAAGCCGTCATCTTTCGGCGTGGTGATCTCGAATACCAGCGTTTCACCGCCACGCTTTGTGGCAGAATCTGCCCGTGTCAGACCGTCCGCCGTGTTTTCTGCCGGTGCAACTGCTCCGGCAAAGTACCGCTGTGTCAGCTCAATGCCCCAGCCGGCAGCCTTTGCCTCTGCCATGGTAAATGTCTGCTTTTTCCCCGACTTATCTGTGTATTCCAGATAGTAGTCGTCCAGCAGATCGTCTTCGTCCCAGTACCGTACATTTTCCGGCAGCTGGAATGTGACAACCATTTTGGCATGGAAGATGCTTCCGCGGTAACGATAGTCTGCCTCCGACCGGCTGGAAACCTTGGCACTGTACCAGAGAATATCGCTGTAGTCAAAGTTTTCCCCGTTATTCTGATACTGCTGACGGGTTTCTATTTCGTCCAGATCTTCCTTGTTTCCGGCAAAGCCCTTTTCGCCTTCTTCGGTCTTTTCGGCAGCTACCATGTTCTCCGCCTTTAAGGACGGCGTCTGTGTGCGAATTTTCAGCGTATTCACAACGCCAGAATCCTGCATCACATTGGCAGAAGTAATATCTTGGAAAAGCATATCACTGCTGATGTCACGCAGTGTCACATCGCGGTTCAGTGCAGAACGAATTTCCTCCGACAGCGGCTTATCCTTTCGATACTCGTCCATTTCCATGGCATCACTTTCTGCGTATCGTTTCATGCTGCCCAGCATATACGTACCATTTTCATACTTGTGGTTCAGCAGAACATAAAGATCTGAATTGGTCGTAGAAAGTCCGTCATTGTCTGTATCCGGCCGCATAGGCAGGGTGTTCTCAGATTTGTAGTAAATTACATTTCCATAATAACTGCGTGTCACTTTCGCCGTTGCTGCAACTGCATCTTTACGATTATCAACGCTGCGAAACTCATAAGCATAATGTGTATTGATAATTGGTGTAATCACTGCCGGCGAGCATACAGTATACGGATTTCCGGAAATGTCGTTATCCGTGATAAACTGGTAAGCGTTCACTCTGCTGGAAACATAGGAATAGTTGTTCAGATAGTTTTCCAGCAGATCTTCGTCTTCCACGCCGTTGATCACATCGTCCGGCTCAGCATAGGTAAAGGTCTTGATGCAGAAATTGTACAGACTGCCGTTCCAAATCGCAGCGTCCTTTTCTCGCTTTTCTGCCAGTTCCGCTGCGGTCATTGCCTTTTCGGTATCGTTTTCCTCCTTGGCAAAAATCTGTACCACATATCGCTGTGTGGAATCGTCATAGTAGACTTGGGTATCATAGAGTGCCATTTGATCCGTCAGCTTGGTGGTGGCATCTTTGTCGTACAGTTCCCAGTTCAGGGGCTTGTCATTCTTGGCGTTGTCCGTAGTATAGCGAGAGCCGTCTGCTGCAATCGGAACGATGCCATACGGCAAAATGTTCGTGATGACCGGCAGAGAAAGCGAACCTTTTTGCCCGCCGTCTGTGCCATAGCTGTGCAGCGTTTTTTCGTGGTTATAGCCATCTGTACCGGCACTGCCGTTGTAGCCATACTGAGCCCAGTAATAGTTGTTCTCCACATGAACGTTGATCCAGTTGACTTCACCCTGTGTTTCGGTGTAGTACTGCTCCACGTTTTTGCCGTACATCTCGGTTTCATTGCTGCCGACAGTTTCGCTGATCGTTGCCCAGCTGCGTACCAGAGGTTTCCGCAGCACGGCTCTGGTGCCGGTTTCCGCGTAGAACATGGTCTTGCCGCTGCTGTAACGGTCGATGCTGTCATTGTTGGTAAAATGATAGCTGCCGTTTTCCTCTACCACTTCCTTGTTCTGAATGTTATAGCCATTTACAGAAGGGGTATTCGGAGAAGATGCCAGATATTTCAGACTATCAAGCTGTTCATTTGCCGTATCACAATGGAAATACAGCGGACTCCAGAGATAGTCCATGCCGTACAGCTGGTTATGCTTGGTCAGCGCCTTGGTGGAACCGTCCCAGTGGTCGATGTCATAGATCTGATAGTACAGATGATTCTGGCTGTTTTCTGCCACATAGGGCTGGGTGAGAACACGGTCATACCATGTGCCGCTTGCCGTATCGGTGTATACTCTCGCCGGAAGTGTCACCCGTGTGATATACCCGAAATCACTGCCTCTGCCGTACCACTTTTTCAGAGGCTGTTTTACAGTGATCTTCACCACATACGGGGTATACTCGTCTGCGGTGTAGTATCCGTCTGCGCCGTCTGTAATATCTGCATTCTGCGCCGCATCCCGCATTGCCTTTGGTGCAAGATACTGCGGATTTTTGTTTCCCGGTTTCTGAATGATCTCTGCGGTTACATTTGCCCCATCAATCTGAGAAAATGCATTCGATTTCGAGTCACCGGTGTTGGTATACGCCAGTATCTCAGACGTATCCAGACTTCCGTCTGCTTTCATGACCGGCTTCATGCCATAGGCATAGGTATACAGGAATGTCACACCGTCCAGATCCCAGTCGCCGTAGTTATACGCCTGGAGCTGTACCTTGACGTCTTCATCGTATTCCAGTGCAGCTGCACCAGAGCGGTCTGTCACCTCATGTACACTATTATAATAGGAATTCACTCCATGACCGTCGGAATACGTTCCATAATACGGATAATTCGGGTCAGCCAAAACATTATTGGTGCGGTCGCCGTTTGTTTTTTCGTACTGAATATTGCTTGTCACAAATTCCGAGCTGGTGGCAAGCCATGCTTTTTGCAGGTGCAGACGTGTTTCGCTCCATACCACCGGTGTATTCTTTGCGGTCTCCAGATTTGCCCAGTCTGCATAGTCTTTGTTTCGCTTGCCCATTGCCAGCCGGAACCAGTCTCGGTTCTTGCTGTTGGACATATACTGCACCGTCTGCGGCAGCATTTGCAGCTGGTCAGCTGTATCAATTTTGGAGCTTGCATTGTACTTCACCGTCTGCATATTCTTTGCAGTCTGGGAATCCTCATCCAGCAGTGTGTCATTCTGACCGCCAATGGCAGCGTCCGTGGAACCAGAACCCGGAATGTGGGTAATGGTCTGATCCAGGAATTCCCACATATCCACCTGGGTATTCTTGTCCGCACTGAAGCCAATATCGTGCATCAGATAGTCCATATCCATCTGGATATTGCTGTTCTGTACCTGCTTAAAATTGTTCCAGGTATTTCCGTCACTGGAGAATCCGCCGGTCAGCATGGGATAAAGATTTCCATATGTAGAGGAACTATAGTAATGGTAGATACGATTCTGATAATATTCACCAATGCGGGGGAAATATGATGGGTGCAGTCCGTCACCGCTCACAACAGATGCGGCGGTATCGTCTGCATAGGTGGACGCAGTGTACACCATAGGCAGGTCTTCTTCCCGAATGGTTGCCGAGTAGCAGAACTCGACCTGCTCTCCCGGCTGCAAAACGAAGTCCGCATCGGGAGCATCTTTGTAACGTAGCCGCAGTTCGTATACCGTAAAAGAAATCTGATATGTGGAACTTTCGTCCGGCTTCAAATCTGCAAATGCCTTTTGTGTTGCATTTTGAGAATTGAACCCGTCTCTATAGGTCATCTTTCCGCCATAGTCATATCCATTTTGTTCGGTTCTTTTTGCCAGATACAATTCTATATTGCTCAGATCTTTCTCGCTGCCGTCCGCATTCAGCAAACGCAAATGGAAATTGGCTATGCTGTTGCCGACCGTATACGAGTCGTACAAAGTATTGGAAAAATATTCCGGTACCTTATCATAGATCACCGGATTGATAAGCCTGCCCTCCTCGCCTGCCTGCGCCTGACTGCTGTTCAGTGCTGCCAGATTATTTTTCAGCGTCACTTTCTGCCAGATCGTATCTTTCGGACGATAGCTTGTCTTTTGCGTCTTGGTTTCGTTATACGACTCCGCCGCATCGCTCTCGGAAGAAAATGTCTGGGTGTGGAACGATGCAATGGGGTTTTCCCGATAGACTTTAGGATTCAGGACTTTGGTGTCTGTCAGGTATGCTGTGTGCTCTGTCAGTGTTTCGGCAGATGTCACACTGCTGCCGCTTTCAGTCACCGTCACTGCATTTTCGTTCTCACTGTGAATATGCTCGTAGCTGTTGGTAGCTGTAAAATACTGGGTATACGTATCCGCTTTCACGCCTGTGCCGTCTGTGACATCTTGGTATCTGCCGACACCGGTCAGAGTCACATTTTGCAGAGCCACTTTTGCCTTGGAAGTACCACTGTACGCAGTGGTCGTATCAAAGCCTTTGAGATCGTAATACACCCAGCGAACACCCACAACATTCGGCAGATCGGCAGCTGTCATTTGCGCAGTTGCAGCTTGGTCTGTGGTGCGGGAAGCATCATATTCATAGGACTTCCATGTCACCTTTACACCGTTCTCGTCCGTCAGGAATGCAATGTTCTCATCTTCCGCAAATCGTGAGGCTGTACTCGGTTCTGCAACTGCGTAGAGCATCTCTACTCTGCCGAACTTGTCTGTTTCCTCCGGAACCGTGTAGAGCTTCGTCAGTTCAAAACCACGATAGAACATATCGCCGCTGTCCTTGGAACGCTTTTCCAAGAAAGAAACGTCTATGGTATAGGTATCGCAATGGTGTCCGGTTTCATTGTACAAATCGCTGACAGTCAGCGTGCTGCCCTTTCCGTCGTAATTCTGCTTAGCATCGTTTACCTGATAGCTAAGTTTCACCGGCGAAACAGACTGATAAGTCAAATCATTCTGAATGTGTGCATAATACTGGATCTGCTGATCTGCATCTGCCTCGGTATACCGATAATAATATGTATATCCGGCATTGTCCTGCGTTCTCTTATTATAATAGTATCTGTTTGAACTTGGCTGATAATTGGAATTACCATTGACATCATAAATCGAGTATTGCGGATAGCCATGCTTCGGTGCAGCATGAATTTTGACATCAGGCACGCCAACAGTCACTGCATCATAGCTGCCGTCATTTTCCGTTACCTGCGTGGTCACACGCAGGTAAACCGTCTCGCCCGGCTTGATCTGGTCATCCGACTTTGCACCCTTGCCTAGTTCTGCCACCAGCCGCCGGTATGCAGTTTCTGCCGGCTCTGCTTCTGCTGCTGCAAGCAGGGCATACTTGACACCCTGTGCCGCTTCGATCGTCGTGCCGCCGTCTGACAGAGCAGCGTGAATATCCGCAGCCGGAATATTCTCCGCGGCATCTTCCGTTGTCAGCACGTTTCCGTCTGCATCTACAACGTCCCAGCGAACGATTCTCTGTCCCTTTGGAACAGAGAAGTCCACTGTGGTATGTTCCAGCGGAATCAGCGCACTGCTCGGTGCACTTACCTGAATGGTATACTCCACATAGTCATACGGCATCAGATGGAGATAGTCCACCTTGTCGATGTTTCCGGTCTTGGAATCCTGATCGTATATCTTTGTACGGGTGACTTCTGCGTTCAGCATACCCGTCAGATTCTTGACTGTATAGTCTGCCTTTTTCATGCTGCCCTTTGCAGAACCGTCCGTATTCTTATAAATATAGGTATTGGCGTTGGGATCAATAGAGGTAAAGACTGCCGAAAGCTGGTTGGTGGTTATCTGCTCCGGATAGCTGTTGGGAGCCTTTCCAAAGGTCGGCGTGGAATTGGCGTTCCACTCGTCACCGGTGAAATCGTCCGGTGTCCGGTCGACATAAACGCCGTCATACAGGAATGCACTGGTGTTCTTGGTATGATCCGCCGACAGGTATTCCCCGTCACACAGCACAGTACTGCTGTCATTTCGGTCTGCCTTTTTCGCCTTGAAGTCCAGCTGGAAGCTGTTGACATATGCCTTGACATAGGTTTTCTGATTAGTCGTATTGGTATAGGTTCCGAGAACGCCGGAATCTGCCTGATACAGCTGCCGCAGGATCTGTTCCACATCAATGGTATAGACTTCCTCACCCTGTACGGTTTCGGTTGTGCCGACATACACCACATAGATGCCGTCCGCCATGCCGTCTACGCCGGAGCCCTTTACCACGTTCACCGGAACGTTCGTACTGCCCACTTGGAGTGTTAGATTTGCCACACCGAACCAATCGCCGTCCAAAAGGAATTTCGGCAGGTAGATATGCTCCAGCCGGTAGCGGCTGTCCATGGTGTTGGTAGTAGCCACACTGTCAATGCGTGCAGCTGCGTCCTGTCCAGTCGCATTCTGCTTGTCCTGATTGAACAGCTGCACGCGGAACAAGCCGCGGTTCGGTGTGTTGTTGTCACTCTGGCTGTAATCATAGTACAGGTTTTTCGATACGTTGCCATCCTCCGTTTGCAGCTGATACCCTGCCTTAAAATCGATCAGGTAGCCCATGATTATCGCATTGTCCGACTGCCCGTAGATTTCCTTGTTCGGTTCATAATCTGTGGAAACACTGGTTTGAGCAGTGTTCTTTCCGTACATGTCATCGTCTGTCTTGTTGATCGCATACGGCTTGCCCTGCACCAGAATATCCCAGGTATTGGTATTGTGATAATCTGCCTTTTCCTTGTTGGTCAGTTCCGCAGAATAATCCCCTGTACCCGGAATATCATACATGGTCATGCTGTAGTCTGTCACAAAAGTATCTTCGCCCAGAACCACAACATATTTTCCGCCGTCCTTTTTTACGGTATAGGTCGGTTCGATCTGCGGCTGGTTTGCTCCGGTGTCCGCATCGTCTGCGTTTCCCTCGGTGCTGCCGCCTGCATTGTCCCCGTTATCTGTGTTGTCCTGCTGTTTCGGTGTGTACTCGAAATAAATGTTCCAGTCATCGGTTTCGCCGTACATCTCTTTCAGTTCAGACACCGGAACAGAAATGGTCTGTGCCGTTCCGACAACGTCATTGTTCGTGTTCTTCGCATTTATGGTGAACACAATGCTGTCGTCATCTCGGAAATACTGATAGATCTCTTTCTTGATCTGAAGTCCGGTAGTCAGAAAGCCCTTGTATTCATAGTCATCATCAGGGCGAATCTGCGGCAGGCTGTCAGACAGCACGACCTTGTCCGTGAAGGACAGCTTATTCACCCAGTCATACTGGTCGGTACGGGAGTACGGGCTGTTCATTACCCAATGGTACACATTGTTATTCGGTGCAACGTGACCTACACCGCCCCAAGTCGGGTTAACGCAAGATGTGGAAATGGTGCTTTCTTTGGTGTTGCCCTTCCGATAAAAACGGATCGCGAAGCTGTTGTCCTTTCCGAATTCTGCATTGCGGTTTTCCGCTGTAGCGGGAGTTTCGCCGACACCCTTTTGCACATTGTCCTCATCGTTGACGATATGCACACGTGTGCTGGACTGCAAATGCTTTGCGGTATAGTCGAATATCTCATAGGTCCAGTAGTGTCCCCAGGAAGAACTATAGTGACTGGTCCAGGCATAATACTTGTCTGTGAAGGACCAATCCGACTTTTCCTTGTCCGCACCGGAGTCTGTCCGCACCTTGCTTCTGCCATTGGTGGTATTGCCGACGGTCACATCAGCATGTGCCGTGGCAACCGCCTCGTCCATGCGGTAGAAACGTCCGGTAACTTCAAACATTCCCTGTGTGGAAGAATCCGTCTGGTCATACCAGATGCCATAGTCCGGCGACTTTGCCGTTTTGCCGTCATTGTTGACAGTCTGATAGCGGTTGATGTCAATGGTCACAACGACCTGTGTCACCGGATTTTCCGGCTTCTTTCCGTCATAGCTTTCCGGCTTCTTATAATAGTTGGCATCGTCCGCGGAGAACATGTCCGCATCGCTGCCCAGCAGATTCAGCCGTGCAAAGTTCCCGTCTGCATTGCTCTCGTTGGCTTCATAGAGAATTTCCTGTCCGGAACGGGTACGCTTGGTACCGTCTGCATAGATTGCTGTAACCGACTGAACATAGTCCTTGGCACGGGGGTCAATTTTCAGATAGTACGCATCGAATGTGTTCGACGGCAGGTCTAATGTAATATCCACAGTGGCAGCCGTATTCAAAGACGCATTGCGAACGTAGTCATACGACTGGTGTTCCTGTCCGGCAAGAGTTGGCTTTGCCTTTGGCAGGTTCTTTCCCGTGTTCAGATACTGGCGGAAGTCCACCGCAAAAGAGCCGATAGACTTATAGCCGATCTCCAGTTCAGAATTGTCTGCACTATCTCCCCACACTCCATTTTCAGAGAACAGATAACCGCTTGCACTGTATACACAACCATCTGTGGAAATACTCTCTGTGGGCTGAGCATACTTCTTTCGCAGGTGTTCTACCGCACTGGCTGCCGCGGTGTACTTCTTATCTCCGGCACTGGCATCTTTATAGAATGCCATAACGGTAGTGTCGAAATACATCTTGGAAACATAGATCGCTGTGGTGTCTTTCTTTGTTACGATATACTTGTCCTTATCGTATGTTTCCGTGATATAGCCCTTGGATTCCCGAAAGCCGTCCAGATAGTTATGTGTATCCACTTCCAACGTATCGGTCTTTCCGAACAGAGAATCGTCATAGCCGTCAAATTCGATATACCGCTTTTCCGATGCGGATTTGTCTACCAGCTTTACCAGTCTGCCGTTCAGTTCCACCTGTGTCAGGTTCTCGATGCCGAACGCTGGGAACAGCCGCGTATCCGTATCTCTGGTAAATGTCAGTACACCGTCTGTGTACGTATAAATGGTATCCGATGCATCTTCCGTATAAAAACCAGTAACCTTTCCGACTTCGTCTGTTTGCGGCAGCAGAGTTACGGTTTTCTCCTTATTATCCGCATCTTTACCAGTCAGAATGATATTGTCAAATTTGCCAAACTGATCGATCAAGTCCTGATAGATTCGCAGTTCCGTGGTATGGAAACCAGTCTGTGCTTCCCCCTGCTTTTCATAGGGAACCTTGGCAATGATCTGGGTATCGTCCAGCACCGAGATGGTTTCATTGGCAAATTCCGCACGCAGCAGAAAATCACGGTCATACGGCACGCCGAAAATGGTTTCATTTCCGTCCGTGTTGCCCGATGCCGCACGTGTGGATTCTTTCTGATCGTTATAGTAAATATGGGTATTGACACTGAGTCCCGGACGGTCTACGTGGAATGCCACAAACGCAGACTTTGCCTGGTCCTGCATCAGCTCATGCTGTGGTGTCACTGTCATTTTCGCTGTCAGATCATCGAACCAGTCACTTGTGCCATAGATGCGCAGTTCCGGTGCATTGCCCTGCTCCGCGGAAAGGTCGCGTTCCAGATCGGCATAGGCGATTTCGATATTTGCAAGGTATACGCCCTGTGCTTTCCAATCGGACAGGTCTACTTCCAGTTCCCCTGCCGCATTCTTATGCTTTTCCAGTTCTTCCAGAGAAACGGTCTTTACCTGTGCAGGACCGGAAACACCGTCCGGCAGGAATGCTGTCAGCTTAATGCTTTCGATCTCACCGCTTTTGGCATAGTTGGAGGAAATCGTCACCTTGTCTGACAGATAGCCCTTTACGATTTTCGCATTGTCCTTTTCCGTTTTCACGCCTACGCTCTGGAGATCAACAGAAATCAGCGACTTCCCAGCATTGGAATAGCAGTCAGAAGTTTCTTTGTTCTCCAGCAGGAAACCATAGTACAGATCGTTTGCTTTATTCGGCACCATTAGGCTCTTGTTGCTGGTCTGATTGGTTTCCGGACGATTGGCAGAGGGCGTGATGACAAGGTTGGTCTTTGCCACCTGCATAGTCGCCTCCGAAGCCGTCTTAGATGCCTCGTTGATGCTGCCAATTACCTCGAATCTCGCCGATGCTTTCAGATCACCGACCCAATCTGTCGAGCCGTACAGCTTCAGATTCATCTCCTTGAGATTGTCCAGATCTGCATTTCCGTAGATGCGGGAGAAAATGATCCGCACGCTCCGCAGACGCTGAATGGTATCCGGAATAATATATGTAACATTACCATCTGCATCTGCGGTCAGGACATCAAAACCGACCGTCAGACTGGGCTCAATATCTGCCTCGATGTCTGCGGTATAAGTCGTATTATTCCAGTCGAAAAGTTCAATTTTTTCGATGGCAGCCGCCCGTCCATCGCCGATGCCGTTCAGGACGATTTTTCGGGTGTCAAAGCCCTCTATGTCTTTCAGACAGTCTGTCGGTTCATTGCCGACACTGTCCATATTAACTTGCAGCAGTGCGTGAGAACTGGTCGAATGGGAATTGTTGGTCAGCAGGAACTGATACCAGGTCTGTTCCGTTTCGCTACGGTTCGGCACAGTCAGTGTCGGATAAACAGGATATGCCGTTCCGTTTTTGTCATATCTGACCGACTGCACTTCAGATGCCTCCGTGCCATCCTTACGGATCGCATGAACGCTCGCTGTCAGTTCCGGCAGCACCTTGGACACGTTCAGTGTGACGGTATCCTCCACCGTCTGATCCAATGCGGTCTGGTCATGTTCGCCGAAGCTGTATGCCGTTTTCAGCACGCCATGCGGAGTGATGTCCCTTTCTGTGGTAGGCGTTCCGTGAATCTGCACATAGCAGTTGCAGTCATCTGCTGCATCGCCAAGCGGAATGCTGTCGCTGATACACTGGAAGTACACGGTAATGCCGGTGAGATAGGTCAGCTTGTTCCACGCAGCCTTTGCAATTTCCACATTGCCGTCTGCATCGGTACTGTAATTCTCCAGATTGTCCAGCGTAATATCCGAATCGACCAGTGTCCCTCTGTTTGTCTCCTTGCCGTGCAGTACGATCTTCTCGATCTTTGCCTTTTTCATCAGGTTCTCACTAAGCAGGATTTTCGAGGCAACCAGTCCGCCGGCAGTGTAATCCTCATCGGGATACAGACCGGTGATGTCCAGTGTTGCCGGACTGATCTCGGAAATACTGTCGTTGGAAATCACAAAGCGAGCCGCTGCAGTGTCGTCGTTCAGGGAAACCGTCTGCGGGTTGCCTTTTTGCACCAGATCACCGATCGCATCTTCGTAAACACCTACGCCGGTCAGTGCAGGTTTCGCCTGTTCTGTGCGAATGACAGCATTTGCCTGTGTGACTTCTTTCGGCTCTGAAACCCACTTGCCTTCGCCGTCTTCTGATGCCGTCGGCGGCTGGTAATAGTGCACTTCGTAGGAGGTGTCAATCTTGTTGTCATATGTCCACAGATGTGGAAATGCACCACGCATGGTAATTAAGCCATTGAACTCGGTATAGCGTGGGATTTCTTCCCGAAATACAAATTCTACCTCGTTGCAGAATGTCAGACCAGTCTGGTTGGTCAGCACGTCACCGATTTCCAGTGTCCAGTTCTTTTCCTCTGTCACGCCGGCATCGGTATCCTGTTCCAGATGCAGCCCCAATTCGCCGGCAGTCTTATAGACCACAACGCCGTTTTCATCGGTAAAGCCAAACCGGATAAACTGGTTGATGTCTGTTCCTTCTACCTTGAACCAGTCCTTCAGCTGAATGTCCGAATAATGCACCGTGTCATTTTTCAGGCAGATCTGAATTTCCTGTAAGTCGAAATCCTCCGGCACGTGGTCTGTTGAGATCGCGTTGAATACCGGAATGTTACCGATGCTGTGGAATCCGTCCAGATAGTACGCGTCTACTGCACCGATGCCCACTGTCTTGTCTGTCACTTCGTTGCCGTCTGCGTCCTTGACGTACTTGTGGTGGGTAAAGTTTTCCCATGTATGAGGGGTGAAGTTTGTGGAATCCGAATCCTGCTTCGACCAGTGAATGCTGCTGCCGCCGCCGAATGAAATTGTTGTCGTCAGTCCGGAAGTGTTTTCAAATCCGGTGCTGCTGTTGAAGTTATTCGGATACGGAATCGCAACCATATATTTTCTGGAAGAATAGTGCTTTTCATCGGGTTCGCTCTGGTTTAATTCGTATGCTTTCTGCTCGGAATACAACGTATGGGATTTGTCCAATGCTTCCTTTTGCAGAATGATCGTACCTGTACCGGAATAGCCGTACGGTATGGTTTTCGCAGGAATATTCGAAAAATGCTCCAGATCCCACTGGGTTTTCCAGTCCGGTGTATCAGTGACATCATAGACCAGAACGCCGCCCTCATTGGGCTTTCCGATAAACTCATGATGCTGGTAAAAATCAGCCGAGAGGTCTTTGTTCTGCGTATCCGGGTTTTCCTTTTCCCAGCAGAGAATATCTTCGTCCAGAATGCTCCGCATCTTGTCCGCATTGTACTGTGCCTGTAATGTGATCAGATAGTTATCGATCGTACTGTCCGGTTCCTCTGAATCATTCTGCACCGTGACTTCGTACACCATGTAGTTATACTTCTGCCACATGACAGCCTGACTTTTATCTGTGCTGGCATTATTCAGCTGCACCGTGGAAACGCTTTCAATTTTCGTGCTCCACTCCAAGTTGGAGTTGACAAATGTAACAGTACGCTGGGTTTTTGTGCTGGTATCCAGTTCATCTGTTGACCAGTGGTTGCCGATCTGCGTATCGCCGGAATTATGCAGACTATCATAGGAAAACTTCATTTCCAGCGTTACCGCAGCATTTTCCGGAATGCTTACCGCATTGCTCGCCGTGTAAAACTGAATGTCAAACTTCGGCGTACAGTTCCCGCTAAGGGGGTCGAAGCCGTTTTTCAGAATGATTTTTCCGCGTGCATAGCTGTCGCTTTCCACTATCGCACCGTTTGCATCATAGACTGTTGTCGAATTGCCGAAAGTACTCTTGTCGTTCAGCTTTGCCTCCATGCCGATATACTCGTTTTCCTGCCGTTTGTTAAGAGGAATGTCCTCCAAGCGGCTCACCTGTACCAGAACATTGCTGTCGTCCCAATACAAATACGGCAGCGTGAGTTCCAAGTTCTGCCCGCGAACATACCCTGTGGAAAAATTCGGGGCAATGTTAACGGTCAGCAGTGTTTGCTGCTGCTTCGGGATCATGTAGAAGCTGCCGACACCGTCGTTGGTCTCCGGCGTCAGCGTTGCACCGTTTGAGGTAACGGCTCCGAAACCGACCTGAAATGTGCCGGAATTCCCAACCGCTGCTGCCGCCGCGAAAATCGTTCCCCAATTGCACGAAGTCAGCACCATTACGGCTACCAATATGCCATAAATGACACGCTTCCATATACTGATCTGTCGATACATTTCAATTCCTCCTGTCACGCGACACAATTATTTTTTGTGTCAATCATCTTCATAAGCCTTATTTCTTATATTTTAGCAATTCAATTAAATAAAATAGCTAATTTTCTGCTTTGGTGTTTATTTTGGATTGTGTTTTTTGCACATCTTTCCGCATTTTTACGCTTGCTTTAATTATAACATTTTTATGCGAAATTGTCAATATCTATTGGAAAAAGCAATGTGATCGTTACCTTAAAGGGGATACCCTGTTCTCTGACTGCCTGCTTTGCGGACATGACAAAGAAGGTACTCATATCCAGACCAAGATTGTCCAGCAGCTCACGCAATTGTGCCTTCAGCTCTTCGTCCATTCTAAAAGTTGTGCTTGTCATCATATTGATCTACTCCTTTCGGGCGCAGCATATATTCTTCTACTGGTAACTATTCAGTCACCCCCGTAAAAGCATAGAAAATCCACAATGTTGAAAGCTCAGAAAGCAAAGGCAATACCGCATAATCTCCACCCACAGTTCAATATAAATAAAAACACCCAGCAAAAATGCTGAGTGTGTAGAGAAATGTTCAATTTTCCATCGCAAGGGTGCACTGAATCAGACTGTCAGAGATTTTCTGGCAGCCAGATACAGATTCGCCAATGCGAACATGATATTCAGTTTAGCTGTCTGTTTTCGCAGACCTCGGTATCGGGTCTTTCGATACCGAAAAATATTTTCCTTAATCCGCAGACTTGAAATCCTGCCACTTTTCAAAACCACAGAAATATGGTAAAATAAGAAAAAAAGAGCAGCTGTAAAAACAGCACCCGGAAGGTGAAAAAGCGATGCGGAAAATAGAAGTGGTATTAAGCGACGAACGGCTGATCACACCGAGCGGATTATGCATGGTAGGTCAGGCAATGGCAAAATCTGCTCTGATTAAAAAAGCAGCAAGAATGAGGACTGATAAACGTTCCCAACCACAAATCAAAAACGGTGATATTCTGCTGACAGAAATCGGAATGCTGACGCTTGGCAAGACGGATTTTGATTACGTCAATGAATTTCACAAAGATG
>NZ_CALDMP010000037.1 GCF_937915125.1 uncultured Ruminococcus sp. | reverse complement strand
GTAAAGTTCCTGGTCAAACACAACTTCCGCCGTGAAAACCGTGACGAAATGGCAGCAGAACTGCGGAAAGTCTGCAAAAATATCAGCTATCCTCGTGAAGGGAAAACCGTATATATCGGGAGTACATGGCGTAACGTTCACACGAAAGAAAAGGGCGATATCACCATCCGGATGGTATATGAGATCATTGACAGAACCATAACTGCCAATGGTCAGGAAATGCTGTTTCCAGACACGGAGTTCAATATGTACTACACATCTTTGCCGGATTCAGATGCGGATATTATCAAACTGTACCATAATCATGCAATTTGTGAGCAGTTCCATAGTGAAATCAAAACAGATATGGACATGGAACGAATGCCCAGCGGTAAGTTTGATGTCCCGGACGATTCAACGAGAGCAGATCACTTTCATTTTCGACTACGCTCTAAATGGTGGAGACAAGTCTGCCCTTTTGAAGACCATTGCTTAACTACACCTTTTTTGTGCATTTTCACGAAAATGATGTTGAAATGCCCATTTATAGGATTAGAGTTATTTGATTCTGTACCTGATGCAAAAACAATCTGGAAATTCAGGAATGACCTGTCACAAGCAAATGCAATGGAAGAATTATTCTGCCTGTTTGATAAAATGCTTGAAAAAGAAGGACTTATCACGCACAAAGGAACTATTGTAGATGCAACTTTTGTTGACGTGCCACGTCAGAGAAACAGCCGTGACGAGAATCAAAAAATCAAAGACGGTGAAATTCCGGAGAATTGGGAAAAACCTGAAAATGCGCACAAGCTTGCCCAAAAGGACACGGATGCCCGCTGGACAAAAAAGAATAACGAAGTACATTACGGTTATAAGAATCATGTGAAATGCGATGCTGACAGCAAGTTGATAACCAATTACGGTGTAAGTGATGCAGCTTTGCACAACAGTCAACGATGTGTGGAACTTATAGAAGAAACAGACGAAGTGCTGTATGCAGACAGTGCTTATTCAGGTGCGCCAATTTCCGAAAATCTCCCCGAAAACTGCGAAAATCAGATATGCGAAAAAGGCTATAGAGATCATCCGCTTACAGAAGAACAGAAGGAATCGAATCATAAAAAATCAAAAATCAGATGTCGTATTGAACACATTTTCGGGTTCATGACAAACAGCATGAAAGGAATTAACATACGTAGTATCGGCATTGACAGAGCCTGGTTCAATATCGGGCTTATGAATCTTGTTTATAACATATGCAGGTACGAATTTTTAAAACGAAATTCCGTTTAGTACGGGATAACTGTGCCCTTTTGCAGATAAAAGGGCAAAATTGCAACGAAAAAACTTGCATATTCGCCGCTTTTTCAGCTTTTCAACTGAATCAGCGGCGTTTTTTATTGTTATGGTTGCTATTTCGAATTTTCACCTGGTTATTAGAGGTGCCCTAAAGATTATTCCTGATAAATATTATCATAAATGATTTGATGATGCATTTCCAACGGAAACTCGAACAATTTCTTTTGCTCCAGGGAGAGTATAATAAAAGCTGAAGCAAAGTGATAGGATAAAAAGAATTATTTAAAACCCATTTCTCCTCACGGCTCAATGATATTAAAAAACTTAAATTCGCTGAAATCTGTCATTGCCTCGGAAAGACGATCAGTTAATTCCGTATCGCCCTCCTGATGAACAAATTTCTCAATTCCTTCCTTATTGTTTTCTGCGATTGAAAGAAGCCCCGCTGTATTTGTATTCCATATCACATCGGGAGATTTGCTTGTTATTCCTTCCTGATAAAGAATAACTCCGTTTTTAACAGTAACGGTATAGGAGATATCGGGCAGTTCAACCTGTGCGGTAAAGCTGAGATCCTGAATCGCCATTGTATCTGCCTTTATTCCCATAAATTCAAAAATCATAGGTGGTGTCATTTTGTCTGAAATATTTGCTCCGGAAATCCGAGTATTCGGATCGGTGTTTGTACCGTATCTCAGCTCCTGCGCTGCGCAAAGATATACGTTCCGCCATGTTCCGGACTCTGACTGATAACCTAACTGTTCGAGAGCATCAGCACACAGATATCTCGCATCCATGTTGTCAGGATCGTTATAAACCAGAATGTTTGTAATCTCGGCTACCCATTGGTACTCTCCCTTATCATAATCTGATTTTGCTTTTTCAAGGATTTCTGCCGGATCTCCCATATACTCCACGAATTTCCTTGCTTGTTCCGTCGGCTCAAGCTCAGCAAGGTGTACAGGGTTTGCGTCATACCAGCCCATATACTTTTCATAAACAGCCTTTGCATTATGTGCAACTGTTCCGTAATACTGCCTTGTATACCATACCTTTTCGAGCTCTTCTGGGAGCGCGAGCATATTTGATATCTCTGTTTCCGTATAGCCTTCGTTTATATAAAGAAGCGTCTGATCGTTGATAAATTTATATACCGCGGCAGTATCGGTAATGTATTTGTTTATCGTTTCATTTCCCCAATGTGGCCAGTTGTGCGATTGAAATACAACTTCAACATCTTCTCCGTAAAGTGCAAGGGATTCCATCAAATATTCAGCCCAGGCGTTTCCGTCTCTGACCTCAGCTCCGCGCAGGGTATACAGATTATGAAGTGTACCCGTGCAATTTTCTGCCAGCCAAAGCGCCTTTTTCTCCGGAAACCAGGTATTCATTTCTGCAGGTGCCTCTGTTCCGGGCGTGAGCTGAAAAACCATTTTTACGCCGTCAACTTCCAATTCCTGTCCTGTTTCGGTAATATCTGTATTTGGCGAAATATAACCCGTCGTCCCATTAGACTGTCCCATTCCGATACCAATGCCCAGAGCGCCCTTTTCACCTTTTTCAAGCAGCGAACCATACTGATAACTTGCTCTTCTTGCCATGGCAGTACCTGCATATACATTTTCACTTACGACATACTCTTCGTAGTTTTCAGGTGCGATAAGCAGGATTTCTTCCTTTTCTACCTGTTCTTCTGTTAGAATTCCTTCGATACCGCCGAAATGATCGACGTGTGAATGGCTGAAAATAACTGCTTTGATAGGATATTCTCCTAAATTCTCATTCACAAGCTCAAGAGCCGCCCTAGAACATTCGGACGTCATCAGTGGATCGAAAACGATCCAGCCGCTGTCGCCTTTTACGAATGTAATATTTGTCATATCATATCCACGTACCTGGTATATTCCATCTGCGACCTCAAACAAGCCGTATGTATGATTTAACTGTGTATTTCTCCAGAGACTGGGATTTGCAGTATCGGGGGAATCACTCTCGATAAACGAATACGCCGCCTGACTCCAGACAAGTTTTCCGTTTTCGTCGTAAATTTCCAGCTTTTCCGGACTTGTGATAAGCCCCTTTGATGCATTTTCGTATTCCGTCTTGTCATCAAAATCAAGCAGCGCATATACCTTGTCATTAGCGTCCTTGGTATACTGTGTAGCCTCTTTTGATTCGGCGTTCAATCCCAATGACGTGACATCTGACTCTGCCGGTTTCATCTGCGGTTCTGTTTTTCCGGTACAGCTGCAAAGCATTGCACACGCCATTATTGTGCTCAGCACGCAGGCTATCTGTTTTTTCATGATCTAACCACTCCCTATGTTATTTTTTATGGAACACAATTGTCCGGTCATAAACGATTTCGTAATATGACGCACCGACGCCGGTCTCATCCATATAGGCACGGAAAGCCATCAACAATGTATCTCCGTTGTCCGTACCGTAATATTTACCTTTTTCATTGCCCGTGGAATATTCAATGATCTTTGTATTCTCGTCCATTTCAGTTCGTGCCATTTTATATACGTAGTAGCTGTCTGCGTCCCCACAATCTTCCTCAAGATAATTCTTTGCAGTTCCGCTGAACATAGAATCATATACACTGCACACACCGTTCAGCATCGGGCGGGCATAGAGAACCGCATTTGAATATTTCGCTTTTCCCGTGGCAGTATGATTTACGCCGTAAACAACGATAAAGTCCTCGTCGGAATCAAGCGTGAAATTCTGGGTCATCAGATATGAGGTATCACGATTATCTCCCTGCGCATTGGTATCCTTTGTGTAGGCTGTCAATCCTTCGGGCACGGCAATGTCGCTTGTCAGTTCTTCGTAATCATACTCATCTCCATACTGCGCAATGAGGGAATTTCGGATTTCGTCAAGATGCTCTTCAACATTGTCAAGAACAGCCGCTTCATGCTCGCCTGTCCCTCTGGGCGTCAGAGTTTCGTTCTCATAGGGCGATGACGGGAGCTCTGTTTTCGGAGTTACACGATATACAGTAGAATTTGCACTTAATTCCGCAATATACTTCTCGTAAGCCTGCTGATCAACCGGCTGGGAAATTCTTCCTAAGAATGCAAAAGTATCCTTTCCTTGTTCAAGACCCATTCTGTATGTATTTTCGGGAATTGTCATAACGTTTATCACGTCTTCCGAAAAGCCTGCTTTACCAAGCTGCCGGACAACGGAATCTGTAACGTCCTGATTTGCACTTACGACAATTACAGCTTTTGAACTGTATGGACTGTTTCCGGCATATCTGACATTTTCGGAGTTTACTGAAGAACCGATAGAACCGAATACAGGGTGATAATAACCTGTTTCCTCGTTTCCGACACGGAAATATCCTTTTTCTGCTGAATAATCCTTGTTTTCTTTTTCTTCAGTAAACATCACATAATTGATAAACGAATAATACTTACATTCCGGAGGAAGCTCCGTAAACAATACAAGAGCTTCGTCTGCCCTTAATTTATACTGCCAGCCTGCAGGAGAAAAATATGGATTGGCAGGATGATTCTTGATATCCGGAGAGTCATACTGGGTTGCCTGTTCGTCCTCCCAGCCACGTTCGGGATCTCCAACGGCATAGTCCTGCTCCGGTGCTGCCGGCAGATAGAATACCGTGTAAACAGAGCCTGCGTTATTACCAAAGCAGCTTATGAGCTTGCCCTGAGAAGCAAGCTCAATGGTATCAAGCTCGCCAAATGTGCCTTCCTGAACATAGAAATCCCCTTGCTCCATGTTCTCCCTGAAATCCGAGGGTTCTCCGAAAAGTGCAGTTTTCTCCTGCTGCGCTGTCGTACTTTCTGTCTGTTCTGTCACACTTTCTGTCTGTCCGACATCAGTGGTTTTCTCGTTTGCAGACGAACAGCTGCAGAGCATAAACAAAAGCAAAGCACTCACTAACATTATAGACTTTTTTCTCATAATTCATTCCAGCCTTTCGTTTCAAAATTCATAATATCAGATTTAGATTAATGTATGCTTTTATCTATAGTATATCATACAAAGCTGATCAGGTCAATAAACTTGCGCTGAATCGACATGAAACAGGAACGAAACGACATTTTTCCCTGAGTGATATTACAGAATTGACAAAAGAATGATAATCGTGTATACTTACTTATGTACACTAAAAAAATCACAGCGCTCCCCAGATGACAGGTGAGCGGGTTTTTAGAGGTGACCTTGATATAATAAAAATATGAAAGCAGATGAGGAGCTAAAGATTTATCTGATATTTTGATGCGACTTTCATATAAGTGATTTATCCTTTTCATGTGAAAGAGGTTTTTAAAATGCAAGAAACAAAGCATATCACAATAATTTCAAACAGAAAATCGATTGTGCTTTCCGTAAGTTCGATTTTATATATTATAGTAACAGGCAAAAAGTCAAACATTCATGTTTTAGGCAATAAAATTTATGATACGAATATATCCTTGCTTCAACTTGAAAAAGAGCTTGGAGATGGCTTTATAAAGGTACACAGGGGATGTCTTGTGTCTGCAATGGCAATACACAACATCACAGACAAAATTAATCTCAGTAACGGGGAATCTCTTGAGTACACGATACGAAAAAAACGACAGATAATCGAACAGCTTCATTTGAAGCAAAAGAGAATTATCGAAAGTTTTAACAATAGCGGTATTCCCGAAACGGAAGAGGAATATTCCAGGCATTACAGCAGCTTTGACAATTTACCCTTTGCCTTTACGGATATTGAGATGGTTTTTAATGAGGAAAAACATGCGATTGACTGGATTTTTAGATACGGTAACGCCGCTTTGTCAAAGCTTGAGAAGCTGCCGCTTGATAAGCTTATAGGAAATTCTTTCGGCAGTCTGTTCAGTAATATGGATTCAAAATGGCTGAAAGGCTACGAGCGCACAGCACTATACAATGAAACCATTGAACTGATTGATTTCAGTCCTGAAATTGATACCTATCTGAAAGTAATCTGCTTTCCGACTTTCAAAGGGCATTGCGGCTGTATTTTGTTTAATATTGATGAAATTGAATACATGGAAAGCAGCAGTGAAGCGCAGCAGGCGTTAAAACTATATTTAGGAAAAACATTAGCGCTAACTCTGAAATCCACAAGCTAAATCCTGATTTGCCCGCATATTTCTCGATGAGTTTATTTGTCTTTGGGCAACACCGCACAAAGAGCGCCTGACGGCTTTGCACGTCATATGCTTGCATATTTTCCGTCATATTTCACAAAAATGCTCGTGAATACAAAAAGTATTCACTGCGCTTTTTGTTTCATCTGACGAAAAATCTGACGGCGCATCTGACGCACAATCTTTGTGCGGTATTGCCTTTGATATAATCATATAAAAAATGATATGGGATGTATGGCTATGAAAAAATTAAGACTTTTAAAAGGTGTACTTAAACGCACAAAAGCAAATCAAATTATAATTTCATATTTGCTTTTCTTTTTTGCGGACGCATTGATTCTCTGGCTTATTGAGCCATCAATAGAAACCTATGGTGATTCATTGTGGTATTGCTTTACGGTATTTTCTACAATAGGTTTTGGTGATATTATAGCAACCACTTTTATTGGCAGAATATTAACCGTTTTTCTGTCGGTTTTAACCATATTCGTTGTTGCTATTGTTACTGGTGTAGTGGTAGCATTTAATAACGATGTTGTTTCAATGCAGTATAAGGCAAGTAAGGCTGCGGCTCTAGATAAATTAGAAAATCTGGATAAACTTTCCAAAGAAGAACTTCAGTCACTATCAAGTCAAATTAAAAATATTTTATAATCATAATAAGGTTCAGCTCGTAAAAAAAGTTTGGGATCCCCCCCCACCAGAGGGCTAATCAACCCTTTTGAACCAACGATTCGTTCTATCAATCGCTTTTGACAAGCTATAGTGCAGGTTGAAATCTGCACTGTTTTTTTTACCCTCATCTTGTCTGTTTGTCGTTTTAAGCTGTTTAAACGTCTTTTCGTTCCAAGTCTATTGATTTTTTAGCTTTAACAATATATAATAACCTTAGGTCGCTTCTAAAAACCCGCTCACCCGCCATCTGCGGCGCATCTTTGTGCCATCTCCACTTGCGGAAAAACTTGAAATACACCAAGTATACCTGCATTTTTCCGCAAGTGAATCTGTCGCAAATCTGCACCACATCTGACGGATTCGGGGTATTTAGAGGTGTCCCTTAGATATAGGATTTCTATTAAATTCAACTTAAGGGTGAGGTAAAATGGTAAAAAATATTTCAAAGAAGTTTTTGTCAATCTTGCTTACACTGTGCATAGCCTTTTCATCAGTTTCACTGTTGTATGCAGGCGCAGCGAAATCTCCATCGATTTGTGTGACAGCTGCGGAAGCTGCTGCTGAGGCACCTGCTAAAAAACCCTTTTGGGGGCCTTCGTTTAAAACCTTTAATGTAAACAAGCTTTATAGTGCCGGATACACTCTCTGCGGAAACCTTCTTACAGCAGTTGCAAATTCAACTGAGTCTGATGGGGTCAAGAAGGTTGTGTCAATTCTGAATAAATATGTGTTCGGCACCTCCGGCGGTCAGGCTATGGCCGAAATCAAACAATTATGCCAGGAAATTCTGAATGAGCTGAATCAAATTGATACAAAGCTCACAAGGTATTCCTCTCAAATGACAAAAATTATGGGAGAGAGCCAATATAACGATGCGTATTACCGTGTAAAAGAAACGTGGGAAAGTGACGTCTTGAATATTGAAAAGGAGTACAATATTAGAGAAACGCTGCAATCCTATAAAAATTATATAGATGTTGCCAATGAGTACAAGGAAGGTTCAAAAACTCTGGAGGATGTTGAAAGCGCAAACAAGGACCTATTTCTAAATTTCGTTAAAATGTACGAATGCCAAGATGACGATTTTGATATGGATTGCTCCTATGAAGAAAAACGTGCTGCTGTATTCGGCAAAAGTACGATTAACAATACTTTACACTCAGCAATCTATGATATGTATGATAATTTCGACAACGAAAACAATTACGCTGATACCGTTGCCCAGTTTGCGTTCAGTGGATTACCTTTTGCAACTGACCAATATGAATATATAAAAACGAGCATTGAAAAGCAATTTATGGAAATCTTGCTTTTAGAGATGCTTCATCAGGAGTATCTTTCTCAGCAGGGAGACTATTTGGAAGAATATTATCCCAATAACGATGAGGTAAGGGGAAACTATACCCAAGAAGTGTCAGATTATCAGACGCTGAACAATGATGTTGCAAAGGCAATGGAAGAGGTGCTCGACAGAGAACTGAAGGTTTCCCTTGTGGACGGAATTTATCTCAAGCTGGATGAATATCCAAAACCTGAGGATGCTACAACCGTGGTAATGAGGAACATCGGAAACTTCTATTTAGTGGAAGGGCAAGGATATCCAATTCTTTCTCCTGAGTTTGCTAAAGCTGAAACGGTGTTCAATAGAGTATTCACATTGACAAATAGGGGTATCAATTCATTTCTGATTCTTGATGGGACACAATATGACAGTAATATTCCAGATGATGAAATTCCGTATAATCTCCATTTAACGAGATTTGTACAAAAAAATGAGACTCCAACGGCCTTTGATACGCATACTATTAACGATGACTTTTATTGTTTAGTTTCGTGGGCAGTTTACGAAGACGGAACGAACACAAAATATAAGCCGATATCCGATTCGGCAGATATTTCCGAATTGTTTAATACGAAGGCATTTGCTTTGTGCGACAGTACACCGTCAAAATACCTTTCAGATTATCTTTCATACACACGAGGTTATCCAACCTACATCATGACGCCTGAAACTGAACTCAAAGGGAACGGCTTTTCGACAGAATATGTTAAATTTAAGACAATTGATGCCAATGCACAGGCTCCGGGAGCTGTATTTGAAATAGTTGATGTCAGCGCTGAAGAGATTCAACCGGACAGGGAAAATTATAACACGGCTTATTCCGTGATTTTGGCGAATGAAAATAAGGATACATCGGACAACAGCGAGATCTTTAATCAACAAACAAGCGTTGGTGTTAGCGGAAACGGCAGTGCAGAAATATATATCGATAATAACGGAAGCAAGGCTACAAGCACAACACAAGAGGCAGGCAGTGAGATTACCGTTCGTTTCAAGCCAACATCGGATAATACAGTTTTAAGCTCAATTACGATGCAGAGATTCAATGATGCTTCGAATAAGAGCAAAGTAACAAGCGAAACTGAAATTCTGGAAAGGGATCAAATAGAAAAACTTTTTGTTGATGAAAATGGGTACTACATATATACATTCAATGCGCCATATTCTGATATCCACCTCACGCTGAATGTAAATGAAGGTCATAAGGTTTATGTAGAGGGAGAAGATGGTTCAACAGACCTTGTTTCTCTGGACGCTTATTCAAATCTTTTTGCCGAGGGCGAAACTGTAAACATTATTGTTGATAGAAAAGTGAATACGGTCCTTATGGAATATGGTAATGTGTCACGACCACTAACCCTTAATGATACGGTAGACGGCGGAAAAACAGCAAGCTTTGTGATGCCGAACTGTGATGTTACATTAAAATATGCCGTTTGCGTAGAGCATGATTTTGATAGTGACGGCTTCTGCATCAACTGCGGATTTTATCAGCCTGCTGAGTTTAACAGCTTCAGTCATTATGAAATCATCAATGCCGGTACACTCTATTGGTTTGCTTCCCTGGTAAACGGCGACAGAACGCTTGCAGAATTTGACGAACAGAACAGTTCGGCAAACGCAGTTGTGATGAACGATATTTATGTGAACCGTTATGATATGAACAACCTTGACAGTTCACAGTTAAGCTCTGTCAGAAGCTGGATTCCCATAGGCACACCGGATTGTTCTTATACAGGAAATTTCGAAGGCTATGACCATAATATCAGTGGCCTGTATTTCAGCAATTCAGAAGCTGATAATGTCGGACTTTTCGGCTACACAAGAGGCGGTGCAAACATCGCCAATGTCACTGTCCTTAACAGTTATTTTGAAGGAAACAACTGCGTTGGCGGAATTTTAGGCCGAAACAATAATTCAGGCGTTACTGTCAAGTGTTGCGGCAGTGAGGCAACCGTTATCGGTAAAGAGGGTGTTGCGGGAGTTGTAGGTTCGACCTACGGCGGAACAATTGCTGACTGCTATAACGCAGGCTCAGTCAAGGGCGATGTATATGTTGCCGCAATCAGAGGAAAGAACACCTTAGATAGTTCGACCACCGGAAAAATTGAGAACTGCTTTAATGTTGGAAGTGTTACCGGAACAGGAACAAGCCATGTGGGCGGTATCAGAGGTGACGGTAGAGGTTCCATAGATAACTGCTATTGTATCAGCAATCAGCTCACAGATACATCTGCAACCACAAAAACACCAGAACAGTTTGCTTCTGGCGAGGTCGCTTATTTGCTGAATCACAGTGAATCGTATAAAGCGCGCTCATTCTTTCAGAATCTTGATAACGGTGAAATCCCTGACGCTTATCCGAAATTTACCGGGGGAACAGTTTACTACGGATATGCCTGCCATGAGCTTGAAAAATCATACAGCAACTATCCAGTTGGCACAGGTTCCTCAGAGCATCAATTTGACTACTATGGCTTTTGTAAAATATGCGGCGATTATCAGCCTGCGGTTTTAAACAATGATAATTGCTATGAAATAAGTAATCCGGGGATGCTCTATTGGTTTGCTTCTTTGGTAAACGGTGATAAGTCCCATGCCGATTTTGATGCTCAGAACAGAGCAGCCAATGCTGTTCTTGTTAAAGATCTTGTTGTAAACCGCACTAATGTGATCGGCATTGATGATATAGGAGCAACAACTCTCAGAAAATGGGTTCCAATAGGCAACTATGACAATTCATATACAGGTAAGTTTGATGGTCAGCGCTTTACAATCAGCGGTTTATATTACAAAAATACAGATGCTGATAATATTGGTTTGTTTGGTTGCACAGGTGACGGCGCCTACATACAAAATCTTGGCGTTTACAACAGTCATTTTGAAGGAAAAAATAGTATAGGTGGAATTATAGGCTGTGACAATAGTTCCTCTGTTGAGGTTCATTGCTGTTACAGCGAAGCTGAGGTGATAGGTAACGAAAAGGTTGCAGGAATTGTCGGGTCAACCTGCGGCGGATCGATCATTGACTGCTATAACGCTGGTTCTGTAACGGGTAATAAATTTGTAGGTGCAATAAGAGGAAGTAACACCCTTGATAATTCGTCCACCGGACAAATCCAAAACTGCTTTAACGTAGGAAGTGTTACCGGAGCAGATACAGAGACTGTGGGCGGTATCAGTGGTGATGATATTGGTTCCATAGATAACTGCTATTGTATCAGCAATCAACTCACAGATACATCGGCAACCACAAAAACACCAGAGGAATTCGCTTCCGGTCAGGTTGCTTATCTGTTGAATCATGAAGTAACAGACGGAACACAGGTTTGGTACCAAAATATTGATAACGGTAAAACACCGGATCAGTATCCAAAATTTAAAGGCGGAACAGTTTACTATTTGTCTTATAAGGATGCCTATTCAAACACTTATTCCGAGGCGCCCCCTGAGCCTGACGAGTTTGAAGAGGACGATGACGGTAATTTACTGATCAAAACCTATGATGACCTTGTAAAGCTTTCAAATCTTGTAAGAAGCGGTTATGAGGTTTATGGGTCACAGAATTATCTGCTGATGAACAATATTCAGGCACCTGACGATTCCAAATGGATGCAGGGTATCGGATCTGTTGCAGATGATAAGCCCTTTAACGGGACCTTTAATGGCAACGGCTACTGCATTATGGGTCTTAATGTGGATTCCTCCGATAACGGCGGATTATTTGAGGTAATCGGCAATGATGGCTGTGTGAAAGATTTATTCGTGTTTGACTGCGATTTTACTTCCTCTTCCAAGGTTGCAGGCGGAATCACCGCAGTGAACAAGGGGACAATTGATCATTGTATCAGCGGTGTGAACTTCACGTCAGGCACGATACATCTCAAGGGGAAGAGCATTAAGGCTGCCAGCTTGAATTCCAGTATTTTGGGCGATATCAGCGGCGGTATAGCAGGCACAAACTCCGGTTCTATGATTGGCTGCCGTAATGAGGCTGTGATAAAGGGCGTGCAGTGCGGCGGTATTGCAGGAGAAAACACAGGCGAAATTTTCGGCTGTGTCAATAATGCGAAAATCGGAACGACAGACAGCAGCACTGCAGGCGGTCTTGCAGGAAAGAATAACGGAGCAATCAAAAGCTCCTACAATTCGGGTTATGCTTATGGAACAAACAAAGGCTCCATCTCAGGCACGAACGGATACAATGGCAAGACACCCACAGTTCAGAATGTATTTTACATCGTTTCAAGCGAATTTGAGGCAGTGGGAACAAAATCAGAACAATTAACGGATAATACCAACGAAGCTATATCAGAGGCTGAGGAATTCAAGACCACTGACTTTGTTGACAAGCTTAACGCTGTCAGCAATGAAAAGGTTGTATGGAATTATAATACACTGCTGAACAAGGGCTATCCTACAGTACAGGGTAACTTCCTGAAAATCCAAACAAAATCTGCCGGAAACAATATAACCGTTAAGAGCAGTATGCACGAGGATTTGAATATTAATTACAATGTCAGCAGTAAAAACGATGATGAGTATTCACAACTGGCTTCAGCGGCAGGGGAAGATAATATTCTCAAAGCATATTCATTAAGCCTGACTGATAGCAACAGTAATTATATTCCTGCTGAGCTTTGGTGTCAGGAGGGCTTTGAAATGACCGTTCCGGTTGATCATCAGAATATTCAGCTTGTGGCAATAGATCATGACGGCAATGTTACATACTATACGCCTGATTCTGTTGAGAACGAAAAAGCGGTATTTACCATTCCGAATCCTATGTCCTTTGCCATTGTGGAAACTGTGGCTGATACTACCGTAACAACAGATGAGGTGTCGAATGCAGGGGGAACAGCTGTGGCTGGTAATACCAAAAAAATTGGCAGTTCGCCAAAGACAGGTGAAGCAGAGCTATTTGCAGTATTGGTGATTGCATTTGCGTCAATTACACTCTTATACATGGCGAAAAGAAGGAAAAAAGTTGAGTAATATGAAAGATAAGGGAAAGAAAAAAATATGGATTTTTGTCATTGTTTTGCTTGTTGTTACAGCTTTGGTTATTAGCGGAGTGATTGTTTATAACAGGTTCTTCACCGAGACGCCCGCACCATCACAGGGGGTAGTGGGAAAGGTATCTGACGGATGGGATACGGGTCTTGAGGATGAAGGAGCTGTTCAGGAACGAGGCATTCAAATTCCTGGCTATGGCACAGCTGTGATGAAAGCTGGAGACACAAGTCTTGTGCTAAGTGTCGGCAATCCTAAGGAAAATGAATGCGGCTTTTATGCAACTGTTAAGCTAGAGGATGGAACAGAGCTTTACAAATCTGAGCTACTTGAACCTGGATATGGATTAACAGAAATTCCGCTTTCAACAGATCTAAAAGCAGGGGAGTACACTGCAATCGTTTATTATCAGTGTGTTACTCTTGATGAGGAGCATTCCCCACTGAATTCCGCAGAGTCGGAATTCACACTAATTGTCAGCGAAAGTCAATAACATGACTTTCTAAAAATATAATTTTGAAAGGATGCTTTTTTATGAAAACCAAAAAAATGATACCCTTCCTGATTTCTGCCATGATTGCCGTTATTCCTGTTATGTCGGTATCTGCCGGAACTCTGACAAACACTGACAAGGATGGTTCAACAGAAGTAACCGCTAATATTGTTGATCCGGGAAGTGTCAGCTATGTGATCACAATTCCTGAAACTGCTGACTTCGGCACACTGATACAGCCTGAAAACACTGATACGGCTCATTATGCTTACCACAACTTTCAGGTTGAAGCAACAGAGCTGAATATAAACAGCAACCAGGCGGTTTCTGTTTATATAAAGGACAGCGCATCTACAGACAATCAGTTTTATCTGACGCAAAAGGACGTTGCAAGTGATCCGTTCAAAATATCTTATGATGTTTATGATGATGCAGTGAGTGACACAAATATTACTGACCTTACAGCGATTAACGATGATTCTGCCCCTGGTTCTTATGGATACCATCTCACCACATTTGCCTCGGGAACAGAAGGTGCCACACAGGATGTTACACTGGCTTTGAATCAAAACGCCTTGTATGACCAGGATCTTTCTGCCATTGCTGGCGATTACAGCGGAACTATCCTCTTCCACAGCGCACTTATTACACGCACGACATAATATGAGTCTATTTATATAAAATGAAACATATAAAATCGATTAAGTGTTTATGCGTGATATTTTTCGTAGTGTGCTTTATCATTCTATCAGCGCCTATGAATGCTTTTGCAGTGGAGCATGAAGGTAATACAGTGGTTATGGCACGTATAGAAGCTTCTTCTGATGAAGCCTCGCAGCCTGATAGCGAGCCAGACGAAAATTCGGAGAAGCCGGAGAAAAAAATTAATTCTGAATCTCCAAAGACAGGAAGTGGCAGCAATCTGGATTTTGAGATTGTAATTTTGCTCATTAGTATCAGTGCATTCACAATTACTATGTGCAGCAAAAGAAAAAAAACACGGTGAAATATTTGTAAGTATCCCTCCTGTCAGGTTCCATGCGGCTGATAGGAGGGATTTTGTTTGGGAACTGTTTATAACCTATCCATTAGATAACCGCCCAGAAAGAAAATAAGTACAATTGTGGAGGCGGTTGTTTGAGGGTAATTCCGAAACGATAGCTCTGAAAACAGCAAAATGCCCCCTTTTGTAACTGAAAGGGTGCATTGTATCAAAATTATAGTTCTTAGCCATATCTGCACCTAACGAATGATACAATCGTTAGGTGCATTTTTATTATAAAAAAGCCGAGAAATAAACACTTTTCCGGCAATCATCAAACGATAACAGCCACATTGAAGTCAAAATCGCTGTGGCTGTTTGTTATTTTAGGAGTTAACGTTTTCTTTTTGATGCTATCGTTTTCTGTGTAAAAAGTCAAGTAAACCATACAACAATTCGCCAGAAAGTGTACAAAAAGTAT
>NZ_CALDMP010000036.1 GCF_937915125.1 uncultured Ruminococcus sp. | reverse complement strand
ATCCTCCCAGGTCACGTCAGACCCGACAGAAACACGTGCGTAGTAGAGCAGAATCAGGTATGCATCATCTGCATCCAGATTGCCGTCCTTGTCGATGTCCAATGCCTCGATGATCAATTCTTCCAGTTCCGGATCGTTGAACATGGTGTGCTCCTTGCCCACCATTTCCTCGGCGTAGTATACCAGAACCAGATACGCATCGTCAGGGTCAACCTTACCGTCCTGGTTTGCATCGCCTGTGAGAACAGTTTGCTCCGTTTCGGTGGTCGTGGTGGTGTCCGTTGTTCCGGTAGCTGTTGTGTTAGTGGTGTTTGTTGTGTTGGTTGTGGTTTCAGTGGTATTGCTTGTGGTTTCGGTGGTATCCGTTGTTGCGGAAATGGTTGTGCTTGTTGTGCTTTCGGAAGTCGTAGTCTTTGTGGGTTCTGTGGTAGCAGTCGTTGTCGATGTTGTCGTTATGGTTGCGGAAGTGCTTGTTGTAGTCGATGTTGTTGCAGATGTGGTTGAAGCTGATGTTTCTGTTGTTTCGGAAGTCGTTGTTTTGCTGGATGTAGTTGTGGTAGTACTGTCTGAAGTGGTTTGTGTGGGGCCAGCAGAAGTCGATGTAGAGCCCGTAGTCGAAGTGGTCGTTTCTGTTGTTCCGGAAGTTGTCATCGTTGTATTGCTGGTAGTGGTGTTGGTAGGTCCGGCAGATGTAACAGTTGTGCTTGCTGTAGATGTAGGTGTTTCGCTGGAGTTGGTAGATGTTACACCAGTCGTTGTGGTTTCGGATGTTGTAGTGGAAGTTGCCTTGGAAGTCGTTTCGCTGGTCTTCGAAGAAGTTACACCAATTGTTGTGGTTGTTGTGCCGGATGTTGTAGTGGAAGTTGCCTTGGAAGTCGTTTCGCTGGTCTTCGAAGAAGTTACACCAATTGTTGTGGTTGTTGTGCCGGATGTTGTAGTGGAAGTTGCCTTGGAAGTCGTTTCGCTGGATTTCGTAGAAGTTTTGCCAGTCGTTGTGGTTGTTGTGCCGGATGTTGTGGTGGAAGTTGCCTTTGCAGTTGTTTCGCTGGATTTCGTAGAAGTTTTGCTAGTCGTTGTGGTTGTTGTGCCAGATGTTGCCTTTGAAGTGCTGGTCGATGTGGCGGTTGTTGTTGTGGTGATTGTAGTAGTCGTTGTCGTAGTAGTCTCCGCCATAACGATCATCGTGCCAGTGACTACGTTGTAATTGTCATTATCCGTCGGAGTGAATTCCCATGTCAGGACGTTCTCCCCTGCTTCCAGAGCCTCTAGTTGGACATCCAGCCACTTAATCGTACCGGGCGTATCGTTCTTGCCGATGGAAATTGCCGGGATATCGTCGCCTTCACTGTAGGTTTTATCCTCGATGATCGGGGTGACAGTGGGAGCCGCCTTGGCAACGTCAATAGTTACCTCAATGTCCTCGACAACGTTGTAATTGTCCGTATCTTCGGGCGTGAAAGTCACCTTGAACTTGTTCTCCCCTGCCTTTCCAACGGAAGTGGTTTTCTCATCCTGCCATGTAAAGCCGGTGGGAAGTTCCACGTCCGCAAGGGTATCGCCGTAGGTGGCAGTGGCAACAGGAACAGTATATTCCGGCTCAGCCTTGGCAACGTCAATAGTTACCTCGATATCCTCAACAACGTTGTAATTTGCCGTGTCTTCGGGCGTGAATGTCACCATAAACGTGTTCTCCCCGGCATTGCCAACGGAAGTTGTCTCCTCATCCTGCCATGCAAAACCCTCAGGAAGTTCTACATCTGCAAGCGTATCGCCGTAAGTAGCCGTCAGATCGGTAGGAACGGTATATTCCGGTTCCGCCTTGGTAATTGTAATGGTGAAGGTTTTGGTTCCCTCGCCGTAATAACGTGTGGCCGGAATGGACACAATCAGCTCATATTCTCCCGCATCTGTAGGATCTTCTTCCAGGATCTCCTCGCCGGATTTCCAGGTAAAGGTCATAGCGCCGGTGCTGTCAGCTGTTACCAGTTCTGCCGAATCCAATGCTTCGCCGGTGTAAACGATCTCTGCCGGTTCGTCAATGGTCAGCCGGATCATGGGGTCGTCATTTTCTGCGCCGCAGACGGTACAAATTCCATCTTCATCATAAGTATGTTCAGTGTACGCCGTCTTGCTGTTGCTGTAGCCGATGCAGCCGCTGGTCCGATAAACCGCTGCGCCGTTCAGGGCAGGATAGCTTTCAGCAGCGGTCAGATCCTGTCCCCAGATGGAACCGTTTTCGCCGCTTGCAAGGAGATATGCCACCTCGCCGGAGTGGAAAGTGGCTTCGTCTTTCTCTACAGCGCTGCCTTCTGTATCACTGCCATGGATGCCGTCAGATGCTGTGCCTGTCAAGTAGTAGCAGTTTGTGATGAAGCCTTCTTCATGATATCCGCACACGCCGCCGACATATGCATTTGTAGCAGTTGCGCTGACTGCGCCGGTGTTATAGCAGTTTGTGATGGTGCCGTAATTTTCTCCGCACACGCCGCCGACTTCTGCATCTTCACCAGTTGCACTGACTGCGCCGGTGTTATAGCAGTTTGTGATGGCGCCTTCATCATTATCTCCGCACACGCCGCCGACATAATTATTGCCGCTGACTGCGCCGGTGTTATAGCAGTTTGTGATGGTGCCTCCATCATTAAATCCGCACACGCCGCCGATATGATAATCAGAACCGTTAATCGCACTGGTGTTATAGCAGTTTGTGATGGAGCCGTAATTCAATCCGCACACGCCGCCGACATACTTATTGCCGTTAAAGTAAGAATTCTCAACGCCGACATTGGAAACCTTGCCGTCGTTTCCTACATAGCCGAATAAGCCGACATAATCTGTAACTTCGTCATTGAAATACAAGCCGCTGACGGTGTGTCCCTGTCCGTCAAATGTGCCGGTGTATTTGCTTGAACTGTTACCGATAGGCGTCCAAGGTGTCGCACTTGTGGAATCCGCCGTGATAGTTCCCTCATTTACAGTAATATCCGCCGTGAGGACTGCCTTTGCAGAAGTGTTGCCGCTGTTGACAGAATCTGCAAACCAGTACAGCTCCTGTGCGTTGCTGATCTGGTATACGCCGCCGATCTGCTCCGGTTTGGAAAGAGCAACTCCATTGCAGAGTTCGCAGATGAGGGATGTGCCGTGGTTGTGGTATTCGATAGTCGTGCCGTCGCCGTAGACCTTGGGTGCACCCAGTTCCGGATAGCTGGTTTCCACGGACAGATCCTGTCCCCAAATAGAGCCGTCTGTGCCGCTTGCAAGGAGATAAGCCACCTCGCCGCTTGCAAACTGCTCGTCGGTTTTGGTTTCGGCATTGCTGGAACCATTATTTGATCCCACTGCACTTAGACCACCCTCTGTTTCCAATAAATAGCAGTTTGTGATTGTGCCGCTATCGCTATTCTTTCCGCACACGCCGCCGACACTGCCTGAACCGCTGACTTCGCCGGTGTTATAGCAGTTTGTGATGGTGCCTCCATTATTATATCCGCACACGCCGCCGACACTGCCTGAACCGCTGACTTCGCCGGTGTTATAGCAGTTTGTGATGGTGCCAATGTAATTTTCTCCGCACACGCCGCCGACATAAGCGTAATCGGAAGTTGCACTGACTACGCCGGTATTATAGCAGTTTGTGATGGTGCCGCTATTGGTGTTATATCCACACACGCCGCCGACATAATCATAGCCGCTGACTGCGCCGGTGTTATAGCAGTTTGTGATTGTGCCAGCACTCCATCCGCACACGCCGCCGACATGTTCGTAGCCAATGAAATAGGAATTCTCCACGCCGACATTGGAAACCTTGCCGCCTCTCCTTACTGCGCCAAACAAGCCGACGTTAGAAGCACTTCCATCATTGAAATACAAGCCGCTGACCGTGTGTCCCTGTCCGTCAAATGTGCCGGTGTATTCGCTTGAACTGTTACCGATGGGCGTCCAGGAGGTAGCATCTGTGGAATCTGCTGTCATTGTACCCTCATTCACGGTAATATCCGCCGTGAGGACTGCATTTGCAGAAGTGTTGCCGCTGTTGACATAGTCTGCAAACCAGTAGAGATCTTCCTTTGTGCCGATCTGGTAAGCACCGTTTTTGAACGCCGGCTCGATCAGATCGCCGCAATATTCGCAAGTGTCTCCGGTGTGGTTGTGGTATTTGGCTTTGCCGTCCACAGTTGCCTTGTAGACCTTGGGAGCGTTCAGTTCCGGCAGAGTCTCTGCGGTTGCATCGGACAGATCCTGTCCCCAGACCTCGCCGTCTGTGCCATGGGCAAGGAGATATGCCACCTCGCCAGAGTGGAACTGATTAGAGGTTTTGCCGCCGTTCTCGTCCTCTGTTGCGGCGAGGTAGTAGCAGTTTGTGATGGTGCCGCTACTGGTGTTATATCCGCACACGCCGCTGACTGCGCCGATGTTATAGCAGTTTGTGATGGTGCCATCACTCCATCCGCACACGCCGCCGACATATGCATCTTCAACAGTTGCACTGACTGCGCCGGTGTTATAGCAGTTTGTGATGGCGCCAACACTGACTCCGCACACGCCGCCGACTTCTGCACCTTCATTAGTTGCACTGACTGCGCCAATGTTATAGCAGTTTGCGATGGTGCCTTCATCAGCATTATATCCGCACACGCCGCCGACAGAATCATCGCCGCTTACTGTACCAGTGTTATAGCAGTTTGTGATGGTGCCTCTATCATTATATCCGCACACGCCGCCGACACCATAATCGCCGTTAAAGTAAGAATTCTCAACGCCGACATTGGAAACCTTGCCGCCGCTCCCTAATGCGCCGAACAAGCCGACTTCATGAGCACTTTCATCATTGAAATACAAGCCGCTGACAGTGTGTCCCTGTCCGTCAAATGTGCCGGTGTATGGGTTGGCGTAGTTACCGATGGGTGTCCATACCTTTGCATCTGTGGTGCTCTCGGACAATTCCCCGGTATTCACGGTAATGTCATTGGCAAGAACTGCGTCCAGGTCGGTCTTACCGCTGTTCACCTGTTCTGCAAACCAGTAGAGGTCTGCCTTGGTTTTCAGCTGGTATACGCCGTCTATCTGTTCCGGTTCGCTTTCATATGCTCCGCAGGCGGTACAAATGCCGTCCTCGAATTCGTGTTCCACTGTGGGAATGCCTGCCTTGGTGTTGGAGAATTCCGCAGGGCAGGGATAGCTTGCATAGACTTTTCCGTGGGTCTGATCCAATGTCGGAAGAGTATCTGTGCCAAGATTCTGCCGCCATGTGAACACATCGTCTGCACCGTTCAGCAGATAGCAGACCTCGCCGCTTGCAAACTGATCGGCGGTTTTGGTTTTAGCATTGCTGGAACCATTATTTGCTCCCACTGCACTTGGACCATCCTCTGTTTCCAGAGAATAGCAGTTCGTGATGGTGCCGTAATTCAATCCGCACACGCCGCCGACATATACATTTGTAGCAGTTGCACTGACTGCGCCGGTGTTATAGCAGTTTGTGATGGCGCCAGCACTGACTCCGCACACGCCGCCGACAAATGCATCTTCACCAGTTGCACTGACTGCGCCGGTGTTATAACAGTTTGTGATGGCGCCAATACTGGCTCCGCACACGCCGCCGACACCATAATCGCCGTTAAAGTAAGAATTCTCAACGCCCACATTGGAAACCTTGCCGCCGCTCCCTACTACGCCGAACAAGCCGACTTCACGAGCACTTTCATCATTGAAATACAAGCCGCTGACGGTGTGTCCCTGTCCGTCAAATGTGCCGGTGTATTGGCTTGAACTGTTACCGATAGGCGTCCAAGAAGTTGCATCTGTGCTGGTTGCCGTGATGGTTCCCTTGTTCACGGTAACATCCGCCGTGAGGACTGCGTTTGCACTTCCGTAAGTAGAATTTTCGTTGTTTACCTTATCCGCAAACCAGTAAAGCTGTCCTGCGTTGCCGATTTCGTAATATCCGTCTTTGTTCTGTGTTGCAGGGTCATAAGCGCCGCAGTTAGTGCAGAAACCGTTGTTATTGCTATGCCCCTTTTCACCTGTGTCACCACTGTTATTATATGTAACACAACCTGTAGTAGCATCTACTTTTTCGCCGCCTAAAACAGGGTAATCGTCTGTTCCTATGGTCTGTCCCCAGACCTCTGGAATATTTCCGCTTTCATCTGCTGTCTGACCGCTCTGGAGGAGATAAGCCACCTCGCCGCTTGCAAACTGCTTGGCGGTTTTGGTTTCGACATTGCTGGAACCATTATTTGATCCCACTGCACTTAGACCATCCTCTGTTTTCAGATAATAGCAGTTTGTGATGGCGCCGCTACTGGCGTTGTATCCGCACACGCCGCCGACAGAAGCGGAATCGGAAGTTGCACTGACTTCGCCGGTGTTATAGCAGTTTGTGATGGTGTCAGCACTGTATCCGCACACGCCGCCGACATAATCACGGCCGCTGACTGCGCCGGTGTTATAGCAGTTTGTGATGGTGCCGCTACTGGTGTTATATCCGCACACGCCGCCGACACAATCGTAGCCATTGAAATAGGAATTCTCCACGCCCACATTGGAAACCTTGCCGCCGTTTCCTACATAGCCGAATAAGCCGACATATTTTCCGGTTGTAGTATTTGTATCATTGAAGTATAAGCCGCTGACGGTGTGTCCCTGTCCGTCAAATGTGCCGGTGTATTTGTTCGAGTTGTTACCGATGGGCGTCCAGGGCGTCGCATCTGTGCTGGCTGCTGTGATGGTTCCCTTGTTCACGGTAACATCCGCCGTGAGGACTGCGTTTGCACTTCCGTAAGTAGAATTTTCGTTGTTTACCTTATCCGCAAACCAGTAGAGCTCTTCCTTTGTGCCGATTTGGTAAGGGCTTTCTGAACTGCCGTCACCGTCTGTCGGTGCAGACGGTGTAATTTCCTCCGCACTCGCCTTTAGTCCCCAGTCAAGGCTGCTGAATGTTCCGCTTGGGAAATATAACAGCATCGCCATGACCATCACCATTGCTGACAAAAAGGCAAGTGGTCGTTTGAGTTTTTTGTCATGAATTTTCCTCCTTGAAATTTTGATTTATCCATAACCGGAAATTTCCGGGTTATAGCAACACATTATGTAACAAATTGTTGTTGCATTTATTATAACATAATTATGATTTTTTGTCAATAGAATTGAGAGAGAAAGCCAGGGCAACCGCATGAAAAAAACTAAAAAATATGCTATAATCGACTCAGGAACTATCGACAATTATGTTTTTACTGCCGGAAACGAAATGTATCATGATTACGTTCCGGAAAATGGTCATATAGCGAAACCAAAACAGCAATCTATTGCTGGATTCGTTCAGACCATCTGTGAAATTACAGGAAATCCTTCTGATTATCTTTTCACTGATGAACTTTTCGAACGTTATCAGCAATTTGGTATAAACAATAATTGCTGTCGGTTTACCAATATCGGCGAATTTTAGAAGCAATTCTCGGAAAATAATCCGGTGCTTTCGAAAATGAAAAAGCGAAAAAACAGCGGTGATCCAAGTGGACAAAGCTGTTTTACAGGGATTCGGTGGAAAACGATACATGTTTGATTTCACCATTAGTCTAATTTGACTGTAAATGAAGGATGTATTTTCTCAACATAAATTATAGGAAATATTAGAAATAAATAATATTAAATGAGATAATTGTATAAAAAGAAATGCTATAATTTGAATGATAAGATTGTTCTGGTTATGGAAAATGTTTTTGGATCAAGGGCTTCCTCAAAGAATAGTGTACAATCCACTGCGAATACACTATGGCTAGAAAGCCGGTGATAAGATGCAGGTGATCGTACATTATCCGAAATCCAAAGAAGACATAAAAAACATGGAACAAAAGGTCGCAGAAGTTCACGCCAAGGCTATCATAAGCAAAATCGACAACATGCATTTATCAAAGGAAAATGCTGATACCCTGATTGAAATCATATCTGAAAAAGCAAGGTAATCGAAAAAATGCCCTATGATGATCGATTTACATCACAGGGCATTTCTTTCTAAGGCAACACCGCACAAAGAGCGCCTATCGGCTTTGCACGTCATATGCTTGCATATTTCTCGTCATATTTCACAAAAATGCTCGTGAATACACAAAGTATTCACTGCGCTTTTTGTTTCATCTGACGAAAAATCTGACGATGCATCTGACGCACAATCTTTGTGCGGTATTACCTTAAAGACATATACGGAAGGAGCGAGTGCAATGAAAGACAACCGTAAATTTGCAATCTATTCCAGAAAGTCCAGATTCACAGGCAAAGGTGAAAGCATCGGGAATCAGATCGAATTATGTAAACAAAATATTTGCCTCTCCTATCCCGACATAACCGACGAAGATATTCTGATCTTTGAAGACGAGGGCTTCTCCGGGGGGAATACCAATCGGCCACAATTTCAGAAGATGATGAAATTATGCCGCCAAAAGGAAATCCAGTGTATCGTCTGCTATCGGTTAGACCGGATCAGCAGAAATGTCTGTGACTATTCTTCCATGATAGAAGAACTCAACAAATTAAATGTGTCCTTCATTTCCGTCAGCGAAAAGTTTGATACATCAACTACCATGGGCAGAGCCATGATGTATATCGCCTCTGTATTTGCGCAGCTGGAGCGTGAAACCATTGCAGAGCGCATTCGTGACAATATGCTGGAGCTTGCAAAGGACGGCAGATGGCTCGGCGGGAATCCCCCGACAGGCTACAAAAGCGTGGAAACCATCGGGAGTATCACAATAGACGGAAAAACAAGAAAAGCACGCAAGCTCGAGGTCATTCCTGAAGAAGCAGAACTTGTGAAACTGATCTATGCAAAATTTCTGGAATACCGCTCTTTGTCAAAAACAGAAACCTTTTTGCTTCAGAATGACTATCGTTCCAAAAATAATAAGCCTTTCTCCCGTTTCGCCATCAAGGGAATCCTTTCCAATCCAGTCTATCTCATAGCTGACGAAACTGCCTGGAATTATTTCGAGACAAGAGACATGGATATTTACTCTGAACAATCTGAATTCAATGGAAAATATGGCATTACTGCTTATAACAAAACCAGTCAGAAAGTCGGACAAGCAAACGAGATCCGGGATATGAAAGATTGGATCATTTCTGTAGGAAAACATAAAGGAATCATTTCCAGTCATGACTGGGTGGAAGTACAAAAACTCCTGGAACAGAACAAATCCAAATCCTACCGCAAACCGCGAAGCAATGTTGCCCTGCTCTCAGGACTGCTGTTCTGCGGAAAATGCGGCAGTTTCATGCGCCCGAAGCTTTCTCAGAGAAAGAATAAGGACGGCGAATTGATCTATGATTACCTCTGCGAATTGAAGGAAAAAAGCAAAAGTCAGAAATGCGACATGAAACGTCCCAACGGAAACGAACTGGACAAAATGGTCTGTGCTGAGATCAAAAAGCTCTCCGAAGACAAATCTGCATTTATGACCATGCTCAGAAAGGAACAGAGAAGTCTGAATATCAATGACGCATCCTACCAGGAAAAATTGAGATCTCTCCGAAAATCAAAATCAGATCACGAAGCAAAGATCAAAAATCTTGTGTCATCCCTTACAACTGCTGAAGGCACTTCTGCACGGGATTATATTTTGAAAGAGATCAACGAACTGGACGAAAAGACAAAAGCACTTCAAACGCAGATCCAGGAGTACGAAGATCTGGCAAAAGCCGATATCCTGTCTGATACAGAATTTGAAAGTCTGGCAGAATCTCTCTGCTCTTTTGCAGATTCCTTTGACAGCTTGCCCATCGAACAAAAGCGATCTGCGATCCGTACATTTGTTCGTAAAGTTGTATGGGATGGAAATAATATCCATATTTACTTCTTCGGAGCAGAAAATGATGAGATCGAGCCCTCTGATGATGCCAATTTAGAGCCGCTACGTATGGATTACAAATGAAATACTCATGAGTTTTCGCTCACAGAAAAAACGTGCTGATCAGATCTACATGGGTGAACCCATCGAAACTGACGGTGACGGCAATCAACTGACGCTCATGGATATTATTGATGACGGAACCGATCTCCCGGAACTGGTGGACACCCTGATTCAATCCAAGCAGTTGTACCAGTATCTGAAACAATGCCTGGAGCCGCGTGAAATTGAGATCCTGGTGCATCGGTATGGTCTGTACGGCCGTGCGCCTATGACTCAGCGTGAAGTGGCGAAAAAGCTGGATATCTCTCGTTCCTATGTCTCCCGTCTGGAAAAACACGCCATTGAAAAATTACGCCGGCAATACCATACACCGCAATGAAACAGAAGAAAAAGCCGCCATATCCACACAATGATTCCATTGGTCTCCGCCAAATTTTCAATTTTTTTTGCAATAGTACTTGCCACGACCCGAAAAAAATGATATAATAAGAAAGAAGAACTGTTGTTCAGCGCAGATTTCTGTAGGTTATTTCTGTATACAGGAACAATACATCGGTTCAAAGCGCATGCTGATCGGCTTTAAATCGCTTTTTCGAACGACACGATATCTCAGCCAAAGGTGCATTTTCTTGTTGCATAAGTGCATCTTCGTCAAGGAAAGGAAAAGTCTGTACACCACATGCTGGTGCACAGACGGGTCTTGGTTCATGAATTCAAATTCTTCAAATATCTGGTGGAGACGATTGGTTTCTCTGTTGGGTGTGGGATACTGTGCACTGATGTGCTGGTTTTCCTACCTGGCAGTATTCTATGAAGTTTCCATCCCCGACAAAATCACATTCTGTATTGCCTTGTCCGCTGTTTCTTTTGCAGCACTTGCGGCAATGCTTTACAGCCGGTTTCAGATACTGACACGCTTGGTGAGCATTGTGCTGTTGCCAGCCATACTGCCCCTGGTGTTGCTATGCTTTGGCAAATGGGAACTGATCATTCCCATCGCTGTAACCGCACTCATTATCTTTTTTCTGTCTGGTGCCGGCGAAACAACAAAAACGATTTTTGGTGTCATCTATCTGCTACTCTATGTGCTCGGATCTCTTGCGTATTTTATGATGATCTCTTTTTTCACACCTACAACACAGCAGACCATACTGGAATCCGGCATTTCCCCTTCCGGCGCATATCGGTATGAGATCATTCAGACGGATGACAGCTCCGGCGGTAATATTGCGGTGCATGTAGAGCCCAATGATCGTGATATTGATCTGCCATTCATCTCCTTTGTGGCTGTTGGCTATGACCGCACGGTTTATCTGGAGCGTCCTGTTCCCAATGAGGAAGTACACGCAGAGTGGACGACGGTCTCCCGTTCGGAGATCACAGCACAGCTTCTTGAAATTTCCGAAGATATCACGCTGGATCTGAACGCATCCCAGAAAGCCATAGTGGGGATTGCACCGGATACGGAAAAGGTTTATTTAAAAGATCTGTCCGATGCCCAGCTGGAACAGCTGGGTGTCCCACAGGAAAATGACGTATTGACCTGTCAGGATTCCGTCTGCTTCCGTACCTATATTGCAGTTCTGGAAGATTATTTTGCAAAAGAGAACCGACAAATCTCTTTGCTGTAAACGCCTGTTTCGTCTCAAATGAAATGTGTACTGTACACTATACATTATAAAAGGTACAGTGCACTTTTCGATATATTATTTTACTTCTATTTTCAGGAGGATTTTATCATGAGCGAGTTTTTCAAAACTATCCCGAAAATCACCTATGAGGGAAAGGATTCCAAAAATCCGCTGGCATTCAAGTTTTATAATCCGGATGAAATCATTGCCGGAAAGACCATGCGTGAGCAGCTGAAGTTTGCGCTGTCCTGGTGGCACACCATGGGCGGTGATGGTACGGACATGTTCGGTTGCGGCACCACTGACAAGAGCTGGGGCTGTTCCGATCCCACTGAGCGTGCCAAGGCAAAGGTTTACGCTGCATTTGAGATCATGGACAAGCTGGGCATTGACTACTACTGCTTCCACGACAGAGACCTGTCCCCGGAATATGGTTCTCTGGCTGAGACCAACGAAAAGCTGGCTGAGATCGTAGACCTGTGTAAGGAAATGCAGGACAAGACCGGCAAAAAGCTGCTGTGGGGCACAGCAAAGTGCTTCGATCATCCGAGATTCATGCACGGTGCAGGTACATCCCCCAGCGCTGATGTATTTGCTTATGCAGCTGCACAGATCAAGAGTGCCATTGACGCAACTGTAAAGCTGGGCGGTCAGGGCTATGTATTCTGGGGCGGCCGTGAGGGCTATGAGACCCTGCTGAACACCAACATGGGTCTGGAGCTGGACAACATGGCTCGTCTGATGCACCTGGCAGTGGACTATGCAAGAAGCATCGGCTTCACCGGCGACTTCTATGTAGAGCCGAAGCCCAAGGAACCCACCAAGCACCAGTATGACTTTGACTCTGCAACTGTTATCGGTTTCCTGAACAAGTATGGTCTGGAGAAGGATTTCAAGTTGAACATCGAAGCAAACCACGCAACACTGGCACAGCACACATTCCAGCACGAGCTGCGTGTCGCAAGAACCAACGGCATGTTTGGTTCCATCGACGCAAACCAGGGCGATCCTCTGCTGGGCTGGGATACTGACCAGTTCCCGACCAATGTCTACGACGCTGCACTTTGCATGTATGAAGTACTGAAGGCAGGCGGCTTCACCAACGGCGGTCTGAACTTCGACGCCAAGGCAAGACGCGGTTCCTTCGAATTGGAAGACATCTTCCACAGCTACATCGCTGGTATGGATGCATTTGCACTGGGTCTGCGCATTGCAGACAAGATGATCACCGATGGTAGAATCGACAAGTTCACCGAGGATCGTTATGCAAGCTGGAAGACCGGTATCGGTGCTGACATCATCGCTGGCAAGGCTACTATGGCTGATCTGGAAAAGTATGCACTGGAAAAGGGCGAAGTTACTGCTTCTCTCACCAGCGGTCGTCAGGAACTGCTGGAATCCATCATGAACGAAATCATGTTCAGCCTCTAAGATTCATTTATGGCAATACCGCACAAAGATTGTGCGTCAGATGCGCCGTCAGATTTTTCGTCAGATGAAACAAAAAGCGCAGTGAATACTTTGTGTATTCACGAGCATTTTTGTGAAATATGACGCAAAATATGCAAGCATATGACGTACAAAGCCGCCAGGCGCTCTTTGTGCGGTATCGCCTTATAAATAAAAAATAACGGAGCGCATGGACATGTCTGCACATGTTCGGCGCTCCGTTTTGGTAGAATAGGAGAGATCAGATTGGCAAAAGAAAAAGTGGAAAAGACAAACGCCATGCGCATTCTGGACAAGGCGAAAGTGCCCTATGTCCACCGCTGTTGGGAACAAGCTACGGGACAGCACACCGGCGTGGAACTTGCTGCCGCACTGGGACAAGACCCGGCGCAGGTATTTAAGACTCTGGTCACAGTGGGAAAATCCGGGGAGCATTACGTATTCCTCGTCCCCGTTGCGGAGGAACTGGATCTGAAAAAAGCTGCTGCCGCAGTTGGAGAAAAGGCAGTTTCCATGTGCAAATCCAAGGAACTGCTACCCCTGACGGGATATATCCACGGCGGCTGTTCTCCCGTGGGCATGAAAAAGCTGTTCCGCACGACCATCCATCAGACGGCAGCAGATTTCCCCACGATTCTGTGCAGCGCCGGAAAAATCGGACATCAACTGGAGCTTTCGCTGGATGGATTGGAAAAGGTCGTACCATTTCAGCTGGTGGATATTATTGTGCGTTGAAAATGAACACAAAAAGTGATTACCTTATCATAGCTATCTTTGAAGCGGCAAAACCGATGCTCGGATAACCTGCTGCTCCTCTTTTTCCCGCAGCAGCCAGAACACCAGCCCGTACAGCACCAGTGCGATCCCCAGAAACAGTACCATACCCGACACACTGTCCCTGAGTGTCGGACAGAATACACCTGGCAGAGATGCCATTGCAAAAGAAAATCCAGCGGCAAACAGCGGTTTCCCCACAAGCTTTCCAAAGCGAAACCGCAGGTTTGCCGTTTTTACTGCCATGCGCAGCCGATTGCAGTTGCCGAACACGTTGCTGGTATAATAAGACGCCACAATGCCATAAAATCCGAACAGTGGAATACAAATGAGCACCACGCAGATGCGGATGACATATTCCGCCAGATAATTCAGGGAAGAAAAATTCTGCTTGCCCATACCCTTGATGAGCGCTTCCAGTACGATTTCCAGATAAATAAAGGGCACTACTGGCGCCAAAATCCGAATCATCCGCCCGGACAGCGTGCCGCCATCCATCCAATAGCCAATGACACCGCCGAATTTCAGAAGAATCGCTGCAATTAAAATGGCAAAGATCAGCGTCATTTCAATGACACGTTCCGTCAGCTGACACACCCGTTCCCGATTCCCGGCAGCATTGGCTCGTGCCACTTCTGGAATCAGGATACCGGACAGAGCACACAAAATCGTCGATGGAAAGAACAGCACGGGAATCACAATGCCCTCAAAGGTACCGAACTGCTGCAATGCCCGGCTGGTACTATCCCCGAACTGACGTAGGGTCATGGGAATCAGTGCATCATTCGCTGTACTGAGTCCGGAGGTCAGGCATCCCCCAAATGCCACCGGCACAGCAAGCCGCACATATTTCCAGAAGCTGACGCTGCATTTTCCGGTGCCATGTTCCCGGCGGCGGATATACAGGACAGACAATGTCACTGCCGTGAAAATTGTCCCGGCTGCCATACTGTACACCAGATACGTGCAGACTTGTTCCGGCTTTGTGGTGCCGCTCCAGAAGAGCAACATCACCAGAAGCCCGGCACGCAGAAGAAATTCCATGACATCACAGAACGCCGTCACTGTCACCCGGCATACCGCATTGAAATACCCTTTCAGACAGGCACTGATACTCCCCAAGGGTAATAGCACTGCCATCATCCGCACGGAATTCGCCATAGCTTCGCTTTGCAGAAACTGACGGCTCAGAGGCTGTGCAAACCAGAAAATCCCCGTGACCACCGGCAGCGACAGCATCATACAAAAGGAAATGGCATAGCGCAAGATCCTTCCCGGACAGCCTTCCTTGTACCCAAGTTCTTCGGACACGAAGCGGCTGGCGCAGAGCATGGCATTTCCGCCAGCTACCATAGCTGCCAGGTTGAAAAATGAACCGGCAAGGGCAAGCGTCCCCACCGTTGCCGCACCCACACGCCGTGTCATCCAGGCGTTGAACAACAGCGACAGACATTCCAGAAAAAATTGGATCACTGTCATTTGAATGGTATCCCGGACAACACTGCGCTTGCGCATGACAATTCCCCCTTCACGGCTTTCCGCACAATTCAGCTTATGCCAAGCTTCGGGGAAACATGCCTAGTATTCTGTAACATCTAAGGCAACACCGCACAAAGAGCGCCTGACGGCTTT